>JAGVYR010000010.1 GCA_018303185.1 Candidatus Woesearchaeota archaeon | reverse complement strand
GCCGAGATTTGAACGCGAGCCTGCTCGAACTTTCTGCAAAGGCGAGCGTTCTCGCAGGCAGGTAAATTGCGCCTTAAGTTGACTCTGTCTCCATTTTAACAATAACTTTTTAAATCAATTCAGATGCAAATTTCTCTATGGAAAAGAAAGCAGAGGCTAATTTGCCGACAAAATACGGCAGGTTCAGGGCCATAGTCTATGAATGCGCGGGCGAGCACCACATGGCTCTGATTATGGGAAAAGTTTCAGGGGAGCCTATCCTTGTGAGAGTTCATTCAGAATGCCTTACCGGCGACGTTTTCCATTCGCTGAAGTGCGACTGCGGCGAGCAGCTTGAAAAGGCGATGCAGCTCATCTCAAAAGAAGGCAGCGGGATAATCCTTTATTTAAGGCAGGAGGGCCGCGGGATAGGGCTGCTTAATAAAATAAAGGCGTACAAGCTTCAGGAACGCGGCATGGATACTGTCGAGGCGAATGAAAAATTGGGCTTCAAGGCTGATTTAAGGGATTATACTGTGGGCGTTAAGATGCTTGCAGACCTCGGCGCTAAGAAAATCAGGCTTTTGACAAACAACCCGAAGAAGATTGAAGGCCTTAAGAAATACGGCATCGAGATTGTTGAGC
This sequence comes from Candidatus Woesearchaeota archaeon, assembly GCA_018303185.1. GTDB lineage: Archaea > Nanobdellota > Nanobdellia > Woesearchaeales > GW2011-AR4 > JAGVYR01. Next base: position 9,262 of record JAGVYR010000010.1, on the reverse strand, counting down.
GCATGCCATTGGCCACTAAGCCGACAAAAGAGAACAGGGGCTATTTAGAGACAAAAAGGAAGAAGCTGGGGCACTTTATAGAGGGAAAAGGAGTTGTGGGCTAAAACCTCAGCACTTCCATCGCCTTCCCTATGTCTTTCTCATCCAGCACAAACAGCGTGTCTGTCCACGTTGACATCGTTTCAATTATGTTGATTCCTTTATCGGCAAGCAGCGAAGTCAGGTAAGCGATTACCCCCGGAACCTGCTCCAGATCCTTAGGGCTCTTAAGGTTGACTTCTGCAAGATTATCTGTTATCTTTATTACCCTGTCCTTGAAGATTTTTTCTATTTTTTCCTGCATTTCCAGAGAGGTTATCAGCGTTATTGTATCTGAGCCTTCTATAATGTTTAAGGGAGCAGACAAAGTTCTGACCTCATGGTGCAGCTGCGAGATATGGCCGTAAAAGACGCCTTTCTCAATCAAAGCAACAATCATCTTGTTCCTGATCTGAAGCTTGCTTTTTTTAAGAATCTCCCTTATCTGGCCTTCAACAGGGTTTTCCTTAAACTTTCTTTCGAATCTTCTGCATGCCACAAGCACAGCATCAAAGTTCCTTTCTTCCAGCTTTAAATCTCCGGCTATTTTCCTTGACAATGCTGAATAATTGATAATTCCTTTTTTCAGGCAGTCCCTTACGCTCGGGTGCTCAGCAATATACTGATGCACCCTCATGGTTATGCTTGCCATAAGGCATGTTAAGCCCGTATACTATATAAATGTTTCTTTTCGGACATTTTTGTCCTATTTGTCCAAAATCAGCAATTAAATTTAAAAAGGAGTGCCGATTCTGCAAACAGCTATGAAACAAAAAGTGATACTGGCATTTTCAGGCGGGCTGGATACGAGTTTTTGTACCCTCTACCTGAAAGAGAAGGGGTTTGACGTAATCACAGCGACAATAGATACAGGCGGCTTAAGCAGCGAAGAGCTCAAAAAAATCGAAGCGCGCAGCAAGGAACTTGGGGCAGTTAAGCATATATGCACCGATGCAAAGAAAGAGATATTCGACGAGATAATCTCCAACCTGATAAAGGCGAACGGCCTCTACCAGGGCATCTACCCGAATATGTGTGCAGACCGCTACACTATAGCGAAGCATGCAGCGAAAATAGCCAAAAAGGAGAATGCAGAGTACGTATCCCATGGCTGCACCGGAGCGGGAAACGATCAGGTTAGGATAGACGCCACGATAAACACCCTTACATCCGGACTGAAGATACTCGCTCCGATAAGGGAGCTTATGATAACGAGGCCCGAGGAAGTAAAGCACCTCGAAAGCAAGGGCTTTCAGGTTGACAAAAGGGTGAAAAGGTACACAATCAACACGAACATTTTTGGTGTTACAGTCTCGGGAAGCGAGATTGACGAGGGCAAGGAACCCAGCAAAGATGCGTGGCAGCTTTCAAAGATTACAAAGGCAGAGCCCGAGTACTTTACAATAGGCTTTGAGAAAGGCGTTCCTGTATCCCTTAACGGAAAGAAGATGCACGGCTCTGACATCCTTGTGCAGCTGAACCAGACAGTGGGCGGCCATGGATATGGGCGCGGCATCTATTATGAGGATGAAACCATAGGCATAAAGGGGATACAGGCATTTGAAGCCCCGGGACTGATGCTGCTTATAGAGGCTCACCGCGCCCTTGAGAGGGCAGTCCTCACAAGAAGGCAGCAGAAGATGAAAGCTGCACTTGAGAGTGAATGGGCTGATCTTGCATACAACGGGCTGCTTTACGAGCCGCTGATGAGGGACATCGAGGCATTCGTAGACAAAAGCCAGGAATTTGTCTCAGGCACAGTTACTATGAAGGTAGGAAGCAAGAGCGCGATGCCAACCGAAATCAAGACCGAATACTCTCTGGTGGCAAAGGAGATTGCAAGCTATGCCCAGGGAGGCACGTGGAAAGGCAAGGAAGCCGAGGCCTTCATAAAGTTCTATGGCATGCAGCAGATGATAGCATCCAAGAAAAGGGCAAAATGAAGCACCTTCTATCGCTGCTGGACACGGACAGCGCATCCGCTGTCGGGCTTATGGATACTGCTTTGGATGTAAAGAAGAATCCGGGAAAATATTTAGAGGCATTGAAGGGAAAAACCCTGCTGATGATATTTGAAAAGCCGTCATTGAGGACACGGCTTTCCTTTGAAGCGGGAATGACGCAGATGGGCGGCCACGCAATCTTCCTTGATGTGAAAGATGCCCCTATTGGAGAGAAAGAATCCATTGAGGATACGGCAAAGGCTGCCGGAAGATACTGTGACATTGTAATGGCCCGCCTGTTTAAGCAGGAGCAGCTGGAGAAGCTTGCTGAAAATTCACCTGTTCCGGTCATAAACGGCCTGACTGATATGTTCCATCCGTGCCAGATACTCTCTGACCTGCTTACCATAAGGGAAAAGAAAGGAAAGCTCAAAGGCCTGAAATTGTGCTTTTTGGGCGATGGCAACAACAACGTGACGCATTCGCTGCTCCTGGGCTGCGCAATCGCAGGCATCAGCATCTCAGTCGGATGCCCTAAAGAGCACATGCCTCAGCAGCAGGTAGTAAAGGCAGCGCTTGAAAAGGCAAAAAAATCAGGCTCAAAAATCGAGGTACTTAATGATGCGAGGAAAGCTGCCAAGGATGCAGACATAGTCTATGCAGATTCGTGGATGAGCTATCATGTGCCTAAGGATAAGAAGGAGGAAAGGGTAAGGGCATTCAAGCCTTTTCAGGTGAACAGTGCGATGATGGCCCTTGCGAAGAAAGATGCGATATTCATGAACTGCCTGCCTGCAATGAGGGGCTATGAGCAGACAGCTGAAGTGATAGACGGGAAGCAGAGCATAGTTTTTGACCAGGCGGAGAACAGGCTCCATATGCAGAAGGCGATAATATTGAAATTGATGGGAAAGGTGTAAAATGAAACTCTGGGAAAAGGGATTCAGGATTGACGGGGAAATTGAAAAGTTTACAGTGGGCAATGACTTTTTGCTGGACAAAGCGCTGGTAAAATACGAAGTCCTTGGAAGCCTTGCGCATGCCGCGATGCTGCATAAGATAGGCGTATTGAGCAAGCAGGAATCTGTCAAGATAAAAAAAGCATTGACGGAAATATCATGTTTGGACAAAAGCGGCAAATTCCCGATAGCGCAGCAGGACGAAGATGTGCACACAGCAGTAGAGAATTTCCTGACAAAGAAGCTTGGAAGCCTTGGAAAAAAGATACATACCGCACGCTCAAGGAACGACCAGGTTCTTGTGGACATGAGACTGTATTCAAAGGAAAATCTGCTGGAAATCAAAGAAGCTCTTGCAGCATTGGCGGCCACTTTGATAGCATTTGCAGAGAAAAACAAAGAGGTCCCGATTCCCGGATATACCCATATGCGCAAGGCAATGCCATCTTCTGTCGGAATGCTATTCGGGGCCTATGCAGAGTCGCTGCTTGATGATTTTAAGCTGCTGGACTGCGCTTACGAGCTGAGCGACCAGAGCCCATTGGGAAGCGCGGCAGGATACGGCGTAAATATAGGCATAGACAGGGAATTTACAGCATCACTTCTGGGATTCAGCAAAGTCCAGAACAACGCACTTTATGTGCAGAACAGCCGCGGCAAGGCAGAGTCAGCCATAGTTTTCGCCCTTTCAAGGATAATGGGTGATATAGGAAAGATGGCGAATGACCTTTGCCTTTTCAGCATGGATGAATTCGGTTTTTTTTCGCTTCCGGACAGCTTCACGACAGGCAGCTCTATTATGCCGCAGAAGAAGAATCCTGATGTGTTCGAGCTTGTCAGGGCGAAAGCATCTGTCGTTGAGGCAAACCTTTTCAAAATAAGCAGCATCGTGTCAAAGCTGCCTTCGGGCTACAACCGTGATTTCCAGCTTACGAAAGAGCCGCTCATGGAAAGCTTCACCATAGCTTTGCCATCCATCATGATAATGGATACTGCATTAGGCGGGCTGAAGATAAACAAGGAGAAATGCACCAATGCTTTTGACAAGCCATTGTTTGCGGCAGACAGCGCATTGGAACTTGTTAAGAAAGGAATTCCATTCAGGGAAGCATACCAGAAGACTGCAGAAAGCCTTGATGCCGTGGAATGCCCAGATCCTATAGCCAATATAAAATCAAAAAAGCACCTAGGGGCGACAGGAAATCTTGGGCTGGAGAAGGCGAAGTCGGAGTTATCCGGAATAGTGCAGTCAACATCAAAAGAAAAATCTGCACTCAGTTCTAAATTCGCGAAGCTGCTGGGGTAAAAAATGAAACTTGTTGAGAATAATGTTTGTGCACCGAAAGGATTCAGCGCCCTTGGAAAGATTGTAGGGATAAAGAAGTCAGGAAAGATGGATTTTGCAGTCCTATTCAGCGACGTGCCCGCAGATGCCGCAGCAGTATACACCTCCAATAAGGTTAAAGGCGCTCCCTTGATTGTCACAAAGGAGCACCTGCAGGATGGAAAGGCGCAGGCTATTGTGGTGAACAGCGGCATCGCGAACGTGTGCACGGGGAAAAAGGGCATTGAGGATGCAAGGGAGATTGCAGCCTCTGCAGCCAAAGAGCTTCATATAGGTGCTGAGGACGTGCTTGTAGCCTCGACAGGCCTTATAGGCGCATATCTTCCAATGGATAGGCTCTTATCCGGCATCAAAGGCATCAGGAATGAACTGAAAAAAGAGAAGCATGATGCTGCGAAGGCGATAATGACCACTGACCTGTATGAAAAGGAGATTGCTGTCAAATCGGAAAATTTCACCATAGGCGCAATCGCAAAAGGCGCCGGAATGGTTCATCCGAATATGGCGACCATGCTGTGCTTCATAACTACGGACGCAAAAATTCCGGCAGATAAGCTGAAGAAATTCCTAAAAAGCTCTGTGGATAAGTCATTCAACATGATAAGCGTGGATATGGACATGAGCACAAGCGACATGGCAGTCATACTTGCAAACGGCCATGCGGGCAGTGCAGATGAAAAAAAATTCCAGCAGGCGCTGGATTTTGTATGCATTGAGATGGCTAAGAAGATTGCAAGGGATGGGGAAGGCGCGACGAAGCTCATCGAGGTGGAGGCAAAGAACGCAAAGACGGCTGAAGACGCGAGGAAGATAGCGAGATCTGTAATAACCTCAAACCTGGTCAAATGCGCGTTTTTCGGCAACGACCCAAACTGGGGAAGGATAATGTCCGCTGTAGGCTCATCCGGAGCTGAGTTTAATGAAAGCCTTATGGACATTCATTTTGGCAACGTCCAGATAGTGAGCAGGGGCGCTGCCGCAGCCTTCGATTTCAGGAAAGTGCAGGATATAATGAAAAAAGACTGCCTTAAGATAACACTTGACATGAAGCAGGGCAGGGAGAATGCAAAAGCCTATGGATGTGACATGACATATGACTATGTTAAAATCAACGCAGTTTACCACACCTGAGAAGATAGGGGCGGAATTGAACAAGGCAAGCGTGCTTGTTGAGGCGCTGCCTTACATAAAGAAATATCATGAGAAGATAATAGTGGTAAAATTCGGCGGCAATGCCATGGACAGCATGGAGCATGTCATCGAGGACATAGTTTTATTGAAGCGCATCGGCCTCCTTCCAGTTGTTGTCCATGGCGGCGGGCCGGATATAGACAAGGAGCTTGTGAAAAAGGGGGCAGTTCCAAAATTCATAAACGGCTTAAGATATACTGACAGCGAGACAGTGAAGATCGTGGAAGAGGTTTTTTTAAGGATAAATGCAGAAATTGTGAGCCGCATCAGGGCCCACGGCGCAAAGGCAGTTAATGCACGGGGCAGCATAAAGGTAAGGAAAAAATCAGAGAAATTCGGATTTGTGGGAGAGATAACAAGCGTGAACAGGGCAAGGCTGCTTAGGACAATAAAGTCCCGCTTCATACCGGTAATATCTCCGCTCGGTATAGGCCAGGGAGGCGAAAAATACAATATCAATGCCGATACTGCAGCCGCGCACATAGCGGTTGCCCTGAAGGCTGAGAAGCTCACAATACTGACGAATGTTGATGGCGTTAATATAGGCGGAAAGCTCCTGTCACATATAAATTTCAGGACAGCCAAGAGCGAAATCAAAAGAGGGAATATAAGCAAGGGGATGATACCTAAGGTTGAGGCATGCATCTATGCTGTGCAGAAAAAATGCCCCAAGGCTCACCTGATTAATGGGCTTATCCCTCACTCGATTTTGCTTGAGATATTCACGGACAAGGGAATTGGGACTGAGATAGTCTATAAGAATGGGGATGCGGAGTGATGGCAAATAAAAATAATACAGAAAGGATAATTGCCCTTGAAAAAAAGCATATGATGCAGACATATACAAGGCCTGCAGTTATCATAGACCACGGCAACGGCTGCTATGTCTTTGACAAGAGCGGAAAGAAATACATTGACTTAGTTGGAGGGATAGCGACATGCACGCTTGGGCATGGCAATAAGGAGTTTGCAGAAGCGGTAAAGGGGCAGATTGCGAAGATAACAAGCCCTTCCAACCTGTATCACAGCGAGCAGCAGGCATTGCTGGCAGAAAAGCTCTCGAATATTTCAGGGCTTGACAGGTGCTTTTTTTCCAATTCCGGCACTGAAAGCGTTGAGGCAGCAATCAAGCTTGCAAGAAAGCACACCGGAAAAAGCGAAATCATAGCCATGAAGCACGGCTTTCACGGAAGGACTTTCGGAAGCCTTGCCGCGACATGGAAAGAGAAGATAAAGGCTCCTTTCGGACCCATGCTTCCGGGATTTGTCCACGTAGATTACAATGACATCAAGGCTGTGGAAAAGGCAATAAGCAAGCAGACAGCAGCTGTTATAGTCGAGCCAATACAGGGAGAAAGCGGCGTTATAGTGCCGAGCGGTCGGTATCTTAATCAGCTGCGGGAAACCTGCGATAAGCATGGAATCCTTCTGGTGCTGGATGAGATACAGACAGCCTGCGGCCGCACAGGGAAGTTTTTTGCCTATCAGCATGCATGCATAAAGCCAAATATAGTGGCGGTGGCCAAGGGCCTTGCCAATGGGCTGCCGATAGGCGTCACAATAGCCACAGAAAAAGTTGCAAAAAGTTTTGGAAAAGGCGACCACGGCTCAACTTTTGGTGGCAATCCTGTGTCATGCAGCGCGGCAAACTTCACGATAGATGAGATAATTTCCAAAAAGCTGATGAAAAATGCTGCCTTAATGGGAGATTATCTTATAAAAAAGCTTAAGGAAATAGATTCAGCATCAATAAAGGAAGTAAGAGGTAAAGGCTTAATGGTTGGAATGGAGCTTAATGGAAACGGGGAAAAGATAGTGAATAAATGCCTTGAGAAAGGGCTGCTTGTGAATTTGGCCTCGGAAAAAGTTTTGAGGTTCCTGCCTCCTTTGACAATAACAAAGGGCATAATAGATGATTCCATAATAATACTGAGGGAAGTGATTGAAAATGAAGATTAAGGCAGGCATCATAGGCGCATCCGGATACACGGGCTTTGAGCTAATTAAATTGCTCAGCAGGCGTAAGCATGCTGAAATTGCTTTTTTAAACAGCCGCACCTATGCAGGGAAAACCGTGAAATCGCTCTATCCTGATTTTGAGGATGGCAAGTTAAAATTCACTAATCTCTCTATTGAAGAGATAAATAAGTCCGGTGCGGATGTAGTATTCACTGCAATGCCCGCTACCGAATCCCTGGATGTTATTCCTAAACTGAAATCGAAGGTAATTGACTTGGGGCCCGACTACAGGTTTTCAAGCCTTGATGTTTATGAGAAGGTCTATGGAGCCAAGCACAAGAAGAAGATAACCGCTGTCTATGGCCTGCCTGAGCTTTTCAGGGAGAAAATAAGGAAGGCAAAACTAGTCGCAAACCCGGGGTGCTATGCTACTGCTTCCATTCTTGCAGCGCTCCCTGTGCAGAAGATGGCAAAGCATATTATCTTTGACTGCAAGTCAGGATACAGCGGCGCAGGCTCCAAGAAGACATATGCAAACCAGCCCGAGAACTATACCGACAATATAATCCCGTACAATATAACTAAGCACCGCCACAAGTTTGAGATAGAGCAGTTCATCAAAGGCAGGGTTTCATTTACGCCTCATGTGTTAGCGACTTTCAGGGGTCTCATGTGCACGATGCACGCCCTACTCGGTAAGGAGTACAGTGCTGAAGATATAAAAAAAATGTACATTGAGCGCTATAAGGGCGAGCCTTTCGTAAAGATAGCTGACAAGATTCCTGACCTTCATGACGTGCAGGGGAACAATTCCTGTGCGCTTGGCGGGTTTGAGATTGATGAAAACAATCAGCTTGTCGTAATCTCAGTTATAGATAACCTGCTGAAAGGCGCTTCCGGGCAGGCAGTCCAGAACATGAACATAATGTTCGGGATTGATGAGAAGGAAGGTATTGAGTAGTTCTACTTAAGGTTGTTATCTTCTATGTGGGTACCATAAAACACGAGGCGAGCGCTTTGAGGAAAAGCGAGCCTCGTGGCTAGCATTGCAGAGCATATTGAAAATAAGGGTCAGTTAAAAAAGCTTCAGGTGCGAGCGATGACAGCAAATATCCAGCGAAAGCCGCTAACCTATCGCAATAATCTAAAGCCGAAGCCTGCTGCTGACTGTAACAAATTCATGGACTACACAGTCACCAGCATCTTCGATGCTCCGCAGTAGAAGTAGGCGTCGCTTTCAGGAATGTTCAGGATTCTTTTTATCCTTACCAGCTGTTTTTTTGCCTTGAAGATGCGGTGTGAGCACTTGACTTCATAGATGTCAATCTGGTTTCCTTTCCTCGCTATGATGTCGATTTCAGCGAGGCTTCTTTTCCTTTCATGTATTTTGACATTGACAGACACAGAATCATATTTGTGAGAAATCTTATCCCTTAGCTCTTGGAGGTAACGGTCATGCTTTATCAGCTTGATTTATCCCACCTCGCCGTAAGGCTTAATTTAATTAGGGTAACAACTAGTATATAAATCTTTTGCTGTTGTACATTAGTAGGGAAAAGAGTATACTTTTAATGCACGATTCAGCGACCACTAAAAGAAAATTCCATCACAAAACCCGCTAAGGCCAGCTTAAGGCCGCCTCATTGTTTTTTGCGAGGCAGGTCACGAGTTTTGGTTAAGGCAAGGGGCGGTTTTTCAACAATAGGGGTTAAGGCAGGCCCGCCTTTTGCTTGAGGCTGAGGCAACAAAGCCAAGCCAAGCATGCGCCAATATTTTTGCGAGGCAGG
>JAGVYR010000041.1 GCA_018303185.1 Candidatus Woesearchaeota archaeon | reverse complement strand
TGGGCCTTGAATTTGCCGGCATGAAACTTGAATTAGAGAAAAAATTAGGCAAAAAGGTCGACCTTTTAACTTACAAGTCTCTCCACCCTTATTTAAAAAGATACATTTTGGATGACGAGATAAGAATAATATGATGTTCCATAAAAATCTGCCTTATCTGAAGCATATACTGGATGCTATTGCTGACATTGAAGGTTCGGTCAAAAAGCTGGCCAAAGAGAAATTTAAAAGAAATAAGGACATTAAAGATGCTACTGTCAGAAGGGTTGAGATAATTGGGGAAGCTGTAAAGAACATTTCTAAAGAATTTAAGCAAAAGCATCCCGAAATTGAATGGGCAAAGATAGCGGGAACAAGAGACATAATGATACATGCTTATTTTAGCGTAGATTTGGACATTGTTTGGGAAATAGTCAAAAAAGACCTTCCAGAATTGAAGGAAAATATCAAAGCGATTCTCGAAGAAGGGCATAAAGAAAAATAGCCCGGGTAGTATCGGCGCAGCAGATTCTTTCCTGGAATAATTTTGGCTAACTGGCTGTGCCTAATGGAAGCAAAGCAAGGTCTGAAATATTCAATTCAACCGAGGGGGAGAACACAGCTATAACATCTGCAACAGGCAGCGTGATAATAAGGCTTGGGTAAAGCGATAATTTATATACTTTAATTCATTAATCCTGCCCATGGAACAAAGAATAAAAAGCTTTGATTGGGACCGTGTTTTTGAGATTTCAGCTTACGTCATAGGCATAGGGGCGATTGTATTCACAGTCATAATGATTTTAATTCTGGTTTTGAAATGAAGCGGCTTGTTTTTGACTGCTGTATTTCAGAGGCTTAAAAGTGAAGAACAAAACATGGGTTTTCATATCATTAGTCATAAGTTCACTGGCATTGCTATACCTATTGGCAGCGAGCATAACGAAAACCGAACGGCAAAAACCACTGCCGTTAGGCAGAGGATAGTCCGATTTTCGTGGATTGAAAATTCCGCACTAAAGTGCGGATTTTTAGGACCAATGCAAATTCTTGCGGAATTTCCAATAACAAGAAATGCATTCATAATTATAGACTGGATTGTAGTTGCGGTTGACTTGATGGCCAAAATAGTCATTGAATTGCATTTGCTGTTCAGAAAGCAGAAGGGCAAGCTGAATAGCTAAAGCCTTTTGGGCTCGGTTAACCACTCTCCAATAGAGCATAACATTTTTATACTAATTGCTTATTTTAGTTTTTATGGCAAGGGGTGGACAGGAATATTATGAGCCTTTACATGAAAGGACTTTATTCCAATATATTGTAGTTTTGCTCATAATAGGCGCTTTCGCTTTCAGCCTTCTTGCTTACCTGAATACAAATAAGCTGAAGTCAGAGCTTGTTCCCAGAACAATAAATGCGCAGGATTTTCTCAATAAGCTGACAGCGCATGACGAGATGAAGGCTTATGTCGGTGCCGCTCCTTTGAACATAATTGAGATAAGCCAAAACAATATCGGAAATTTGCAGACCCAGATTGCTGGGCTTGATGTCTCATTCATAGGCAGCTACCTGATTCAATACCAAAACGCAGTTGTTGTTTACGATTATGACAATGACGTGATAAAAGGGCAGGTCCAATTGCAGCAGCCCCAGCAAGCCCAGCTGCCTGCTGATTTTACGCAGAAGCTTTACGCCCATCCTGAAGCGCAGGGCCTTGAAGGGCAGCAGCCTGTGGGCGGCCAGATAGATGCACAGTCGCTCCAAACGCTGCAGCAGCAGTTTCCCCAAGTGTATGCAAATGCGAAAGTCGGAGATTTTCTTCTGAGATATGAGAGCAGGCTTATTGTCTATGACTACAATGCCGACAGGATTGTGAATGCTGTCAATCTTGGTTAGGGGTTTTGATTGATTTCTGGATATTTTTCGCCATCTATGATCTTTTATGCCGCACGCCACCACTTTGGCGGCTGACGGTCAAATTTCGCCTTGCTCAATTTGCCCTACTCGCCACCCCGTAAGGGACATCCCCCGCGACGCCTTATCAGCCACAAAACAATACGCTTCGACGCGTGCGGCGAGGCGGGGGAAGCCCTATGGGGTGCCGAGCAGGCTTTCGGAGAAAGCCGTCGCACCGCCATTGTCGGCGCTTGAAAGATTTTCATGTAAACAGGAAACTCACATAATCCCTACATTTCACCGAAACCATTTTATACTCTATATCATAAAACAGCCCTATCAGGGGGTGGGAGCATGGCCTTAGAGGAGCCGCAGTACAAAAACTATATCTCAAGGATTGACATAAACAGGGACATAAATTCAGTCAGCTATTTATCTTTCAAGTCAATGCTGGATTCCGCTTTTGACGAGTTCAGGAAGGACATGACAGAGAACAATGACATTATAGAGCTTAGCCTCCTCAAGAACAATGCATACAACGAGGCGGTCATACTGCAGCTCAGGAAAGATCTGGACAGGGATACTAACATTTTCGGCCAGCTTCTTGTTGACGAGCAGAAGACTTTCAGCGGCAGCAAGCTGTTCTACCTGAATGAGGCGAGGAGCAGGATACTGGTGCTTGCAATTCCCGGCAGCATGGAAGGGAAGCTCAGCATGGCGATACAGAGGCTCAACAAGATAAACGACAAGATAATGAGGATGAACCAGCGCATCAGGAAAGAGAACCAGGATATGTTCGCCTCAAGGGCAAGAGCCAAGGACAAAAGAGACAGGATAGTGGATATGATCAACAAGAACCTAAAGGTTTAGGTTCTTTTTCATTCTTTCAAGGAATTCGGGAAAATCCTGTTCTTTTACATTTGCCCCGCATGCATTGTCATGGCCTCCGCCATAGCCCTGCAATCCGGCAAGCGACTTATCGAGAGCGGGAGGGATGCTCACTCCTGCAGTCCTGATTGACATCCTTACATCGCCTTCCTTTTTCCTGCCGACTATGATTACCCTGCCCGGATAGCGGTGCATAAGCTCGTTGGCAAGATCTCCTGTAAAGCTCATCTGGTCGTCGTGGTAAGTGAAGACAAGCAGCTTTTCACTACCCACATCCGAGATGGCCTGCTTGTAGAGTGTTTCATAAAGGCTGTTTATTTTGTCGTATTTTTTGTAGATAAACCTGCCCCTTGTTGTTTCCTGCCTTAATATTTCGTAAGGGCTTTCAATCCTTGTCAAGGCTTTTATGTGCTTCATGACGTCGCTGGTCTTGCCCTTCATTATGAATGAAAAAATTTTGATTAATTTTCCAATGTCGCTGTTAAAATAAACTTCAGCAACATCATTTCCATCCGCATTTATGTCCGGATACTCTTTCCTGAAGTCTTCTATGAAATCGGGGAGATGCATGTCTGCAATACAGCCTATCATAGCTATCCATAAGTCCTGCCTTGTTGCCTTATAGCATAAGTAAGAAGTCGGAAAGTAAGCATCCTTGCTGATGTTTCTTGGATTGAAATATTTCACATTATTCCTTTCAAAAGGGCCGTGGTGGTCAATCCAGATGACAGGACAATGTACTCCGTCAATGAAGTCCTGCTCTAATTTGGCTATATCAAGAACGAATATCTTGTCGGGACTGTATTCTTCAACTTTCTGCAGGCTTCTCGCATCAAGCACTGGATGGGTCTTTACAACAATGCCGTGGCCTTCTTTCAGGTAGCGGTACAGCAAAAGGAAAGAGCACAACCCGTCAGGATCATCGTCAAAAAAGAACAACGGGTTCTTGCAGCTGTCAAGCTCGTTCCTGATTTGTCCGTATTGCTCTTCGCTTAGTGCCATTTTTAAACCAGTTTTGGAGATTGTATTTAAATATTTACTTTGATTTATTTTCAATATTGAAGTTAATTATGCTTATTTAATTTAACTACCACTAAGTAACTACAAAATCGAAAGGTTTAAATAGAAGCGATTACCTTTTGTTAAGCATGAGAGCTAAAACCTTATTGTATACAGCATTGGTGGGAGCGATTGCAACAGGCGGGGCTTTAGGAATTACCCGGGTCCAAATTGCCCATGCCAGAAGACTGCAAAACTTTCGCCTGGCAGAATCTCTGCCTCCTGGAGACCTGCAGATGCAGGCAAGAGTCCAAGACTTATTTAAGCAAGTTGAAGCCCTTAGAAAAATGGGAGAAAATATTCCGGCTATGCCTGAAAACAAGGATACCTTTGAGCATAATGGATTTGAGTTTGATATGAATCCTAGGAAGAAGCCGCTTGAGAGCAGGCTTAATGATCGTAAAAATCCGCAGCCGAATAATATTCCACCCTCCAACGGGGAGACAGCCGCATATAATGCACTTTCAATTCCCCCAGTAAGGGCGACCTTAGACCTCATAACCAGCGATGCTGTTTTTAAGCAGTATCTCAGCGACAGGCTGGATAAGCACGGAAACAGGATTCCAATAATTATAACTTACAGGAAAATTTTAGAGGATAGAATAAACGGCGCTTTCCCGCACCGCGCAATTCATGAAAAGGCTGTTGCCGGAATTCTGAGCGAGAATCCAGAATTGGGAAAATATGGCTTTTCCCGTTACGTAACCTTAGCGCATGAAGCCAAAGAGAGCAATGGAAGAAACATCGTTTCCGAAAAAGGTGCCGTGGGAAATATGCAGTACCTTGCGCATATGGCGAGGAGAGAAGGCATAAAAGTCACTCCATACCATGACGGAAGGCAGGATCCTGAAATATCCATACCCAAAGCGATACAAAGGCTGGCCGCAATGACCCTAAAGTATAAATCCTTGGAAGCTGCCCTTGCCGAGTATAATGCAGGTGAAACACGCCTCAATGAAGCCATCAAGAAAGCGAACTCAAATAATTTTTGGGAGTATGAAAAATTCCTGCCGACTGAGACAAGAAACCATGTAAGATATGTTCTCGCTGCTAGTGAAGTACTAAAGAGCCCTGAAGATTACGGCATCCAAATTGCAAATACGGGTTTGAGGCAAGAATGCGGGAAAATACATCCACTCAAAAAAGGAGAAAACCCTTACAAGGTTGCAAGACAGCGCGGGATTGAGCCTGAAATAGTAAGTAAATGCAATCCTGCTCTGAGAAATGAGAATACCCTTCCGATTAATTACCCCCTTAAATTGCCGGGCAGTGGTTAAGCTCCATCAATAAGTTTAAATTAGTATCATGCTTATTCTTTCCCATGCACCTTCCCCAGTCAAAAAAACACCCATTGTTTAACTGCGGCAACCCTAACTGTCCAGAATGCAGCAAGGCTTTCTCAAGGATCAAGGTAAGTGAAAAAATAATAAAAAAAGACTTTGTAAGCGATGCTGTCTCGCCATTCGTTGGAAGATTTAATTATCCTGACATAAATGTAGGGATTCTTGCGCCGCCTGAAGAGAAGGAAGATGCGTGGCTCTATGATGCCCCGAGATTCTGGGCTGAGAACCGGCTTGAGATTCCGCAGATAATTGACTACAGGACTTCCCTTATAAATTCAAGCTTCAAAAGCTCGGTAAGGCAAAGAGGAAAATTTCTCGAGCTTATACAGGACGCTGCAATGGCGTCAAGGCCTGCTGACATTGAAATCAATTTGGAGGAAAAGCCCTCTTTCAGGCCGAATGCTGATTCTGTTGCCGCTCCAACAGGCCCTAATGCGAAGCTGAAGAAAGCCAGACTGACAGAAAACCCCAATATCCATACAAAAGTGCAGAAAGTGCATTACGACAAGGACATGAAAGCGAATGAAGCCTTATTGTATCTTTATGAAAATGACTTTGACGAGAATTTCCTATCAAGGGCATTAAGCGTGGGAAACTTCGGGCTGGAGAGGAACAGGAAATTAGTTCCCACCAGGTGGTCGATAACCGCCACCGACGACACGCTCGGAAAATACCTTATTGAGGAAGTGAAAAAATATAATCATGTAAACTATCAAGCTTACTTTGGAAGCCATCTTGGCAACCATTACCTCATATTATTTTTTCCAGATGCCTTCGGATACGAGCTTTTTGAGGCTCACGTTTCCAATCCGGAGCATTTCATGACTGATTTTGAGTTCCATACTGGAAGGAAATATTATGCAGAGGACACCGCCGGAGGATATTACACTGTAAGGCTTGCAATACTTGAAAAGATGAGGCGGCTTAAGAGACAGGGCTCTGCCATAGCCTTAAGATTTATTACCGGGGACTACACATTGCCTTTAGGGGTGTGGGTCACAAGGGAAGCTGCAAGGAATGCGATGAAAAGCAGGCCCATAGATTTCTCTTCAAAGGAGCTTATGATTGAATACGCCAAAAAGCTCATCAAAAACAAGTTCAACTGCGATGCGGGGCTTTACCTCGGGCAGAGCAGGATTTTAAAGGAAATGGGCTCGCAGGCTAAGCTGATGAGATTCATATGAATTTCTGAAGATAAGGCAATTTCAAGTTAAGTGTGAAAATCTTTAAGCCAACAATGGCGCTGGTCGGACAGGGGTTGGTTTGAGCTTCGCTCGAACTAACGAACGAAGTGAGATTATCCCTGCCGAAGTCCACGAAAACCGAAGGTTTTCGGGATGCCGAAATCACGAATTTCGTGCAGGAGGACAGCCGCCATTATTGCTGGCAATATAAAAAATAAAATCAAAACACACTTAACTTGACAACACCAAAAATAAAAATGTTTATATAATACCTGCATTACCTAAATGAAATTATGGCTGGCAACAATTCAAAATTAAGTTCTGCATTGGTTTTGCTAGCCCTGAACCTGTCACTTCTGCTGCTGATATAAGGCTCCACATCTGCTGATATATTCCGCACGGAGCCTTTGCATCTTGATTAGATTAATTTCTAGAATATGTCAGCAATAAAACAACGAGGTAGGAAAATGAGCAAAAAGATATTTGAAATGCCCTTATCCCAGAGATACACAGGCATAGATAGCTTAAGCCCAAGAGCGCAGGTTTTTTTAGTTGGAGCTTTAGAATCAAAATGCATAATGGAGGTTAAAGGCAAGATGATCGGCGCAGAAGTATTGTGCGGAATACAATTAGGCGGGAATGACACATTATGGCAAGCGTATGGCCGGTGCGAAAGAGAAGTTGTTGGAAGGGCTTATGCAAGCTACTTAGCTTCAATGTATCGTCCTGAAGATGTAAAAATGTTTGAAGACTTCAATAAAGATACGAGGCCGTTGGATGATATGGAATGGGGAAATTACCCGGCATGAGATTATTTTTTATGCCCTTCCAACTCATCAAGGAACCTTTTGACGGTCCTGACTACATGCTCTTCCTGCGTCTTCAGGATTCTTGTAACTTCAGAGAGAACGTCGCCTGCGAATTCCTCTGCCTTGCTTAATTCAAGCTCTTCTGCCGCTACTTTCATTCCTTTCTTAGCTGCCTTGTTGGCTTTTTTCCACACTTCAAACAGTTCCTGGACACGGGAAGGCAGGTGCTCTTTTTCAACACCAAGAAGTTTTGCAGCCTCTTCCAAAATTGTTTCCTTGCCTTCTTTCTCCTTCTTTGCAGCCTTTCCTGCCGTAAATTCTACCCTTACTATGCTGTCTGAGATTTTAGAGGACTTGAGTATCTTTATGTCGCCTGCTTCGCCTGTCCTTTCGAGATGGGTGCCGCCGCAGGCCTGAACGTCTATGCCGTCTATCTGCACTATCCTCAGCTTCTTTCCCGGGACTGCGCCGCCCTGATAGATGCTCATGCCGAATTTCTGCTCAGCCTCTGTCCTGGGATAGAATTTTTTTATGACGGGGTAATCTGCCTTTACGATTTTATTGGCTTCTTCCTCTATTCTTTTTACTTCCTCATCTGTCAGGCTTTGGTAATGAGTAATGTCGAGGCTTCCTTTTTCCATTGTCTTCTTTGCGCCTGCCTGGTTGACATGATTTCCGAGCACTTTCCTTGCCGCAATCCCGACAATATGGGTTGAAGTGTGGTGCTGTGCCAGCTGCTTTCTTCTTTCAGGATTAATTTTTATTTCTGCAACGCCGCCTTCACTGAATTTTGGCGCTTCCTTAAGAACGTGGACAATTATGCTGCCCTGCTTGAAGATGTCTATGATTTCATCGCCATTTATTGTTCCTATATCATGCAGCTGGCCGCCGGAAGTCGGATAGGCGACTGTCCTGTCCAGTATAACGCTGTTTTTTATTATTTTCAAAACTTTGCCTTTGTTTTCAAGCTTATTGTATCCATCAAAATAAAGGGCTTCTGTCTCAGGGATTCCTTCAAGAGCAAGCTTCTCTTCCCTTTTTGTCGCGTGCTCCTGCTCTTTCTTTTCATGGAGCTCTGAAATTCTTGCGTAGAAATTGTCAGGGATGCTAACCTCTTTCCCCTGTTTTGCGGCCTCTTCTTTTATCAGCTCGGGAGAGATGCCCTGGCTGTCATATAAAGTAAGGAGCTTTTCATCAGTTATATTTTCATTCATAAGTTTTGAAATAACTGATTTTGTTTTTTCTTTTGTTGCTGAATATTTTCTCTTTTCAACGTCAAGGATTTTTTTAACCTGCTCAAGATTTTCATTTAATTCAGGAAATAGGGGCTTAAGGTAGGAAGCATGCAACTCTGCAAGCTCATTCATGTCAATATTCCACCTGTATTTGTCAATAAAGGAAAGGGCTCTTCTGTACAGCACCCTTAGGTTATAGCCGCCGCCGACATTGGAAGGCAATGCCCCATCAGATAAGGCAACTAACAAAGCCCTTGAATGCTCTGCAATTGAGTATAATGCCGCCAGTTCTGATATCTGCTTCTTCAGTTCTTTCACTTCGTAGCCGACCTTTTCCGCAACAAGCTTCCAAGTCTTGTCAATATCCTCGACTTCATCAACATTAAGGTAAGAGGAGTAAGGAAGGAATTTTTTCATAAGCTCCGGATCTGCTTTAACGCCAGTGAGCTCCTTTAATCTTGCAACTACTGTCGGAAAAGTTGTTTCATAGCTTGTGCTTTTTGCCTGGGTGAACCATGCGTTCCTTTCATGGCCCATGCCCATATCAAGGACCTTAAGATTAAGCTCCTTGTTCCCTGAAGGAGTGACTTCATAGAGCATGTAAACCTGGTTTCCTAACTCTAAGCCACGGGAAAAGTATTCCATGCACGGCCCGAAATTTCCTCCTCCGGCCCATGCGTCCTCGTGGAACTTTATTTCATGATTTGGAATGCCTAACCCTTCTTTAAGCCAGTTATGGATATCGCGGAAATGGCGAGCCTGGTCCCAATCCTTAGGAGGCATGAAAGCGTGCTGGCCTATCATTACAAAGCATGAATAATGCGCGCCTGTTATGCCAATATTGTCTATATCATTGAACCTTAGGCATAATTGCGGGACTACAAGAGGGTTTGCCGGCGGCTCTACTTCTCCGGAGACGACATAAGGCTGGAAATCATATATGCTGGCCTGGACAAAATCAGTGTCCTGTCTCCATCTTGCAGCAACAGGGTATCTTTTTATCGGAGTGTATCCCCATTTCTCAAACAGCTCTGCAAACCTTTTCCACACCTGAATGTAGTCCAGCTTGTTTTTGGCAGGAGTGTCATTGATGAATCTAAAGCCGCCTGAGCATGCAGGGTCGCCGCAAAAGTCGTCTGCCTGGGTGCTCCAGAAAAAAGTCCCGCACTTCTTGCACTGCTTTCTTGAAAAGCCCTCTTCCTTCAGGACTGAAGTGGCATAGTACTTATCAGGGTCTTTAGATGCTTTTAATTTAAACTCTTTCTTTATTTCCTTGTCTGTTGGCATGAATAGGGCAATTCCAATGAGATTTAAAAAGATTTAGGTTTAGCAAGATTAGTCTCCGATATAGACTATGCTCTTAAGGCCTTTGAAATGGGGGTCTCCGGTTATTATCTCTGCATTTATTTCGCGTTGCTTTGCTATTAGTACTGCATCTATTAGTCCAAAGCCTTTAATCTTCTTCCTCATCTCAAAGCGTATTTTTGCCCCTTCTATCCAATGCTCTCTCAAAACAGGAAATATAAATGAATTTTTGTTTATAGCATCATTAATCCCATTAAAACCTATATTGTTTCTTAGGCAATAGCTTAGAATTTCTGCGACACAGCATTCCATAGTCACAAATTTATTGCCCATATCCGCAAATAGCTTTTCCATGCGCTGGCCTTCCTTCGAGCCCGTAAGGTACTCTATCCACGCATACGAATCTATGATGTACCTCATCAGAAATCCTCATGCATAATATCCTCTTCAACAAATTTTGGAGCGCCTTTTATTATTCCAAAAGCATCTACTCTCTTTTCTTTGGATATATCCACCTTTATCAAATCACCTGCGTGGACATCTTCAATTTTTGCCACATCCCTCGGTATTATTATGCCGATTGAATTGCCCCATTGCTTTACCCTTGCTTCTGCCATTACCATAGTATCACCTTTAAGTATAACTAATTATACGTAAAAGTATAACTAATATATAAGGTTTACTAAAAAATCAAGCTATAAACCTAGTATTGAGAACTACACCCGTTATTTCTCACTTATATCCTGTATACCCTGTCGTGCTCCCTTACGCGGCCGGCTATCTTTATCCCTACACTTTCCCCTTTAGCCGCTTCTTTTACATCCTCATGGTTCAGCTGTATGCTCTCAACTGTCTGCTCTATGTCTGTTGTGGCGCCCTTTATCCTTATCTTATCGCCTACCTGTATGCCGTCTTCCAGTTCAATGACGCCAACGCCAAGATGGCTGTAAAAATGGCTAACCAAGCCTATCTCGCGCCCTTCACTCCTGCTCTCAGCTTCAGGCATATTCCCACCTCCTCAGAGCTTTTTGGGCTTTGGAATATTTAAAATTACCGGTAAATTTTGCAGAAAAGTCTCGCATTCGCTCGGTTGGCATCGGGCTCGGCTTGGATATTATTCTGAAAGCGCCGTTGAAGCCCCGCAACTGGTTACGCCCGGTTGACACGCAAGATGGAGCTTACAGCTCCATGCCGCAGCTTGTTACTTCACAAGTTAGCTGCGGCGTATGGCTGTAAGCCATACCTGTTTTGGTCAATGTTTTTCTAAAACCTTGTGGGACAACCCCCTCAACTCTTTTGATATGTCAATAAAGAAGCCTCGCAAATGAGATGCCAACCTTCTCTTAGGACAAAGTGATTTGTTTAACAAAACTCAACAATGCTCCTCTGCCCTTTGCGCCCTTTAAGGTTTGAGAGCCTGACTCCGATCAGCCTGACTTTTTTCCCCTCAAATTCCCTTACTAATAGTTTTGCAGTGTGAATTATCTCCCTGTCCTGTGTGCTTTCATAGCCTAAAGTCCTTGCCCTTGTGTAAGTCCTGAAATCGTGCAGCCTTACCTTTATTGAAACTGTCTTATACGAATAGCCCCCATCATTCAAATCCTGATAAAGAAAAGTGCCGATTTTCTCAATTTCCCTTTCAAGCTTATTGAAGTCCTCAATGTCTTCAAAGAAAGTCCTTTCCCTGCTTATTGAATCCCTTCCGTAAATTTCCGCCACGAAATCGCTGCCCTGCCCCTGCGCCGAGAGAATCATGTAAAGCCCATAGACACCAAAATGACTCATGAGCTTTTCTTTGCTTGATTGCGCAAGATTGCCTATTGTTTCTATTCCCAAAGCTTTTAGCTTCTGTTCTGTCTTAGGGCCTACGCCGTAAAGCTTTCTTATTGGAAGAGGCTGCAGGAAAGGGCTTATTTCATACTCTTTCACGACAATCAGGCTGCACGGCTTGTACAGGTCAGAGGCGATTTTTGCGACTAATTTGTTTACGGAAATGCCTATTGAGCACGTTAAATTTTCCTTTTCAAATATTTCCTGCTTTATCTCAAATCCTATGAGCTTGGCTTTTTCAAAGTCTCCTGCCTTTTCAGTTATGTCAAGAAATGCCTCGTCAATGCTCACCTGCTGGAACCTTTCAGAGTAATTTCTCAGTATTTTCATTATGTTTTTTGAGATTTTTGAATAGTAATGGAAGTCTGGAATGAGGAATGTGGCTTTAGGGCATAAGGAATAAGCTTTGCTTATGGGCATGCCTGAATGTATGCCGAATTTCCTCGCTTCATAATTGCAGGTGCTTACAACGCCTCTCCCGCGGCCTTCTTTCGGGTCTGCTCCCACGACTGCGGGCTTTCCTTTAAGGCTTGGGCTGCGCTTTTCCTCGCATGAAACAAAGAACGCGTCCATGTCTATATGCAGTATTATTCTTGGCATTATAGCATCTTTAATTATAGCATCTTTAATATAACGAAAGACCTAAGTTTTTAATAGCATTTGTTAGGTCTTTCGAACATAATAGGGGCTAATTGATATTAAAAATTAACATCCCCCATTATATTTCCCTAAAACGGGTTCTTGCCTGCATCTGCCTGATTTCATTGAATCTCTGGCTTTTTTCCTTGAACATCAGAACATCATAGTAATCCATGCCGTATTTGAAGTACATAGCATCAAAATATCTATGACATGGGCTGCAGAGGGCAATGCCGTTGCTTAGCGTGTTCCTGCCCCCATTATGCCTTGGGACTATATGGTGGGCTTCATTCACCGGCTTTCTTCCTGAAAGCCTTATTGTGCTGCTGCAGTGCCGGCATTCCCTGTCGCGTTCCATGATTTTCAGCCTCCATTTGAACAAAGAGTAGCTTTTTCCTGAGTTGTATGAAATGCGCGGCTCTAAGTAGTTCAGGAGCAGACTCTGTTTCATGGAACTGGCTTGGAAATCCAGCTTAAATACCTCACGCGCGGATGTCCAGTGTCCAGTGGCTAATTGGTATTCATTTGAATAAGAGTTAAACTCAAGTGGCGGTGCGACGGCTTTCTCCGAAAGCCTGCTCGGCAGCCCGGACGGCGCAACCCCAGCCTCGCCGCACGCCACTTGCCTTTATATAGCCATACCAAAGCTTTATAAACCATAAAGCAATATCCGCTGGAATCGTAAGGGATTAGCCCTTACTTAGTTAGGAGGAATAAAATGGATAGGCAAGACAGGGGTGGCGGATTCAGAAGGAATTTCGGCCCAAGAGAAATGCACAAGGCAACTTGCTCAGAATGCGGGAATGAATGCGAAGTGCCATTCAAGCCAGCAGAAGGCAAGCCGGTCTACTGCAGAGACTGCTACAGAAAGAAGAAAGCTTTCTGATTTTCTGAAAAGCAGCAACAGAGTATTTGTTTTTTTTATTTTGGTTTGTCAAGGCGGTTTAATTCTGTAGTTTGTCAGTTCGGTTAAGGCAAAGCCGCCAGAAGCTTCGGCAGTTTTTTGATTTTTATTGAGTTTTTTCGGTTAAGATAAGCCTGAGACCTCTTGTTTTGCCAAGCCAAGCGCCTTTTGCTCGGTTGTTTTTTGAATTATTTCCACTATTGAACCATTGGAGGGTTTACATTGAGGAAAAACAATTCCACTGAATCAGAACTCGTAACCCGCCTCGCAAAAATATTGGCGCATGCTTGGCTTGGCATTGCTGAAAAAGCAATTTTTTTGTTCCGGAACACGTAACCTGCTTCACTCCAAAACAAATGGCGGCCTTATCCTAACCTATGCTGAAAAACATTTTGGCGCATGCTTGGCTTGGCGCCACTGAAGAAAAGCCATGACTGCTCCAGAACACTTTCTCTGGCTCGGCAGAACAAAACTGGCGCCCTTCCTTAAGTTGGCCCTGCATTAGGCGTCGATGCATTAGGCGTCGATTCTATCTTCCTTAGAATAATGGCAAAAACAACAGGCTTGCCTGCAAGA
This sequence comes from Candidatus Woesearchaeota archaeon, assembly GCA_018303185.1. Classification (GTDB taxonomy): domain Archaea; phylum Nanobdellota; class Nanobdellia; order Woesearchaeales; family GW2011-AR4; genus JAGVYR01. Next base: position 5,598 of record JAGVYR010000041.1, on the reverse strand, counting down.
GGGTGGTTAAGGTCTATTATCAGCCCCTGTTCGGTTGTGTTAAGGACTCTTGCCGGGACAATGCTGCTTGCTGTCTTTATGCTTATTGTGTCTCCGGGCTTTACATTCTCTGAGAGGCCTTCGAAAGTGCTCTTTTGCAAAAACCTAATGCCTCCGGCATCATAGCTGCCGTATGCTTTCTCTGGAGGAATAGTAACTGTGTTTGCCTCGCCTTCCTTCATTCCAATCAATGCTTCTTCGACGCCCTTTATGATTTCATCCTTTCCGACAACAATCTTTCTGGGGCCGTATTCCTCATTTTCCCTGTATATTCCGGCTTTTTTTGCCACATCCTCAAAGGTAGTGTCAAACAATGTGCCGTTTGTATAGCCTGCTGCATAGTCTATGGTTACTGTGTCGCCAAGCTTTACTGCCCTTACTTTCATGACATCGGACTGGGCTTGGCAGGCAGACAGCAGGAAAGAGAACAGCAAAATAACCGAAATAAGATTTTTATATTGCATTATCAGAAATTGTGGCTATCTTTTTATAAAAGTTTGGGTAAAAAGATTAATGATTAACTTTAGCTGCTCCGGCAACATTTGTTGCCGATGCCGGGCTTACTCCAGAACCGACTGGATGAACAAAATCAGCAAGATAGATAACATTAGCGTGAGAGTTTTTTTTTAATATCGGCCTAAATTCCCTGTACGTAGTCATCCCAAATATTCCCTGCTCATTTCTCCTGAACTCTTCATAGATCCCTACCACATTGTGCCCGTGTCCGTTCGAAGACTCTCCTGCCTTGAAATACATGCGCCTGACATAATCTTTAGCTACTTCAAAAACAGGACCGCCCCTGTTATGCTCAGTATTGCTTTGATTCAATGACACCAACTCAATATTCTCGGGATACTGAGCCATAGCCTGCAATCCTGTAATTGTCCTTGTGCCTATTTTTTCTTTTGACACTAGGAACAGATCAAAGAATCCTTCAGGAACCAAATGGGAGTATCTTGTATCGAATTGCCTCAGCCTTGCTTTCGTGATTATGCCGCCCATCCCTGTTTCATTGGGCTTATATATAAATGCATTATCTTCCTCTATATTCTCAGCGATATAGTCAGTTATCTCTCTTCTGCCACTGACCTTAGTAAAGACGGGCGGTTTAGCCAACTCCTTATCTTTAGCTATAATCTCCCCCATATCTAAACTGCCATTTACAACTGCAACAAGAGTGCTGGGATAGTATACTACTTGAGAACCTTTCTTGTATGGCCTTCCATCTGGAGCTACAAGGCTATCTCCCCAAGTATATCGCAATATCTGAGGTAAATTGCCTACATGGGTGCTTGCTATTATAGGGAATATGCCTGAACCTACCATACACTCAATATACCAATTCCTATATTTATTCTTATTGAGCAATATTTTTTTACTTTTACCCGAAAATTCAGATAATTTTATTAACTAATAAAAATAACCATGCCCCATGGCAAAAATTGACCACAACCTGCTGTTCCTTTATTCTGAGAACTTAAGGGGCAAGATAAAGGAGATGGCCTTTTTGCTGAAGAAAAGCCCGCAGAGGCTGAAATACAACCTGAGGCAGTTTGAAAAGGAAGGGATTGTAAGGAATCCGCACAGCATCTTTGACTATTCGCACTTTGGATTATTGCTGTTCAGGGTTTATTTCAAAGGCGGCTATATCGGAGATAAGGACAAGGCTGAAATCATAAAGAAGCTGTCAGAGAATGAGCATGTTGTTGCCATATACGAGCTGAGCGGAGAGTTCGACCTTGCAATTGAATTAATTTCACCAAATCCCTCAAGGTTCAATAAAGAGCTGAAAAAAGTTGCAGATATAATACCTACACTGAAGAACCACAAAATCCTGCTGAATGTCGTGACACATATCTATCCGAGGGCATACCTTCCCAATGACAAGCCGTTAATTAACCATTTCCTGGAAGAGATTGTAATCGGAGGGGACAGGGCAAGGGAAGAATTTACAGAATATGATATGAAAGTGATGAAAGCCGTACTTGAAAACCCGAAAATAAGGCTGAGCAGGCTGGCAAAAGTTTCGGGAATGAACGTGAAGACTGCTGCATCTTTGCTTAAAGAGCTGCAGAACAGGAAGGTTTTGAGGGCATTCAAGTACTGGATAAGCGCAAACAAGCTTTCCATCTACAAATTCAGGCTTTTCATAAAGCTTCACAACATAAGCAGGGAAAGGGAGGGCCAACTGCTGAAGTTCATGCTGCACACAAACGAGGTGGTGCAGGTAAGCAAAACCATCGGCGACTGGAACATAGAGATAGACATTGAATCGCTGAGCAGGACAAGAATAAGGGAATTGATAGCGCAGATAAGAAGCGAGTTCAATGATATCATTGAGACTTTCAATTTAATCGAGTTCTACAGGCTTTACATGAGGAAATATCTTCCTGAATATGTATTTGGCACATCTGACAAAGATAATGGACAAATGAAATATAATGGACAAATGAAATAATGCAGAGATTTTAGCATTAAGCCATAAATCAAAGCCCTTAAAACACAAAGCGCCGACGTGGCGTGCGGCGAGGCGAGGGTTGGCTCCTGCGGGATGCCGAGCAAGATTCGAGCTTTGCGAGAATCTGTCGCACCGCCATAGTCGGCGCCCGGTATATTGCCAAATGCGCTTAATTTAAACGGCTCTGTCCCGAATCTCGCTAAAGCTCGGGTTAGCGGCTTTCGCGCAGATAATGTTTTGGCATGCTGTATCGGTCATTCCCGTATGGAAACTTTGTTTCCGTGCAGAGCATCCCCTTGACCTCTTTAGCTGGAATAATGAAATGCGCTCACCTTATGCCGCTAACCTACATTCGGGACAGAGCCAATTTAAACAATAACTTTATAAAACAAAATTTATTGGCATACTGAAAAGGGTGGTTTATCATGGCTGATTCAATAAAGGAGATGGGCTTTGCAGGCCTTGGAAGGATGGGAGGCAACATGGCTGCGAGGCTGCTGAAGAATTCTAAAATCAAAGTAACTGTGTGGAACAGGAGCCCGGAGCCGGTAAAGGAAGCTGTCAAAAAAGGGGCGGCAGCATCAAAAGACATGAAAGACCTTGTCGGCAGGCTGAAAGGAAAAAGAAAGGCGGTATGGCTGATGCTTCCTGCAGGCAATGTGACTGAGCAGTATTTTCAGGAGCTGCTGAGGCTGCTGAATAAAGGGGATATCCTTATTGACGGCGGAAATTCAAACATACACGACACATTAAGAAGGCATAAGGAAGCTGAGAAAAGAGGAATCCTGATGCTTGATATAGGGGTTTCAGGAGGGATTGTCGCGGCAACAAGAGGCTATGCCATGATGGCAGGCGGAAGCAAGGAAGCTTATTATTTCGTTGAGCCTGCAATAAGCGCTATGTGCATGAAGGAAGGCTACAGCTATATGGGAGAAGGCGGGGCAGGCCATTATGTCAAGATGGTGCACAATGCAATAGAGTATGGGATGATGCAGGCTATTGCCGAGGGCTTCGACTTATTGAAAAATGGTAGATTCAAGAATCTTGACTTAGGGAAAATTGCGCATCTCTGGAACCACGGCACTATCGTGACTTCATTTTTGATGGAGATGTCGGAAAGCGCCCTGAAAAACAACGGGAATGAGCTTTCAAAGCTTGAGCCGTGGGTTGATGACTCAGGCGAGGGGCAGTGGGCCGCGCAGGAAGCACTGGAATTTCAGGTTCCGTTTGTGGCGAATGCGTATGCGCTGCATACAAGGCGCATCTCAAGGAAAAAAGCGGATTATGCGTATAAGATGCTTGCAGCAATAAGGAACGAATTCGGAGCGCACGCTGTAAAGACTAAAAAATAAGATGACAAAAGCCAAAGAGCACAAAGCATGCATTCTTGTCATTTTCGGTGCGACAGGCGATTTGACGCACAGGAAGCTTTTTCCCGCACTCTATGACCTTGAGTTCAAGGGGATGCTGCACGAGCATTTCAGGGCTGTGGGCTTCGCAAGAAGGGAAAAAAGCGACGAGGATTTCAGGAAAGAAGCTTTTGAGTCACTGAAGAAGAATCTAAGGGCAAAAATAAATGATGACGTGTGGAAGAGGCTCTGCGCAAAGATATACTACAACCAGGCAGAATTTGACGATATTGAAGGATACAAAAAGCTTTGTGCTACAATAGAATACATAAGCGGCAGCAAGGCCGAAGACTGCGACAAGATTTTTTATCTTGCAACTTCCCATGAATATTTTGAGACGATTGCCAACAGCCTGAAAGAATCCAATCTTGCCCACAAAGGCGAAAAGGGCGAGAGCTACAGCAGGGTTGTTTTTGAGAAGCCTTTCGGAAGCGATTTGAGCTCTGCGCGCATGCTGAATGAAAAGATAACAAAGGTTTTCGACGAGAGGCAGATTTACAGGATAGACCATTACCTTGCGAAAGAGCTTGTGCAGAACCTTCTTGTGCTGAGGTTCGCAAACAGCATCTTCGAGCCGCTTTGGAACAGGAAATATGTGGACCATGTCCAGATTACAGTTGCGGAAGAGCTCGGAGTGGAAAACAGGGGGAGCTATTATGAAAAATCCGGCGCCGTAAGGGACATAATCCAGAACCATATGCTCCAGCTCATAACGCTGGTTGCGATGGAGCCGCCTGTCTCTTTAAATGCACAGGACATCAGGGAAGAGAAGGTAAAAGTGATGCGCTCTATAGAGCCTCTTACAGCGAAAGATGCGGAGAAATTTGCAGTCAGGGGGCAGTATGGGGGAGGAAGCATGAATGGGAAAAAAGCCGCGGCATACAGGGATGAAGAAGGTGTTGACAATAAATCGCATACTGAGACTTTTGCCGCACTGAAGCTCAGCATAGACAACCTAAGATGGGCAGGCGTCCCTTTTTATGCAAGGACTGGGAAAAGGCTGAAAGAAAGGGTTGCTGAGATATCAATTGTGTTCAAGCATTCCCCGTCTGTATTGTTCCACCAGCACCTTAGCGGCCTTGATCCGAACATGCTCATGATAAGGATACAGCCTGATGAAGGCATCTCTTTGCAGTTCAATGCAAAAATCCCCGGAGCGAAGATGCTTATCGACCCTGTCAGGATGGATTTTTGCCATGAGTGCAAATTCGGGCCAAACTCACCGGAAGCATACGAAAGGCTTCTGCACGATGTCATGGCAGGCGACCCTACCCTGTTTACGGGATGGGACGAGGTCGAGCATTCATGGCGGCTTGTTGATGTGATAACAAAGACATGGGAGAAAACAAAGGCAAAATTTCCAAATTATGAAGTTGGAAGCTGGGGGCCCAAGGATGCTAACTCTTTGATAGAAAAAGACGGCAGGAAATGGCTTGAGCCGCAGAAGCCTTCTTATTCAGCGCTGCTGGAGCAGAATAAGAAGTGACAGAAAGAAAACAAGTTCTGTAGAAAAGTCTCGCATTCGCTCGGGTTAGCGGCTTTCGCCCAATTTACGTATTAGGCAAAGTATCGCTGAAGTCCCGCAACTGGTTACGCCCGGTTGACAGGCAATATGGGGCATGAAGCCCCTTGCCGCAGCCTTATGCAATCGGGATAGCTGCGGCATAGGACTGCAAGTCCTATCAGTTTTGG
>JAGVYR010000040.1 GCA_018303185.1 Candidatus Woesearchaeota archaeon | reverse complement strand
CGACCCGAGATGGAAGATGGTGCACAGGCTTGCGAAGATGATAGGGAGGGAAGGCATTGATGTTGTGACAGGCGGCGGCCCGGGGCTGATGGATGCGGCTTCTTCAGGGCATCAGGCCGGAAGAAAAGACCATCATACCCTTTCTATAGGCCTGAACATCCACCTCCCGAAAGAGCAGAAGATGAACAGGCACCTTGATGTGAAGAAGGAATTCCTGCGCTTTTCTGACAGGCTGGACAATTTCACGCAGCTTTCGAATGTTGTTGTTGTCGCTCCCGGCGGCGTGGGAACAATGCTCGAGTTCTTTTTCACGTGGCAGCTCGTGCAGGTAGGGCATATAAGCGGAATCCCGATAATACTGATGGGAAAAATGTGGCCCGGATTTGTTAAATGGATAAAGAAAAACCCGCTGAGGAACAAGTTCATAAGCAGGCATGAGCTTGATAATATCTTTGTCGCGAGGAATGAGATTGAAGCTATGGAAGTGATAAACGACACTTACGATGAGTTCAACAAAAGCGGTAAGAATATAAGCGCTAACATGAAAAAATACAGGATAAGATGATGCTGGTGCGAAATCTCATTCTTCGGGTTGCTGCAAGGAAACTTCGTTTCCGGCATCCCGTTCACTTTGCTCAGGGACATCGTTCGCACTTTCTGAGTTATTCGATAGCCTGCCATCCCATAGGGCTAATCTCACTTCGTTCGTTAGTTCGAACAAAGCTCAAACTTCCCCTGTCAGGCTGAATGAGCTTTAAGCTGGTGCTCACAAAGCAGATGGCAACCTTCATTTCGCACCAGATTTGGATAAGGTAGCTACAGCTTCTTCTCCAAAGCCTTCCTTACTGACATTGAAAAGCCGCAGTAAACGCATTTTTTCCTTTTTTCGGTGAGAATCTTAGTGTCAGTATGGTACTTCATTGTGTTTTTGCACTTTGGGCACCTTAAAAGGAAAAAAAGGCTCATTTTGATTCATTTTCCTCCTCTTTTGCCTTTTCAAGGGCTTCAAGAAGGTCCTCTCCTTCTTCATCCTGCTGACCTTCCTGCTTTTCTTCTGAACTTTCCCGGGGCTTCTCACCGGGTCCCTGCCCTTCTGATTCTTCCGGAGGAGGATTCAGCATCCGCTCTACTTTCCTGTCGACTTCTTTCTCCATCTCTTCTGAAAGCTTTATTCCGGAAGATTTTGGTTTTGCTGATGGGCTGTCATTTGAGCTTTCTACATCCCTATTCTCTTCTTCAGTATTGCCGTCTGCATCTTCTTTTGCATCTTCATCTTCGTTACCGGCATCTTCAGTGCTGCCTGCCATTTCATTGCCTTCAACTGTGCCATCGCCTTCCTTAACTTTTCCAATCCGCTCTCTTTCCTGCTCAAGCTTCTCTTCAGAAGGCTCATCCACAACCTCTAAGCTGCCAAGCTTCTTCCTGGGGGTGCGCCTCTTTGGCTTCTCTGGTTCCTGGGAATCATCATAATCATCAAGCTCTTTCTCCGCAGACTCGTATATCTCAAGAGGGACCGGCCTTTCATCTTCCTCTATCTGAACTGTTTCCTGTATTTTTCTTTCCTCATCAGACTGCTTCTTCGCATCTTCCGCGTTCTTTTGAAAATCACCTCTTTGCTTCTCTATCTGTTCCTCTTTTTTCTCTATGGTTGTTGCCATGTCCTCGAAATTCTTGAAGCGCTCCTTCAGCCTGTCGCGGGGAAGGTCAAAATACTCGAAGAACTTGTCTGTAAGCTTTATCAGTTTGGTGCGGCCATGCTTCTGCCTCATTATAAATCCTGCTTCCTGCAGCTCCATTAGATGGTCGTATGCCTTGTTTGTCCTTATCTTTATCAGGTCTGCCTGCTTTATAGGGTAGCGGAAAGCGATGACTGCAAGCGTCTCAAGAACAGTCTTGCTGAGCTCTGTCTGCGTGACGACTTTCTGCACTACCGAGATGAATTCATCCTTTACAGTAAGCTTCCATGCATACCCGTCAAAAATAAGGGTTACGCTGGTATCCTTCTGCCCGTACTCCGACTTAAGGCTCTCAAGAGCTTCTTTTACCTTTTCAGGCTCGGATTTCACAAGTGCCGCTATTTCCTCAAGCTTCATCGCCCTTGCTGAAGAAAAAAGCAGGGCCTCTATGGCCTTTTTCAGTTCCATCGTTTCTCTTTCAGGCAATGCTGTATAAGCCGCCTTCCTCTTTTATCTTATTGCCTTTAATCATATCCTTAAGGAAAATATCAAGCTCTTCGGAGTGGATTCCAGTTATCTTTGAAAGGTGCTCCATGTCCAATTTGTTCTTTGAAAGCGCAACCAGGACTATGTTGCTCACTGCCTTGCTGAGGTTTCTTCTCAGGAAATCGTTTTCGTTCTTCTGCTTCTTTACCGCCATATCGACAGAATGCAGCCTTGCCTGAAGGTCATTTACAAAATCCTGGATTGTCTGCGCTTTCATGACAAACTCTTCAGGCTTCAGAATCTCTATTGAGGAAGGCATGTAGTCAAAGCAGAATCCTATGACATTGCCGATGCCCTTTATCACAAGCTCAAGCTCTGCGAATGCTGACCATAAATCATCATGCTGCTGCGGCTCTGATATCTTCATATTGAGGAGGACAAGATTTTCGTCCTTTGTTATCTGGCCTGTGTATTTCCTTATTGTTTCCTCTACATGCTCCTTCGGCTTTCCAAGGACTTCTATGATTGTTCTGCACCTTACGTGCGTTTTCTCGTCTTTCGGCCCTTCCATCATGGCTTTTTCAGAATGGCGCATCGTTTAAAAAGGTTTTGGATAATAATTGTTCTGCTCCATAGAAAGGCTTTTATATTATTGCCGGAAAGTAGGCATTATGGGGCTGCTGGATTTTTTTATTCCGAAGGAAACTAAGTTCTTTGATATGCTGGAAAGCCAAGCGGATAATTTTGTTGAGGGGGCCCGCGAGCTAAAGTCGTTTGTTGACGGCTATGACAAGCTTTCGGTGGCGAAAAGAAAGGGAATTGCGCAAAAGATAAAGAGGATTGAAGACAAGGGCGACGTGATAACGCACGAGATTCTGGCGAACCTTGACACTGCTTTTGTCACGCCGATAGACAAGGAAGACCTTCACAACATAACAATACTGATGGACGATGTCGTAGACTTAATAGATTCTGCATCAAGAAGGTTCATCATCTTTAACATAAATAAGACTGACAGGTACATAAAGGACCTTACCGCCAATGTTCTGGACGCGGTTTTACAGGTGCATAAGGGGATAAGCGAGCTCAGGAAACTGAAAAACATGAAAAATTTCTACATAAAGATGCACAGCATAGAGAACGCAAGCGACGACCTGTACCACAGCGCACTTGAAGACCTTTTCAGCGATGGCAAGAATGCGGTTGACATAATAAAATACAAGGAGATATACGAGCTGCTTGAGCAGATAACAGACACGTGCGAGAATATAGCCAACCATATAGAAAGCGTCGTGGTAAAGCATGCCTGAAGTTTTCCTGCTTGTCGCGCTGGCAATCGCCACAGCTCTGATATTTGATTTCGGCAACGGGATGAATGATGCGGCCAATGCCGTTGCCACTATTGTCGCAACTAAAGTGCTGAGCATAAGGAGCGCCGTGATTCTTGCCGCAATAGGCAATTTCGCAGGGGTTTTTATCTTCGGGGTTGCCGTGGCAAATACAATAGGAAAAGGCCTTGTAGACCCTTCAGTTGTTGATGCGTTTGTAATAATTGGAGGCCTTATAGGGGCTATTGTATGGGTTTATTTCTCAACATTCAAGGGAATTCCTGTATCCGCATCACATGCGCTTATAGGCGGCTTTGTGGGGGCGGCACTGGTAAAGGCAGGCATAACGGGGCTTAAGATAGGAGGCATAACAAAAGTCCTGGTGTTCATTGTTGTCGCGCCTTTGCTCGGAATGATGGGCGGGTTTCTTTTCTTTGCCGCAATAATGTGGATGTTCCGGAAAGTGAATCCGAAGAAAATAAACAAATACTTCAAGAAGCTGCAGATAGTGTCGGCATCTTTCTATGCAATAACTCACGGGGCGAATGACGCCCAGAAGACAATGGGGATTGTAGCAGTGCTGCTTTTCAGCTCAGGCTACCTCGGCAGCGAGTTTCATGTTCCACTTTGGGTCATCTACACTTCATACGCCTTCATAGCCATGGGAACTTATGTCGGCGGCTTCAAGGTCATAAAAACAATGGGGATGAAGCTGACAAGATTGAGGCCCGTGCATGGCTTCTGCGCTGAAACTGCAGGTGGGCTTGTGCTTGCTTTTACAAGCGCGGCAGGAATACCTGTAAGCACAACCCATGTGATAGCTGGGTCTATAACCGGCGTTGGAGCGACAAGAAGGCTGAGCGCTGTAAGATGGAATCTGGCAAGGAAAATAGTGTATGCGTGGATATTCACAATACCGGCTGCATGCATAGTGTCGGCAGCTTCTTATTATGCAATAAGCCTGTTTTTGTAAGCATGGCTATTTCTTCATAACAACAGGGTCTTTAACATTGCCTGCAGAAGTAAAAGGGAAAGGCCTTTCGTTCGTTGTGAATGCCATGTATCTTATGAAGCGGTAAGCCTGTGTTGCCCATGCATTGGAGAATTCCGCCATGCCCCCGTTTCTCTTTCCTGTAAAAGCGACAACAAACCAATGAAGTATGCTGACAACCAGTACTAGGGTTTTCCAGATGCCTAATATTATTCCTGAAATTATTGCCACAAGAATGCGCATGAATGCCTCAGACCTTTCGCTCATATGCACCGCCAATATGCATTTGATTTCAGATTATTTAAAGCTATGCCTTCTTGATGAGGAGGATTATGGCCAAAGAAGCAAGGAGAAAGACAAAAATCGCGACTGCAATCTTTCCTGCCTTCTGTGTCGAGGATTCATATATTATTCCGTTTCTTGCAGCAATCCTCTGAATGGGCTGCTGCTCAGCGGATATTTCAGAATCCGGCTGGACTAGGCTGCCGAGCGCCTGAACTGTTTGGCTTTTTTCCGATACTGCAACAGCTACATCCTCTGTCAGCTCGCTGCTTGTCTTCTGGCTGTTTTTGTTTATCATTACCTTTAATTTATAGCTGCCTGGTTCCGCTTCTGGCACCAGATTATTCAGGGTAAGTATATCTGATGTTCTTTTTCTCACAACAATCTGCTTCATGTTGCCGTCTCTTTCCCCTGAATATGACTTGGAGCCGCGGTAAACATAGCTCCATGCCTTTATAGGAATGTCTGCATCGTTGCTGTTGTCCAGCCTTATAGAAACTTCAAATTTTTCACCGGAGATTATTTCGTGCGGGAAGTCAATGAGTTCGTATGAAAAGTCTTTGGATGAAATTGTGCTGCCAGATTCAACTTTTATTTCCTTGCACAAAGAGCTGTCCGTCCCCTCAATCTCAATATCTTTCTCGTCTTCTTCACCAAGCCCTGAAATTTTAATATTATAATCCCCATCCCTGTAGCCAAGATCGCAGTTTGGATTGATTTGGACAGGCATGGTATAAATATTTGAAGTGAACTTTTCCCCAACATTTACTGATGACTGCTTGCTTATCCTGTTTTTGCTGCTGTCTTCCACCCATAATGATACTGCCTCTTTTGTTGTGTCTCCTTTGTATATTCTTGCCCGCACCCTTATTGTCTGCCCGAATCTTGCCTTTTTGTCGGAGCCGAGGTCGAGTATGCTTTCTATAGACAGTGAAGAATCTTCAGGGGGAGGGCTGCCTTTTATCGTTATGATTCTGGAATCAAAATTGTTTGCAGAATTTGCATCGTTACATTGTGTTGTTATGTTGCTTTTTATCTCGTACGACTTTCCTTCTGCGAGGTTTGGAGTGTATTTTGAGGATGTCTTCTGGGAGGTTATGCTCTCATTTGCCCAGAGGCTGTATTCCTTTATTATGGCGCCAAAAAGGTCTTTTATTGAAGCCCTGCCGGTTATGTTTGTCTTTGGGCCCTTTATGTTTGATGCCCTCAGCCGGAATTCAAATTCGGATGAATTCTCAAATATGTCCTTTGAAAGCAGGAAGGCGACGCTGTAATCGCATTCATTTTCATCGCTTACAAGGAAAGTTGCATCGTTTGGAAAGCCCGGAGAGGGGGCTGAAAGGAAAACTGTGCCGTTGCCTATTGCCCAGCTGAAGCCTTCGCCTGAGCTGCTGTACGATACTGAATCCATAAATCCCCCTGAGATGTTGTACAGGTAAATTGTTTCTCCGCCGTTGTTCAAGGAATTGCCTATCGAGCTGTCATCCACATAGAGCCTTATTGCGCTTTGGCTTACATTGAAATTGTTGTAAACCCTTGTTGAATCGTCTGTAATGATGGCATAGCCGAATGCTGGAATTATTGTGCCTTCCCCGTTGTATGAGCCGCCAGCAAGCGTATCATTCTCTGTATTGTCCCCTATCCTCCAGCCGCTCACATTTACTTCCGAGCTGCCGTTGTTGTAAATCTCTATCCATTCGTTAAGGCTTTCATCTGCAATGGGATTCGGCATGATTTCGCTTATAAGGACAGATGCATCTACAATCGGAACGATGAGGAGCAAAATCGGCAAAAACCGCTTCATTCCGGCATTTTCGCAGGTGTTTTTAAAATATTTTTCTATTGGAAGCCTTATTGAAATGAAAATAGTGCATTTATCCAAGCCTTATGAAAAGCAGTTAGCTTTTGCCTTTCTTTCTCTTTCTCTCTTCTTCTGAAAGCGAGATGAAGTATGAAGGCTGTCCATTGTCAGGGTGCTCGTCAACCCTTTTTACTTCCAGATGGCCTAATTTTTCAAGCTCTTCGCAGTTCGCCTTTATTGTCCTGTAGCCCGTATTTATCTTTCTTTCCAGCTGTGCATATGTCATTGGCTTTTCCTTTACAAGCATGAGAATTTTTTCCTTGATTTCATACGAACTTCTTTTGTTCATACTGCCAAATTGCAGTAAGCTTTAAATATAGCTGCCTCATAATATTGCAGTAGGGTTGGTTTAGTTTTTAGAATGAAAGTGAAAGGCAAGAGAATCGTCATAGGAATGGCTTTAGCAGTGCTATTGGTAACCCTGCCAAATGTTTCAGCAGCGGCAATCATCGGCTTTTCCCAGATTGTATTCGAGCGGAATTTCTCCCTGAATTCTTCTACGCTTGCCCTCATGACCGGCAATACCACAAGGCTGTACATCACCGAATCCGGCTCGATTGGGATTGGCTCTTTGGAGCCAAATTACCTCCTGCAAATTGGAGCAGGCATTGACGGCAGAACCTTAAATGTCTCTGATGTGCTGTACGTGAACGGAAGCTCGGGGAAGATTGGAGTTGGGGTGAGAAATGCAACCGCCTATTTGGATATACAGGGCGCAACAGGAAGCACTGCCTCAGTAAGGATACTTACAGGAAGCCCTCCTTCCTCACCCTTGGTGGGGGATATCTATTCAGACGGCACTGACCTTTTCTTTTACGACGGAACCACATGGCAGGACTTAACAAGGGAGACATCCAGCGCTGGTGGCTGGACGGATTCAGGCGGCATAGTGGCTCTGACAACAGCCTCTGACTTTGTTGGAATAGGAAGCTCTGCCCCGACTGAGAAGCTTTACGTTTCCGGAAATACAACAGTCACGAGCAACATCTTCGTCGGCGGGGATGTGGTGGCAGGCGGAGCCTCGGGAGCAGTGGCTTTCGATGCAGGCTGGGTAGATGACGGCAGCTTGGTAAGGCTTGTGGATTCCTCAGACAGGGTGGGCATAGGAACAGTATCCACGAATTACAAGCTTGATGTGGACGGCAACGTGTCCCTGAACAACACGCTTTATGTTGTGAAGGATGGGAAGGTTGGGATTGGGACTGAAGCACCCGCGACGAGCCTTCACGTAGCCAGCTCTGGAGATACAAAGCTCACCATAGAGCCAGCTGGAAGCCAGAAAGCCGTACTAAGCTTCAGAAGAGTCACAGAAAGAGCGAATATAACCTATGACAACACGATAGGTACCTTAACAATAGGCAATACTGATGGGAACATCATTCTATCACCCAACGGCAACGTCGGGATTGGGACGACTAAACCCTCCCATAAGCTTTCCATTGTGGGTTCAGGGACAGAGCACCTGCTGAATATAACTGATGGGACGACGCCTGCTTTTATAATCGACTCAAGTTCCAGGTTAGGAATGGGAGCAACACCTAAGGGGGAGCACAGGCTCCTAATTACCCCTTCAAGTTATGGTGGAACAGGAGTGGCGGTAAACATTAGCGATGGGGGCATAGGAATAGGAGCAGGCCATTCTTATCTTCACATTGACTCCTCAACCCCGGCAGCAACAGTCCACGCCTTCAGGGTAGTCACGCCCGGAGACACCGAGATAGACATAAGGACAGACGGCTCAATCCTTTCGGATATTGCGGCATCAACGCCCGCAGACGTTGCGGAATGGACAAGGGTAGTGGGGGTCCCGGAGGATTATGAGCCCGGGGATCTGGTGATGTTTTCGACAATCGAGGAAAGGAGAGTTGAAAAGGCAGTATCAAGCCATACGGATCTTCTAATGGGTGTTGTGACGCTGAATCCCGGGTTGGTAGGGGTTTCCTATGACATAGGGACCGATGTGACCGAAGCAGTCGGAGAAAGGAGCTATTTGGAGCTAGAAGCGCTCTACAATGCGAAGATGGTAACAACGATTGGCTATACTCCTGTGAAGGTTTCCACTGAAAATGGGGCTCTGGGGCCGGGCGACCCTATAGCGGCATCATCCATTCCGGGCATAGGCAAGAAGGCAGCTCCCGGGGAGAAAATTATCGGCTATTCTTTTGAGTCTTTCAATCCAGATGCCGGGCAGATGGGAACAAATGGCATTGAGCTCCCGATGCCGACGCCGAACATGACTTTTGCACCAACCGCAAGGAGGACATCTCTTCCTGACGGAGAGGAAGTCTGGCAGGGATGGGTGCTCTCCTATGTGAATCTTGGCTATGCAAACGCCTTCACCAAGGAACAGGCAGCAAGCCTTCGTCTTACCGTCGGTCAAGCACTCGCCCGAATCGAAGAACTAAAATCGGAATTAGCTGCCTTGAAAAATCAACAGTTGCAATCTCTATCCTGATGCTCCTTGGACGTTTGCTGGTTGAATCTTCAATGTAGTATTCTGTATAAATATTGTCGCCCTCATTTTAAGGAGCCACCTCTTGTCCACCCAATCCAAAGCCAAAGAGCTTCTCTCCGAAATCGACGCTCAAATCTCAGGCATTGAGAGACCCCCGAAAGGATTGCAGGCCCAAAGGAAAGAAGCAGCCAAAAATCAAATTGCACAAAATTTCCATAGATATGCTAGGGGAAGATGTAAAGGCGCCGGATTAAGCTGCTGATGGCTATGGGAGAAGGCAGTAAAGCGTAAACTTTTGCGTTTCTCCTCTATAGCACCATATTGATTTTTGGCATATATTCTACAACACCAAAAAATATATATACTTGAGATATCTATAAATATCTTAAATGAGAAAAATTGAATTAAGAAAGGAAACTTTGATGCTTGAAGAAAAAGGGATTCTGGGCTTCATAGAGAAGAAAGTAACTCCTTTTGGCACAAGCGCTAAGGTTGACTGCCCTAGAAAGTTTGTCGGCAAACGAGCATATCTTATTATCTGTAAAAAATAGGGAGCAAGTATGTCTTTGCCGATTAAAGAGATTCCAGCTA
The DNA here is from genome assembly GCA_018303185.1 of Candidatus Woesearchaeota archaeon. Taxonomy (GTDB): domain Archaea; phylum Nanobdellota; class Nanobdellia; order Woesearchaeales; family GW2011-AR4; genus JAGVYR01. Next base: position 343 of record JAGVYR010000040.1, on the reverse strand, counting down.
GGTTTAAGGCTCTTCTTTCCTTTTACAAGAAGTGCTTTACTCGACCGCAGTACAAGAATTTCCGTGATTTTGTACTAGGTCTTATTGTTTCGGACAATAAGACAATCCAAGAGGTCAATGATTGCTTCGGAAGAGTAGACCAGAGCAGCTTAAACCGTTTTCTCACATGCTCTGAATGGGATTCATCAAAGATAAACAACAAGCGCATCTCCCAGATCAAATCACGCCATAAGCTTAAGAGGGGTATTTTTATCTGTGATCCGACATTTCTAAAAAAATTCGGCAAGATGATGGAGTATGCCAATTATCATTATAATGGCATGACCAAAAAAGAGGAATGGGG
>JAGVYR010000034.1 GCA_018303185.1 Candidatus Woesearchaeota archaeon | reverse complement strand
CCTGCCTCGCAAAAATATTGGCGCATGCTTGGCTTGGCTTTGTTGCCTCAGCCTCAAGCAAAAGGCGGGCCTGCCTTAACCCCTATTGTTGAAAAACCGTTCCTGCCTTAGCCAGAACAGGTAACCTGCCTCGCAAAAGCTATCAGGCGGCCTTAAGTTGCCTCTGCTAACAAACCGCAATCTTTAAAAGACTATAATCACTTCTGAGTGGATAATGAATAAGCTGATGGCAGTAGGGGGGTTGGCATCTGTTCTCATTGTTTTGATAGTGCTTGCCGCCGGAATTGGAGGCATAACAGGATTTGTGACAGCAGAGCCTTCAGACGAAAAAAAATCTATTCCAGACTTCAAGCTTTATACAAAAGCCCGCTGCGTAAACGGCACAAATTTTATAAGGTGCTTCGATGAGCTTGTTGCAGAGTGCAACGGCATCCGGTATATTGTGCCGGACAGCCCGGTAAAGGGGGAAGCTGTTTTTGAGAAGGGATGGGAGGATCCAAGGGACTAATTCAAAAAACTTTAAATACTCTCTCTAAAAAGAAAACCTCATGACACTCTCAGGGGAAGGGATGAAGCTTTTGGAGCAGGTAAGGGAAATTTCCAAAGACCTGCTTGAAGACCTTTCGGAGATTGACAGCAGGCTTGCAGAGCTTATTGAAGACATAAAGCTGCATGAGGAGATAGACAAGGAAAAGCTCCTCAATGCCCTTACAGAGATAAGGACCTCAATAGGGGCAATGGAAAAGGAAGACAGCGAAGAGCTGGAAGACGAGCAGATTCTTGAAAATATGATAAAGAAGCTCAATAACCTGATTGAGATGACTTTGGGGTAATTCTGGTAAAACTGGTAAAGGCTACTGCCATAAATCTATATTCTTCAGTAATAGCAGAAAACAATAGCTTTATATACTACTAATTGTAGTTTTTGACTATTAGTATACATTTTCATATACTAATTTAGCGCAAATGCGAACGTTGGGGATAGAGACAACCCGGTTACAGAGACAAAAGAGAGTGTATAAATGGCAACAGAGCTAATAAGTATAGGCATCATTTTCGTGTTCGCAGTAATAGGCGGCATCATAGCTGCAAGGCTTAAGCAGCCTGCAGTCTTCGGCCTTATTATAATTGGGGCGCTCATAGGGCCCAACGCCCTGAACCTTGTAAGGGACGTAAAGGCAATAGGCATAATGGCAGACATAGGCGCTGTCCTGATAGCATTCGCAATAGGCCTTGAATTCAGCGTATCAAAGCTTGCAAAATCAGGGGTAAGGACAATACTGTTGGCAATGCTAAAGTTCGGCATAGTCCTTTTCCTTAGCTATAAGCTTACACTCTTCCTCGGAATAAGCCCGGGCACATCCCTCTTCCTTGGGATGATAATTTCATTCAGCAGCACCATGATTGTGGTTAAGATTCTTGAGCAGAAATCAATGCTTTCAAGGAAAGAAGTGCCGCTCCTGATAGGGATATTGATTATAGAAAATGTCGTGGCAATTCTTCTGCTTACCATATTCACCGGAATACACGGCTCCTCTGACAGCATGTTCATAGTATTAAGGAAGCTGCTGATAGCAATGAGTATACTCTCGCTCTCTTATCTGATATTGCTGAAGTCGTCTAAGTATATTATCAATGTCGGAAACATGCTGAAAGTAGATGATTCTGTTTTTGTGTTCGTGTCCTTAAGCATAATTGCGCTCTTCAGCTACTTCGCATACTATCTTGGACTGCCGGCTTCATTCGGCGCTTTCCTTGCGGGCAGCCTTATAGCATCAATGCCAAATGCAAAGGACTTTGGCAAGGTTACTGGGCCCTATGCGATGGTGTTTACTTCCATGTTTTTCATTTCTATAGGGATGATGGTAAACTTCACCGCAATAGAGGAGAATATATTCCTCATCATGGGCCTGGTCATAGCAGTATTCCTCTCAAGGTTCATAGCCATAGGTTTCATGACATATTTCCTGGCAAACTTCAGGAATGAAAGCCCGTTCTTCGCAAGCCTTGCGATGCTTCCCATAGGTGAATTTTCGCTGATCATAGCAAAACAGGCTGGATATTTTGGCGTAAATGGCATTGACATGGTCACAATGACCGCTTCCCTGATTGTGATTACCGCGCTTGCCATGTCCCTCACAATAAACCACAGCGAAAGGATGTACAGCATTTCAAGAAAGCTTATGCCTTCGAAGTTCATGGCAAGCCTCGAAAGTGTCGCAGATTACTTGAGAAGGTTTTTCGACCACCTGGACCTTGAGACCACATTTACAAAACAGCTGAAAAAGGAGGCTAAGATGGCCATTCTGTATATCCTGCTTGCGGTTGTAGGGTTTTTTGTGCTTGTAGGGATGACGCCTTTAATCAACCCAGGAGGGAAGCTTTGGATATCGATAGTGCTGTACTTGATGGGATTTCTCGCAATGGCGGCAGTCTCAATGCCAATTTATCTGCACCTTAAGGGAGTGCAGCACCTGCTTGCAGTCATACTTGCAAACGTTGATGCATCCGGCAACCTGGCAAGATGCTACAGGATAATAAACACAATGCTGCTTGCTTTCATGCTATTTTTCACAGGGCTGCTTTTCCCGTTTGTCATATTTGCATTCGGCCTTGGAAAATGGGCAAACCTCATTCCTTTTGCAGTAGGATTCACGGCATTTGTCTACTTTGAAAGGCTCGTGAAGCTTATCTGCGGCTCTTCAGTGTACACCCAGACAAGGAAGATAATGGTCGGGCAGCCGGGAAGCTTCAGCAAAAAGATAGATTTTTAACATTTGATTTTTTCGGATAAGATATGGAATTGCTAAACTTGTCAATAATCCTGATTGCCGGCCTTGTTGGGGGCGCCTATGGGACTCTTGTTGGCGCAGGGAACATACTTTCTATTCCCTTAATGATATTTATGGGGTATCCTGCGCACCAGGTTATTGCCGCAAACAGGGTCGCTACTGTCGGGCTCGCTTCTGCCGGCTATTACAAATTCGAGAAGAAAGGGCTTATAGACCATAAGATTGGCTTTTTCATTGCCATCTTTGCGACAATAGGCTCTTATTTTGGGGCGAGGATTGTAGTCTACACTGATACTGAGATTCTTGAAAGGCTTATTGCAGTTGTGATAATTGTCCTCCTTATCCTAACTTTGCTGAAAAAAGATATAGGATTGAAGCCAAAAAAGCTGAGCAAAAGGCACTACATAATCGGGGGCATAGCCAGTTTTTTCCTTGGCATTTACTTGGGATTCATCGGATTGGCAGGCGGCACTTTTCTGGTTTATCTTGGAGTCCTGGGATTCGGCCTCACATTTCTCAAGAGCTCTGGCACGATTAAGATAGCAGGCGGCATAGCTTCCCTTATCGCTTCCATAGTCTTTTTCTTTAACGGCCTTATTGTGTGGGACATCACAATTGCGCTGACTCTCGGCTTCACAATAGGCTCATATATCGGGGCGCATTATTCCGATAAGATAGGGGACATATGGATAAGAAGGCTGTTCATGGGAATATGCGCGGTTATGGCGCTGACGCTGCTGTTTTAGAAGGTTGTTACGCAGAAGTGCTCAAATGGATAAAGTTTTTAAACAAATACATTCTCTCGGATATTAAGTAACATGACTTATTTCATAACTCCTGACCTTAGCGATGTAGCATTACAGAGAGAATTTTCTAATGTTCTTACGGATAAGATAAGTTCCAATCCTAAAAGAAATGGTAAGCGCGTTAAGTTGGCAAGCATGATAGAAAGAGAGTGGTTAAAAATAGACCACGAGATGAAAGTGAGGGAGTTCAGTTTCCGTTCACACATGCACATAGCCCCTTACGGAAATAATGACACTGGATATTTCAGATTCTACGAAGGCAACGGAAAGCCCGTAGTTGTGATTCCCCCAAGAGGGGGATATTATAGGTATAATTTTGCAAGAATGACTGCTTCTTATCTTGCTTCCAACGGATTTGATGTTTATGAGGTTGTGACTCCATTTCATGAAAAGAGGCTTCCAGATGGAGTAACAAGCGTTGTGCACATGGAAATAGATGCCGACGTTTTAAAATTAACTGCCAGGCAGTCTGTGGAAGAAGTTTTAGGATTGATAAGATATATTGGCAAAGATGTAGGAGTGGTGGGCTTAAGCCAGGGAGCTGTTTACGGCAGCATTGTCTCGTCTCTGGATGAACAGGTAAAAAGCACTGTACTCATACACGGATTCGGGGATTTGGCAAGCTTCCTTAGACATTCGGATGAAAGGCTGGCTAAGCATTTTCGGGAATGTGTTGGTAGTATAAACGAAGGCCTTCTTAGGGAAGAATTGCGCAACATAGATCCTTTGACATACGCCACTCCTGAAAAAGCAGCCACCACGCTAATGATAAACAGCAAAAAGGATAACCAAGTCCCGGAACAAAATATTGTGGCTTTGTGGAATGCTTTGGGCAATCCACGGATAGAGCGGTATTGGGGCGGGCATAAATTGATAGCTTTGCGCTCAAAAGGAATATTAAAGAAGGTTACTGCGCATCTTAAGTCAACGCTAGACTAAATAAAAGAACTCCTATTTCCCCTTCAATTTCTCCTTCACAGCCCTGTCAGAAACGATTGCAGAATTTCCGGAAGGGTCTTCGATTATAATTTTCTGCTTCTCCTGCCCCCACATTATTTTTGTGAGCTTCTTCAGGAGATTTTTGGCTTTTGTTTTATCCTCATCATCTTCAGCCGTATCCCTTAAAGTCTCGATCTGGTACTTAACCCGGTTCAAAACTCCCTCAATATTTGTCACAAAGCCCTGCGCCGCAGCTCCGGGCTCGATTGCAGCTATATGCGGGAGCTTTATAGTGCCTTCAGAGCTTCTGACGACACGGACCTTCATGTCTTCCTCGCCTGAAATCTCAAAGGTGTACTTTGACGGCTCCTTCTGCTCAGCCGCTTCAATGTCCGCCTTGTGGAACTTGCAGCTGCTGCATGTCATCGAAAAAAGATAAACGCGGCCGAAGTAAGGAATTTCTGTATCTCTTTCATTAAGCACAAGAGTTTTCTCATGGCACATAGGGCATTGCTGCCCTGCTGTTTCTGCATTCTCTTCCATTGGGTAAAATAATTTTCGGCTGTATTTATAGCTTTTGATTTTCAGGAGGTTGGTGCGAAATTCTCGTTTCACTCGGGCTGCCCTCAGTTCGCACTTGATGAGCTATTTACTGGTTGACACCTCCGCAGGAGCCGTCCCTCCGTCAACCTGATGAGCTTTAAGCTGGTGCTCACAAACTGATGACAGCCTTTATTTTGAACGCAGCCGATTTTCAGGAGAAATTTTTATAAATGGCTTATTTATTGAGGGCGCATGAAAGGGGTGAATCTGGCTCTCATCTTAATTTTAATGCCCTCAGCCGAGGCTGCGTGGGATTCCTTCAATAATGATGCTACAGGCTTTGCCGCCATCAATGGGAGCGGGTTTATTTCCGAGATTGGCGGAGTTTCTATCAATGTATCCTTTGGGATGAACTTCCAGCCCATGGTTGCCGACCTTAATTCTGATGGCAGGAATGAGATGGTTATTTTCTCCGGATCAAACCTTACAATAGTTGACGAAAATCTCGGCATTATAGCCAGGAAAAATGTAGGCGCCCTTCAGGGGCAGTTTGACATTGAAAACATAGACAACGACAGCAACATAGAGGTACTGGCAATTGTGAACAACGGAAGCAGCTATCTCTCGGCTTTTGAGCTTAATGGCAGTGAATTAAGGGAGGAATCCGGGATTGTGGTTCCATATCCCGGGATACTTGATATTAGATGCCTTGACTTTGACATGGATGGGAAGGTAGAATGCCTTTTCAGGGATTTTGACGGAATTGCACATTCCCATGAAATAAGCGGAAATGATGAATTGGGAATTGATATAAGCGATGAGCCTTCTCCTGTGGACATAAACATTGCCCCTTCAGTAGCTGATATTGACAAGGATGGGGACCTTGATGCGCTGTTCTGGAATTATGACAATATTGCAGTAATTGACTCGGATGGGAATGTAGCTTTCAATATTGACGCAGGGCCTTTGAATAGCGCTTCATTCAAGGAAATGGCGCTCATCGGAGCCAAATTTGCAGACCTTGAAGGCGATGGGCTTTACGAAACAATAGCCGTATGGAGAAATGATATTCTCTTTGCCTCGGAAAGAAGCTACCATACGCTCATTAATATTGCCGCTTATAGCCCATCAGGGGCAAATATTTTTACAAAAACCTACGATTTTAACGTTGTTGGGGGCAATTTCTGCTACCTTAATTTCAACAAGCACTGCTATGGGGTAAGCTCCGATTTGCTCATCTACGATTACAATAATGACGGAGCCAAAGACATAGGCTTTTATCTTGACGACCGGGGCTATTCGGAATTCGGCAATTATGTAAAGTTCCTGGCAAAAAACGGCACAGAGATTGCTTCGAATGAAATAATCATTGGGCAGAGCGGCATCTTTAACAGGATTGACAAGTCCATAGCTTTTGCTGACATGGACAATGACGAAATCCCAGATATAATTTCAAAGGAGTTTGTTCTACAGCTAAACGGGAGCATACTTTACAGCTTTACACCAACCCTAAATAATCCCCCAATCGTGGCTGACCTGGACAAAAACGGGGCTTTGGACATAATCTACAGCGGGAATGGCAGCCACAGCGGCCTGACAAAAGTGTTTTTTGACAACAAAAGCAGGCAGGCTGAGCTTTCTGTCGGGCTGGATGACATTTCCTTTTCAAAGAGGTCTGGAGGGGCTGTAAATGTGAGCATAACCCTCCATAACAGCGGAAACAAGTATGAAAATGAAGCAGAGTATATCCTGTATAATGATGCCACGCTGAAGAATTTCAGCGGCAAAGTGCCCATTAAGGCTTTCGGCAATGTTACGGTTATTGGGCAGATTGAAATTGATGAAGGCGACAGGATATGGGCGATAGTTGACTACAACCGCAGGATAAAGGAGAAAAACGAAGACAACAATTTCGCTTCCGAGGAGTATGCTGATTTTCCAATGGTTTACGTGTCTTCCGGAGCATTGCCTTTTGGAGTGAGGGAGGAATTTAATGAGTTTATAAAAGAGAAGCTGGAGTATGGGTACTATACAAAAAGAGAGCATGAGGCGGATATCAGGATTTACATAGGGAAAAAAGAGCAGTTTAACACGCTTAAGAATTCCAGAACAAGGGCTGATTACGGCTTCTATTCTGATGCAGGAAATGTCTATTTTTACGGCAGGGCAGGGAGCAAGCCTTACAATGCAGTCATCGGGGCGTGGAAGGAAAATGATGTGCTGAATATTGCAGTTTACGGCAACAGCATTGACGGAGACATAGCTGCTGCCAAGTGGCTTATGGAAAGGCAGGCTGAGTTTTTGAATTCTGATGGAAGGGTAATTTTTGTAGATGACTATAACGAAGATGCTGTCCGTGTATTTGATTACCTGCACAATACCGGAAATAAAGATAATTACCTTAAGGATAATGATGCTTTTAGGAAGATTGTCAGGGCTGCTTTGAGGGATGAGATGTATACGGAGAGGGATTATAATGTCACGACTGCGAATAATGTTGTGCTGAGGATGAAAAACTTGATACCCAATATAAGCAACAATTATCTAATCTATTTGAACTCTAGCAAACATGTTTTCGTACCTATCGTTATGTCGGGTGGTATATTTTCTAATTTGGCTACTTGGGAAGAAGAAAGCGAACTTGCTATAGATTTAGTGAATAATGGCCATGAGGTATGGGAGATTGAGATGAATGGTGGAGAAAACACCGAATGTCTTACATGTTACGATTACACTTATCAGGATCAGGTAGACTATTTCTGGCCTGCACTAATTGGTGGTGTGATGAAATATTCTAACAAAGACCAAGTTAATTATATTGCCCATTCAAATGGCTGTAGAGTTGCTTTAAACTCTCTGTATAAGTACAACAATGGTATGGATAACGTAGGCTTTATATTCGACCCACTTACAAATAGTTATAGTACTTCAATAAATTTATTAAGTAAACCCGTAAATAAGTTCTTTGGTGTTGCTTGTCCGATAACATTAAGTGGAAGCTCTTACTCCAAAGATGAACTCACAAAGATAGATGATGGAAACTATGTTGGGAAAACCACAATTATAAAGCTTAATAGTTCTAATAATAAACATATAACTCAAAGAGATTTTGCTAAAGCTCTTAATTTGCTAGGTAGCACATTCAGGGCATTTTTTAATAGTGATAATAAGATATCTATAAACTTACAAAACTTTTATGTAGAAAAGTACATAGAGAATAATTCTGCTTCTCCCTTCAATTTTACCATAAATGAGATATTTCTGTTTGTAGGGGATGAAGTAAGTCTATTTAACATAAATTCTGATAATGATAACGCAGTTCCACTCAAAGACGCCGATATACTCTATTACTCTATAAACGCTACAAAAAAAAGTTTAAAGATATTACACGAGACACATTCCAGTATAATAAATAGTAAAGATTTAAAAAAGGACATTACTAAAGAGTTAGAATGGAACTGAAATTGGATATAAAAAAGATACTAAAATTGAATATGTACTACCTAGCATACCAAGCTATATTTTTTGGGCTTGGGTATGTCGGTATTTATGACGCTTTTATCAAAAATTGTTACGGGTTTGCTTTCTGTAATTTCGGAATAGTACTAATCTTGCAAATTGGACTAAACTTTTTATTTTTGTTACAGATCAGAGTTTATTTTGTTGGTTTAAAATCGCTTAAGAGTAGAATTTATAATGCTTTATTAAGTTCTATTGTGCTCTTAATGATATTTAACTATTTCTTGTATTTAGTAACGTATCCTAGGAGCATACTATCTATAATATTAATCACATCTAACGCCATATACATCATTATTTCATTTTTGGTATTAATAAGATATAAAAAACTGTAAGGATTACAGATGCCTCCTCGTTATATTGGATTGCTTGTAAGTGTCCGCGTCTTCGATTACCTGCACAATACCGGAAATAAAGATAATTATCTTAAGGATAATGATGCTTTTAGGAAAATTGTCCGTGCAGCTTTAAGGGATGAGATGTATACGGAGAGGGATTATAATGTCACGACTGCGAATAATGTTGTGCTGAGGATGAAAAACTTGAAGAGAAACGCAAGCGAGATGTATTTGCTTTATTTGAATTCCAGCACCGATATCGGGATGCCGGTTGTCATGGCAGGCGGCCTTTGGAGCGACATAACTGCGTGGGGAGATTTGGGAAGCGAATTGGCAAGCGACGGAAGGGATGTGTGGCTTATTGAGATAACTGGAGGGCCAGGGCAGGACTGCGATGGCTGCATAAACTACAACTATTCTGACCTGACAGATGACTTTTGGCCGGCGCTTATAGGTGGAGTAGAAGGCTACACAAATAAAGGCAAAATCCAGTATGTGGCCCACAGCAACGGATGCAGAACTGCCTTGGATTCTTTAAGCAATTGGAGCAATAGCGGAAAGGGCAATACTGGAGCTATTATTAAAAATGGCGTTGGTACTGCTGTCAGCTTATCTCCAAATCCGGTGGATACTTTTGTAGGGGTGGCTTGCCCGGGGGCTTTTAGGGAGCTGAGTTATTTTGCAAAACAGTTGAATGATAGTGGAGAGATTGCTATTAGAAGATTAGAAGAAGATAGAAAAAGTCATATTAAAATTGGTGAATTGTCTCATAAAATGGAAAGCTCTTTGGGAGAAGTTATTGGTATCTCCGGGTTTTTTGAAAATCCTAAAATTTCATTAAATTTATTTCAAAGTTACAACAATTGGATAATCTCAGAATATGACAACCAACCTGGGGCTAATATTAATCCGAGTTACTTTACTTTAATTTACGGAACAAAGGGGTTTTTCTCAAGAGATTCCGATGATTCTATTGTTCCAATAGAGGATGAAATAGAAATATTTAATAATGTTAACGCAGAAAATAAGGCTATTACGAGTGTAAATAGAAGACATACCAATATGGTCGAAGACAAAACTGTTCAAAAAGAAGTTAAAAGATCTTTAAATAAAGAAATTTATTCAACATCATAGTTCAAATACCCATGCCAAAAAACATAGTAATAACCTCTTCGATTTTAGGATTTATTCTAGGGCTAACTATAATTTCATTGTATTCCATAAATAACAAAATAGGGGATTCTGGGATAGTTTATGTCTTTTTAATTATAGAGAACTTTGAAAAAAGTGGTTTTTTCTATAAAAATTATTTTTCTCTGACTTAAAAACAGAAAAAGAATTCTGCTTCTTGTTTTTCTCTCAGT
>JAGVYR010000036.1 GCA_018303185.1 Candidatus Woesearchaeota archaeon | reverse complement strand
TTTAATGTACGCCATAAAATCACCTCTTTTGCTGACGACAATTTTAGTATTTATAGACGAGAACTAGTATTTATATTTTATGAATTATGGGACAGGCTGACACATTATACAAACTTTCTACTCATATCGTAACGCATCCACCGGCTTCATAGAGGAGTTTGAGCTATAGCAATAAAACCCGTAAGAAAAAATATTAAAAACAAAAAACAATTTACTCCTTGCTCACATTCACAGCTTTCGGTCCGCGGTCGCCCTGTGTTGGCTCAAACTCAACAGCATCGTTCTCGCCGATGAAAGCGCCTTCCTTCAGGCCAGAAGAGTGGACAAAATAATCAGTGCCATCTTCCCCCGTTATGAACCCGAATCCCTTGCTGCTGTTAAAAAACTTTACTGTTCCTTTCATTTTTGCTTTCCTCCTCATAACTTTTGTTTGCCTTGACTTGGCAGGCATCGCAATAATTCTTCTTTGAGTCGCTCTTGCCCACCACATACCTTTTCCTGCACAGCCGGCAGAATTTGACTATATTGTATTCTGCCATGCTAAAGCCCGTTCCTTCTGCAGGTTGCCACGTGGGTTAAAACCTCTGGGGCCGGTGCTTTGCAAAGCAGTTCCTGCAGTAAACCGGCCTCCCCTCTATAGGCTTGAAAGGCACTTCGCAGTCTGAGCCGCAGTCGGCGCACTTTGCCTGGTGCATCTCCCTTGGCCTTGGATTGAAATTGCTGAAAGACGAGAAATCGCTCTCAAAACTCCTTTCCTTGTCGCGGCCTTTTCCGCGCCTTTCTTCCCTCATATTCTTTCTTCCCATGATACTAAGAAACAGCCCTCGTACGAACTTGCTTCTCATGTATAAGAATAACTCATCATATATAAAGTATTCCATAAAAATTAAAATGGCTTGCCTTGTTTCGTGCCTGGCTTCGGGCAAAGCCCAAAATCCAATAATTTTAAATATAGCGCATCCAAGGATAGTCTGTGGCAAAAAAGAGAGGGAAGACTAGCTCTGCGAAGCGCACCGGCTCCGGGATTCTGGCTGAAGAAAAAAAGATAGAGCTGGAATTGGAGGAAGTCGGGCAGAGGGAAGACTCCATAGAGAAGGAGGAGCGCAGGCTTGAGGAAGACACGAAAAAAGTAGTGGAGATTGAAAGGGAGATAAAGAAAGAGGTTTCCGGCAGGCCTTTGACACGATTCAGCCTAAAGGACATCAACAAGGGGATAATCGGCGCCTTCATAGGCGTTGTGGCGCATTTCGGCTTTGTTTACGGGAGGGAAATTGCAGAGCGCATAACAGTTGCAAGGGCCTCTCTGCTGTTCATATGCTCATACATCCTCATAGCAATTTTGATGTATGAGACAGGATACAGGGAGATAAAGGAAAAAAGGATTCTTATCTTTTTTCCAAGGAGGGCAACACTGATATACCTTACCTCCATAGCTGTTGTGATTGCGATATTCATGCTTTTCGACATGGTGGATCTGAGCAATGTTGTTGGGTTCTACAAGCAGGTGGGCGTCACATCGATGCTCGCATCCCTTGGGGCTGGCACGGCTGACCTTTTCGGAAGGCACTAGGTTCTGTAGAAAATGGATATGGTGCCATTTTGCGAGCCCAGTTAAAATGTATTTAGCCTGACGGGGGACGCCCCCTGCGGAGTGGCAGGCTCTTGAAAAGCTCATCAAGGCGAGCAGGCACCATACGAGCGCAGCGAGATTTTCTACAGAACCAAAGCACTAGAAACATTTTTATTTGATGCGGCAAACTTCCGTGCTATGAACCGGATTCCATCAGGAAGTAAGATACTGGATAAGATGCTTGACGGCGGCTACGACCCGGACATAATAAGTACTGTATACGGCCCTGCCGGCTCCGGAAAGACTATAATTGCCCTGCTGTGCGCCATAAAGATTGCAAAGGAAAAGAAAGTCATATACGTGGACACAGAAGGCTCTTTCTCCGTTGAAAGGCTTAAGCAGGTCTGCGGCAGCATAAATTATGACTACAATAAAATCCTGAAGAATATCGCATTCCTCAGGCCCACTTCCTTTCAGGAGCAGATGAAATCATTTGAAAAGCTGAAGGACATAGTAACTGATAAAGTAGGGCTGATAATTGTTGACACGATAGGCATGCTCTACCGCCTTGAATTGGGCACATCAGAAGATATCTATAATGTCAATCGCGAACTGGGCAGGCAGATAGCTTACCTTACTGAGATATCAAGGAAAAAGCACATACCTGTGCTCATAACAAACCAGGTTTACGCTGACTTTGAAGACAAGGAGAAGGTCAACATTGTTGGCGGCGACCTTCTCAAATATGGGAGCAAGTGCCTAATAGAACTGCAGATAACCCCTTCCGGGAACAGGAGAGCGATACTGAGAAAACACCGCTCACTTAGCGAGGAAAGGGAAATATCCTTCAAGATAGTTGAAGGCGGGATTATAGGCGTTAAAGACTCAAGGGGTTTCAGGCTGTTTTCCTAGTGGCGCAGGCGAGGCTTTGGCAGTTTCATTGCTGAGTTGGCGTGCGGCGAGGGTGGGGTTGCGCCCTGCGGGCTCCCGAGCAGGCTTTCGAAGAAAGCCGTCGCACCGCCATAAGATTCTCATAATTTTTATCACGCCTCTTTTTCCATAACCTTTTTAAACCGACTTCCATAACTTTAAGCTCTTCAAAGGTGATATGATTATGGCCAATAGAGGCAGTTCAAAGGAGTTCCAGTCAAGGAAAAAGGCATTAGAGCCGGACAGGGAATCTGTAAAGATACAGCATGATAAAGGCAAGCTTACTGCCATGGAAAGGATTTCTCTTTTGGTGGATAAGGATTCGTTCACAGAGCTTGACGCTTTCGCAGAGGCTCAAAACATGGACATGCAGCATAAGAAGAAAGCAAGAGACGGCGTCATAATCGGGCATGCTGCCATAGCAAGCAGGCCGGTCTACATCTATGCGCAGGACTTCACATTCATGGGCGGCTCCATGGGCGAGATACACAACAGGAAAATCGCAAAGGCCATGAAAGAGGCGCTTAAGAGCGGCTGCCCGGTCATAGGGCTTCTCGATTCAGGAGGCGCAAGGATACAGGAAGGCATCTCTGCCCTTGACTCAGGCGGCGAAATCTTCAAGGCCAATACTTACGCTTCCGGCGTAATTCCGCAGATTTCCGCAATCCTCGGCCCGTGCGCAGGCATCGCTGTTTACAGCCCGGCTTTGACTGACTTCATACTGATGGCAAAGAAAACAAGCTACATGTTCATAACAGGCCCTGAGGTGATAAAGACCGTTACTGGGGAGGAAATCGGCTTTGAGGAATTGGGCGGGTCAAAAGCCCACTCGGAGCAATCTGGCGTTGCACATTTCACAGCAGACAATGAAAAGCAGTGCCTCCAGATGATAAAGCTCCTCCTCTCTTACCTGCCTCAGAACAACCTCGACAATCCGCCTTACATTGACATGAACGACAGCCCGGACAGGGCCACGACCAAGCTTAATGACATTGTCCCTGAAGATGCGAAGAAATCATATGACATGAGGGAAGTCATCAGTGAAGTTCTTGACAAAAGGTCTTTCTTCGAGATTCAGGAGAATTATGCGCAAAACGCAGTCATAGGGCTCGGAAGGCTGAACAATAACGTAGTGGGAATTGTGGCCACTCAGCCAAGCGTATTGGCCGGATGCCTGGACATAAAGAGCTCGGGAAAGATTGCCCGCTTTGTCCGCTTCTGCGACTCTTTCAATATCCCGCTGGTGAATTTTGTAGACGTCACAGGCTATCTTCCCGGGACAGAGCAGGAGCATAGCGGGATAATAAGGCACGGGGCAAAGATACTGTTTGCGTTTTCAGAAGCTACGGTGCCTAAGATCTCCCTTGTCCTGAGAAAAGCTTACGGAGGCGCTTACATTGCTCTTGTCTCGAAGCAGATGGGCTTTGACCGCGTCCTGGCATGGCCAAATGCGGAAATCGCTGTGATGGGGGCAGAGCAGGCTGTTAATATAATCAGCAGGCGCGATTTGCAGGGAAAGGATGCTGACAAAATCAGAAAAGAAAAAGTGAAGGAATACTCTGAAAAGTTCCTCAACCCTTATGCTGCCGCTTCCGAGGGCAGGATAGACATGATAATAGAGCCTAAGGAGACAAGAAAGATGCTTGTAAAATCCTTGGAGATGGTTTCTTCGAAGCGCGAAAAGCTTCCTGCAAAAAAGCACGGCATTATCCCATTGTAAAAATGGACGAGCTCGTCATAAAGGTGGAAGGGAAAGAGTACAGGGTAACTGTAGAGGAGACAGAATCAGGAAAGGTCAGGGTGCATTGCGGCAAGGATGTCTATGATCTTGAAACGCATAAGGATTCAGACATACTTTATCCCGACCAGGTAAAAGGCCGCGAATATCTGGAAAAAGGACTTCTTGCGGTCAAGGCGCCGTTGCCGGGTGTCATATCCTCGGTGCATGTGAAGCCCGGCGACAGCATAAAGAAAGGAACAACCATCATTAAAATGATGGCAATGAAGATGGAAAATGACATCAATGCGGAAAAGGACGCAAAGGTAAAAGATATAAAGGCAAAGGCCGGCGATAGGGTAAACAGGGGAGACTTACTGATGATACTGGAGTGAGGTGGAAAGATGAAGCATGTGGTAAAGGATGAATTAAGGCATAAGACGATGTATGAATTGTTTTTCAGGCACAGGAACACGCTTGTTGACATGTTCTACATGGCGCTTGGGGCGGCAGTGCTTGCCGGGCTTTCGCAGATTCGCATTCCATTATGGCCTGTCCCGATAACAATGCAGACTTTCGGCGTTTTCCTTATAGCGTTCTTCTTCGGCTCCAGAAAAGGCGCCCTAACCCTGCTGCTATACATGCTTGCAGGAATATTGGGTCTTGGGGTGTTTGCTGGCCGCTCATCGGGAATGGATGTGATTCTTGGAGCTTCTGGCGGCTACATCATAGGATTCCTGGTTGCAGCCTATGCCGTAGGCCACCTTATCGAGAAAGGGGCCGGAAGGACCAAGAAATCAATATTCGGCTGCCTGCTTCTGGGCAATGGAATCATCTATGCGCTCGGCCTCATAGGGCTTTGGGTTACGTTCCCGAATGAAAGCTTCCTCCAGATACTGAAATGGGGCATATTCCCGTTCCTTATAGGGGACCTTATTAAAATCCTCGGGGCAATGGCGCTTTTCCCGGCATTATGGAAGGCTGGGGAGAAGATGCACGGATGATTTTTTGATTTTATTTTTTAAAAGTTTATTTTTTAATATTTTTATTGGTTTTTATTTTTTGTTTTAATTGCTGTTTTTTTATTGTTTTGTTTCTTTATTTTATTGATTTTTTGTTCGTTGTATTTTTGATGTTTTAGGTGCATTTCTTTGTTGAAAATATTGACTGCTTGCCTTGATTTCGTTTTTAATTCTATTTATTCTTTTAAATTCGCTCCGCAATGCTTGTCGCGAGGCTCGCTTTTACGCATTGCGCTCGCCTCGCGGTTTTATTTGGGCACAATAAGGCACTGCTATTTTCAGCAATGAAAAAGAAATCCTACTTCCCGGAGCCCTTCTGCCCGAAAAGGATGCCTGCAAGCACATTAAGCGCCCATGCCTGCAGCATACTTATCTCGTGCAATTTCCCAAACACAAAATTCCACAGCCACATGACCGGAAACGCAAGGATAAGCCCGACAATGGCGCTTAGCAGTATTATCAAAGCCATCGTATAGCCTATCTCAATGCTTCTTTTCAGCAAAGGAACATCTTCAATCAGGCCCATTTTAATATATGATTCAAAGCGGTGTTTTTAAAGGTTATGGGGGATTTTCACCAAGGTAAGTCATTGAGGTTTTTCCGGTTGAATTATGGTAGGCAAATCTAAAATGTTTTCCGCCAATTACTACCCCGCCATTTGAATCTGGGGTGACCAATTCAAGGGTTAAATCCTCTTTCCCGTCGCAGGGATAATACGAGACGAAGTATCTGGCTTCTATATGAGTATCCCAGACTGCTTTTCCGCTGTTTATGTGCGTCTTTTTAGATGATTCGTAGATGAATATTGACCCGTCAGGAAGGCGAAATCTGCTCCCGTTGGTCACATTGTTAATGGTCTCTCCCGGCAGCATATCTGGTGCCATACTGGACCCGCACATTATTTTAGCCATTGGATTTTGCGGTTTTGCGCTGCTGGCAAATGTTGGCATTGCTACAAGGTGCAGGGAGAGTACCAAAGCTTCTAATTTCGGCATGCTCATATTGTAGGGGTAATGCCATTCAGTTTAAATTGTGTTCGCCAGGCAAAATAATAAATACCCCTGCTGCAACCTTTGCCGTATGAACAGAACCAGGCACCGCGTGATATACGCTGACACTGACGCAGGGCAGGTAGTCTACTATGCGAATTACTTCCGATTCTTCGAAACTGGGAGGAGAGAAATTTTCAGGCAATTAGGCATAGACTTCAAAAAGCTGATGGATGCGGGAATAATTGCGCCTGTAGTTGAATCCCACTGCAATTATTTTGCTCCTGCCGTCTATGATGACCTGCTCGGCATTGAGACTTACATAACTGAGCTGAAAGACAAGACAATCAGGTTTGAATACGTCATAAGGAATGAAAGCGGGAAGATGATTGTATCGGGATATACTGTCAATGTGTTTGCCGACAGCGGGCTGATGAAATCAATAAGCATCCCGAAAGAAGTGAAAAGTGCTGTAAAAGTGGATGAAAAGCCTAATACCGCACGCTGACGTCCCCTTCCGTAAGCGCTATTTTTTTATTGCATGACATTATAATAAGATTCAGGTCTTCATCAATTCCGACGGCTTTTCCGGAAATTATTTTCCTTTCTGATATTTTTTTTCCTGATGAAATAGCTTTGACTTCTTTCCCGATAGTGTCGCAGTATTTTTTCCAGTCGTAAAGTATTTTTGAATAGTTTCTGCTTTTGTATAAAATGCAATATCTATTGAAATTTTTTAATACAGAGTCGAGTATTTTTTTTATATCGTGCTCTTTCCCTGTAATTTTTTTTATTGAAGTCGCTGTTTTTTTTATGTCGACTGAAAATTTCTTCTGATTGACGTTAAGTCCTATGCCGACCACTGCAAAACTCTCTTTTCCAAAAGCTCCCTCAGTCAGGATTCCGCAAATCTTCAGCCCATTATAATGCACATCATTAGGCCATTTTATTTTAACATCGAGATTACAGCATTTCTTCAATGCGTTGGCAACAGAAGTGGCTGCCGCAAAAGTAAGGTATTGTACATGTTCCATATCACTCGGTGCCACAGCTATTGAAGCCCACAAGCCTCCCTTTCCTGAATGCCATTTCCTTCCGAAGCGGCCTCTCGCCTTCATCTGACTGTCGGCAACAACTGCAAAGTTCCTCCTGCCATCAGAAGCTAATTTTTTTGCCGTGTCCTGTGTAGAATTGAGTTTTTTATAAAAAATGGCATCAAGCATGTTAAAATCGCTCGCCTTCTATGGCTTCCCTTCTTGCTTCCATAGACCATGCGTTCGCTTCCCTTCTCTTTCTTTTCCTCTCAAGATGCCTTCCGACAGCGGATGTGACAATTATCATCTTCTCCTCTTTTGTTATTTTTTTCATCTTCGGGCCGCATATTTTCCTTACGTGCTCTGCAATCTTCTCTTTCTCGATGAAAGAGGTGGTTATGTTCCCTTTCCTGAAGGTTTCGTTGTGAAGCACGCAGAGGTGGAAAGGGATGGTTGTATCGACTCCTGCTATCTCGTATTCGTTCAGGGCCCTTTCCATCCTCAGTATCGCCTCCTCCCTTGTGGGCGCATGCGTTATAAGGAGGGAAAGCAGAGAATCGTAATCTGCGGAAACCCTGTATCCTGTGTGGCATATGCTGTTCACTCTTATTCCCGGGCCGCCGGGAGGAAGATAGTTCGAAATGGTGCCGACAGAAGGCGCGAAATCCTCCGTGGGGTCTTCCGCGTTTATCCTGCATTCTATTGCGTGCCCGTCAAGCTCAATGTCCGATTGGGAAAATGCGAGCTTTGCCCCAGCGGTCAATTTTATCTGCTCCTTCACCAGGTCAACTCCTGTAACCATCTCGGTAACGCCGTGCTCTACCTGTATTCTTGTGTTGACCTCAATGAAATAGAATTTTCCGTCGGCATCCAGCAGGAATTCTACTGTGCCTGCCCCAAGGTACTTCACTGAAGATACTGCCCTCACAGCCGCGCTTCCCATCTTTTCCCTCAGTTCTTCATTAAGCGCTGGGCTTGGGCTCTCCTCGACAAGTTTCTGGTGCCTCCTCTGTATTGAGCAGTCTCTCTCGCCAAGGTGGATTACATTGCCGGACTTGTCAGCAAGTATCTGGAATTCTATGTGCCTTGGGTCCTCAACATATTTTTCCATGTAGACTGATTTATCCTTGAATGACGCAAGCGCTTCGTTCTGTGCTGCCGTGAGGGATTTTTCTATCTCTTTCTCACTCCTTACAACCCTCATGCCTTTGCCGCCGCCTCCGGCTGAAGCTTTAAGTATGACAGGATAGCCTATCTTCTCAGCCTCTTTTCCCGCTTCCTTTGCGTCTTTAAGGGTTCTTGTTCCTATTATTATCGGGACATTTGCCTTTCTGGATATGTTCTTAGCCTGCACCTTGTCTCCGAGCGCCTTTATTGTCTTGGAGCTTGGGCCTATAAACTTGATCTTGTTTTTTTCGCACATGTCGGCAAAATCCGCATTCTCTGCCAAAAACCCGTATCCTGGGTGGATTGCGTCTGCCTTTGCTTTCTTTGCCGTTGCTATTATCTTTGCCATGTCAAGGTACGCAAGTGGCGTGTCTCCGATATAGTATGCCTTGTCAGACATCTTCACAGTAAGCGCGTCCTTGTCCTGCTCTGTATACACAGTGACCACTTCAACTCCTAGCTCCCTGCACGCCCTTATGACCCTTAACGCTATCTCTCCCCTGTTCGCAATAAGGATTCTGTTGAAGAGTTTCTCTCTCTCCAATACGGTATAATCCTTTTCCTGCTCCCTTGATGCTCCAAATGCCTTTACCAGCGCATTGATAAAGCTCTTTGATTTCTTGTCTGCGAGCATTTCCCTGAGGTGCTCATCCTCCACCCCGGGAAGCCTCTTCACAAGGTTCGATGTTATTATATTTGAGAACTTGCTGGCATCCGGGGCCTTTAAGGCTGCCTTGTTTTTGCGGTCTATGGTTATTAGATTGGACTTGATTATCGATTCCACTTCCTCATAAATCAATGGGGCAGCTTTTTTTGCCTTTCGCAGAATGTCCCTGAAGGACCTGTATGTGGAAGCTGCCGGCCTAAGAATCCGGTTTAGCACGTTTACTACAATCTTCTTGCTTCTCAATTTCCTTATTTTCTGCATATGTAAAGAATGCCATCAAGCTTTAAAAGCTTTGTCGTATTTTCGTTGCGGATGGTTGCGGGCTTTCGTTTTGCGTCGCCGTGTTTGCCGCATCAGCCGCGTTGCCGCTTATTCTTATACGCAGCCTGCTGCTTACATCCGTTTGCTTGCATCCGTTGTGTGTGAATAACGAAAACCGAACTAATCCTCGGGCTAAAGCTTTGCGAAGCGAAGTCACGAACGAAGTGACTTGAGCGGGGGTTTTTGCCGTTCGGTTTTCTGAACATAAAAATTGCGTGGCAATTTTTTGTCCTGAAAATCCATGATTTTCACGAATCGTAAATTCTCGCGGGATTTCCAGTAATTCTTAACGCTGCCGGGGTGCTGCATTATAACCTGATGTGCGTTTATCCGTGTTTTTGCAGAAGGCCGTGAACGGTTCGGTTCATGGTCTCGTTGTGCCGGAAGTGGGATTTTGCTTTTGCGAAACCTTTTTAAAACTGGGACAGATACTCGGACCTATTTGAAGGTATTTTTATGGGTGAAATTGACAGCCTTAAAGCTGAAGATGGCAGTATAAGCAGGGAGAATATAAAGAAAATACTCCCGTATGAAGATTCGTTCCTGTATATAGACAAAGTCTTGTCTCTTGACGGCAAAAATATCACAGTAAAAAAGGAAGTAAGGGCGGACGAATACTGGGCTGGAGGCCATTTTTCAGGTTTCCCCATAATGCCCGGGGCGCTTATTGTGGAAGGCCTCGGACAGGCTGCAACTCTTTTGGTAAGGTACAATCTCCGCAGCCATCTTGATTATGATGTGCTTGCCTACAAAATAAGGGGTGCGAAATTCTTCAGGCCGACGTTTCCAGGGCACGAATTGATTTTCAGGGTAAGGCTTGTTTTCAGGTTCAGGCGGCTCTATTTTGTGAAAGGCGAAGTTTTAAGGAAAGAAAAAATAGTGGCAAAAGCAAAGATGGTGCTCGCCATAGTGGATAAGAAGCAGTTCAGGGAGAAATATTCAAAAAAATAGGTGCAGAAATGTTTTACGTTAGGGGTGTCGGGATGACGAAATTCGGTGTGCAGGATTCCACTACACACAGCATGATTTATGAGGCCGCTATGGAGGCGCTTGATGATGCTGATATGACTATTAAGGATATTGGCGCTGTGGTTGTCTCAAATGAGGATGTAAAGGTAAACGGAGAAAGGCAAAAGCTCGTACCAAGCATTGTCGCCTCAATCCTGAAAATAAGGGCGCCGATAATCAGGGTGCCTGCAGTCTGCGGAGGGGGAGGTGCGGCCATTTGGAGCGCCCAAAAGCTTGGATATGACAACGTACTGGTAGTCGGCGCTGAGAGGCTCGCATCTACAAATACTGCAACAACCACTGAAGAGATACTTATGGCTGCCGATAATATATGGGAGCAGTCTGAAGGCCTGTGTGGCGCAGCAGCACATGATGAAATACGGCACGACTACTGACGATTTTGCCCTTGTGGCGCTGAAAAACCATGACAGCGCTTTCCTTAACCCGAAAGCCCGCTTTTACCAGAAGAAGGTCACATTGAAGGAGATTAAGAGGTCCCCTGTGGTAGCTTCACCGTTAAGGCTTTTCGACTGCAGCCTTTCGGTCAATGGGGGGGCCGCATGCATACTCACGAAGGACAGGGCTGATGTATGCATAAAGGCATCGTCGCTATACACAGACGGCAAAAGGCCATCCGATCTGTGCGACAGGAATCTCGCAGGTGTATGAGATTGTGAAGCAGATGCGCTCACAGGCAGGGGAAAGGCAGCTTAAGAATACAAGGCGGGCTCTTGCGCAGAACATAGGCGGTGCCGGAAGCACTGTAGCAGTCAATATATTTGAAAGGGTGGGCGGTTAGGATGTTAAGGTGGAAATGCGGCAGATGCAATCTTACATGGATATACCCTGTAAACAGATGCTCACATTGCAAAGGGCCGATAGGCAAGGACCGGACAGATAAGGCGAAGATTATAGGGATAACAAGAGTGAGCATCCCAAGCCTGATGCACCCATTGGTCCCTTATAATGTGATGCTGCTTGAAGACGAGCACGGCAACAGGATGCCGAGAAAGACCATGAAGGACTACAGGATAGGCGATGAGTTTGTGGAGGAAAAGGCAAAGACACAAGGCGCCGTTTCTATTGTGCGCTTCAAGTATGACATGGATGATGCTGTTGAGCATGCCCTAAATTTGATAAATTTTGAGGTTAGTGTGGGCCAGAAAATACTGATAAAGCCTTCCATAATATTTGCAGCATACCCTTATCAGGCCGTCAATACAAATCCAAAGATTCTTGAGTCATTGATAAAATTCCTTCTCTCAAGAAAAATAAAGCCGGAAGATGTGACAGTGGCGGAGCAGTCGCCTTTTGGAGTAGATACCGGAGAGGCTGCGGCAAAGGCCGGAATACTAAAAGTTTGTAGCCAGTACAATGTGAATGTCGTGGACATGGCAAAAAAAGGCTTTGAAGAAAGGCGGGCTGACGGCGCCCCCTTCATGGTTTCGTCAGAGCTGGCAGGCAAAGATGTTATAATAAACCTGCCTGTTATGAAGACGCATAGCCAATGGGGGGTCGCCGGGGCCATGGAGAATATTATCAGGGTTGCCGACAACAGCACTCAAAAGAGAATTCACAGCAATAATCCTGGAGAGATGCTCGCCAAACTCAACAGGACAGTAAAATGCATAACTCTTGGCGACGCAACAATTGGAATGAAAGGCAGCGGCCCGCTCATAGGCGGCGAGCCGGCTTTCCTTAATATGGTGTTGGCATCAAATGATCCTGTAGCCATAGACAGGGTATTCTGCGAGATTGGTTTCTTTGAAGTTCCTGAATACATAAATGCTGCCGGGAAGATTGGCCTTGGTGAATCTGATATGGACCGGATTGAAGTGGTTGGAAATGAGGTTGATGCTGTAAGATATCCTCTTTCGCCAGCTGGTTCTGATCCAAGCCCGCATTCCGGCGTCCGTGTTATAGACGGCATGGCATGGAGCGGCGACTATGTAGCTATGTATGGGGTACTGGGCAGGCTGGCAAATATTCAAACGAAAGGGGTAAGCGTGGCCATTGGGGGGGCGCTGGACAGGAAAAATCTTGAAGGCGCAAAAAAGATAGTTGCCCTTGGAGACGCTGCTGTTGAAAGGCTGAAGGAGCTTGGAGTAAAGACCCTGCTCGGCATAAAAGGCAGCCCGCCTGATATGGTAGAGAGCATATCTCTCCTTAACAAGGTGCTTGAAAGTAACGGGCAAAAAAACGTTAACATCATTGACAGGGTAAAATCAAAGATAGCAAGCAGAATCGCTGGGATGGGGTAAAAGAATATGAAAGATAAAAATGCTTTGGTTACGGGCGCTACAAGGGGGATAGGAAGGGCAATTGTTATGGCTTTGGCGAAGGAAGGCTGCAATATAGCGTTCAATTATTCTGGCGATGATGTTTTGGCGAAGGAAGTTGCTGATAGCCTCAAGGCGCTAGGAGTAAAAGTTGTCTATGGAAAGGCTGACGTTTCCGACTATAGTAAGGTTGTTGAATTTGTAGGGATTGTAAGGGAAAATTTCAGGTCGCTGGATATAATAGTCAATAATGCGGGGATTACTAGAGACCGCACGCTCAGGAATATGAGCTGTGAAGAGTGGCAGAGGGTTATCGATGTGAACCTCAATGGTGTTTTCAATGTTACAAAAGCCTGCATGGATCTTCTTAGGGATAACGGCAGGATAATAAACATCTCCTCAATAGTCGGCGAATTTGGGAATTTCGGGCAGACCAATTATGCCGCGGCGAAGGCCGGAATCGTTGGATTCACAAAATCACTTGCAAAGGAGCTTGGAAAGAGGAATATAACTGTCAATGCTGTCGCTCCGGGGTTTATAAGGACGGAGATGACTCGCGGGATACCTTTCATAAGGAAGCTCATAATAGGAAAGCTCATACCATTAAAGGATCTTGGGGAGGCTGAAGACATAGCGAATGCCGTTGTATTTTTGGCATCGGATAAGGCAAGGTATATAACCGGGGAAGTGCTTCATGTTTCCGGAGGGCTTAGCTTTTAAAATGTATATTAAAGGGGTTGGGATGACAAAATTCGGCATTGAAAGCAGGCATACAAATGAAATGCTGCATGAAGCCGCTATGGAGGCGCTTGATGATGCTGATATGACCATAGAAGATATAGATTCAGTGGTGCTGGCTTCCATGGACACTCTTATAAACGGGGAGAGGCAGAGGCACACCGCCTCTTCGCTGAGCAGCCTTTTCAAGATTAGTGTTCCTATTGTCAGGGTGCCTGCAGGATGCGGCAGCGGAGGTGCGGCCCTTTGGACGGCGCTTGAATTTAATTACGACAATGTTCTTGTGCTTGGCGCGGAGAGGCTTGTAGCAACTACATCAGAGAATATAACCGATGAGATATTAACTGGCGGCGACAGGATTTATGAGCAGCCTGAAGGCCTGATTTTCCCTGCCCAAAATGCCTGTGGCGCAGCAGCACATGATGAAATACGGCACGACTACTGACGATTTTGCCCTTGTGGCGCTGAAAAACCATGACAGCGCTTTCCTTAACCCGAAAGCAGGATTTTACGGAAAAAAAGTAACGCTTGAGCAGATAAAAAGCAGCCCTGTGGTCGCTTCACCGTTAAGGCTTTTCGACTGCAGCTACAATGTGAACGGAGGGGCCGCATGCATACTCACGAAGGACAGGACGGATATCAGGATTGCAGGCTCGGGGCTTTTTACTGATTATCTCACGGCATGGGAAAGGGATGAGATGGTGTCATGGGGCGCGACAAAGGCTGCTTCGGAAATGGCTTACAGGGCTGCGGGGATAGGCCCGGAGGGCATAGACTTTGCCGAGCTGCATGATGCCTTCACGCCTGTCGAGATAATAAGCTACGAGGACCTTGGG
>JAGVYR010000035.1 GCA_018303185.1 Candidatus Woesearchaeota archaeon | reverse complement strand
CAAACCCTGTGATTCCGGAACTTAATTCCACAGAGCTGCTGCTGTCAAACACAAGCCATCTGGTGCCATTGTGCTCAAGATACGCCTTAGCAGTTCCCTTATTCTCCATTGAGCCGCTTATCTTCAGCGATTTTAATTCTCCCGGATGCTCCAGAGACAGCAGATAAGTCTGGCTTTCATTAAACTGCATTCCCAACTGCTGCCCGTACTGCAGCTGCTGCTCCACTGTCACAAATCCTGTAAGCGCATTGTTCGTGACAAAGAAGCCCATGAGCAGGGCCATGGTTATCAGTAAATAGACAAGCTGCATTTCTCCCGCGGCCTTTCTTATCCAGTCTCTCATCTCACGGACCTCTTCTTTTTGGCTCTTGAATGGACAGTCCAGATTGTCCTGTCGTCCCTGTTAAGCATCAATGCAATCTGATGCAATGAAAGCGAGAATTCTTCTTTCAGGAAGGAAACAATGTTTTCAAGAACAGAAAGTTTCTTGTTTTTCAATAGAGAAATCGGGATAAGATATTTTGAATCCAGTTCAGAAAACCGCTGAGAAAGTTTTTTTCTTGAGTTATTGTAGGTTATCCTTAATGGGATGTCATTTCTTCCAGTAAGCTGAGAAATTTCCCTGAAGCTTAGCTCAAGATTCTCCCTTAGAAACTTTACAATGGTTTCAAGCGCACTCAGCCCGTCATTATTGAAAATAGAAGCAGGAATCTCAATCGGCTTTTCTTCAGCCTTTATGCTTTTTCTTACAATCTCCAGAATTTCTTTTGTGCCAAAGCCCTGCTCTCTCAGGCTTTTCACACTATCAATAAGCTTCTTTTCAGCGCCTTTTGTGCCTTTTTCTGCCATTGAGTTATATATACTATGTAAGTATAAAATAGCATAAATATAGCTATTTCTACCAATTTATATATACTATGTAAGTAATAGGTTTATAAAGGTTTTGGAGAAAAGCATGGTTTGTTGAAAATAGTGCCTGCCTTAGTGGGACTAATGTGCTAGAGAAAACTTTATATATTCTATAACTTATGTGAACCATGATGAAAATGAGCACTACCATAAGCATTCCAAAGCGAGAATATGATTATCTTAAGAGATGCGAAAGGATTGTCAAAGGGATAGAAGAAGATGAATCCCTAAGCGAGGAAGAAATCAGCCTTATTGAAGCTGCAAAACAAAGCAAAAGCCTGAGCAAAGGCGAGTTCTTGTCCGAGTTCAAAGAAATGCAAAATGCTTAAGATTTCTTACAGGGAGCAGTTCCTTTAAGACTTAAAATCAATCAGAGATAAGCCTGTCCGCGACAGGATAGTGCAGAAAACCCTCGAATTCGAGAAGCATGATGAGCCATTAGACAAGAAACTGAGCAATTCTCCGTACTGGTCGGCCAGAGTAGGAAAATACAGGATAATATTCGGGAAAGAAGGCGACAATATAGATTTTCTCAAGGTCATTGCGAGAAAGTTCAATTACCGGGAATTGAGGAGATTATAAAAATAACATTTTTTTGAAGCACTATATCCAACAAAATACAATACCCCAAAAAATCACTTGTCTTTCTTCTCAAAATCCTCTTTCAAAGGCCCGTCAGCCAGCTTTTCAGTGTGCTTGCACTTTGGATAGTTGGAGCAGCCATAGAATTTTCCGTAAATGCTTCCCCTTAAAACAAGCTTCCCTTCCTTGCACGAAGGGCATTCTTTTTCAACTTCGCCCTTTGCAACCGCTTTAGCTTCCCTTCCTGCTTCCCCTTCAACATGCTTTGTCGGGCATTTCGGGTTCAGGCAGAATTCCATCGGCTTTGTCGCCCTCTTTATCGCGAGTACCATGGGAAAGCTGCACGTCTCGCACATCTTTCCAGCAGGCTTTATGATGGCATTTCCCGGAAGCGAAAAAGTGGTCTTGCAGTCAGGATATTTGTTGCATGCTGCAAAAGCCCCAAACTTTCCTTTCCTTATCTGCAGCTGGCCCTCTTTGCATTTTGGGCATTCTCCCAATGTTGACATGGCATCCCTTGTCTCTATATTGGCTTCGAGCAGCTCTTTTCCAATCTCTTTTTCATGCTTCTTGAAATCATCAATAATCTCGGTTATGGCTTTCCTCGCCTTGTCCAGCACCTGCTCAGGCTTTTCCTTGCCCTCCCTTATAAGCTCCATATCCTCCTCAAATCCCCTTGTAAGAGCCTCATCAACTATCTTGGGGCAATGTTTCTCTAAAGTCTCCAGGGTTTTTATCCCAAGATTTGTCGCTTCAATGCTTTTCCCGTCCACATAGCCTCTTTGAAACAACGTGTCTACAATCTCACTTCTTGTAGCCTTGGTGCCAAGATTCCTTTTTTCAAGCTCCCTTATAATAGAAGCCGGGGTGTACCTTTTTGGCGGCTGCGTTTCCTTGGCATCCATTTTTATTTTTTTTACAGAAACCTTGTCCCCCTTCACCACTGCAGGCAGCTCTTCTTCCTCTATATTCACATAAGGCCTGTAAAAGCGGTGCCATCCTTCTTCGACAGTCCTTGTGCCCTTTGCAATGAAAATCTCTAATTTGCAGTCAATCTCAATTGTCATCGTCTCCCTTACTGCAACTTCTCCGAATGTGGCCATAAACCTTTTTACAATGAGGTCATAGACTTTTTCCTCTCTCTGGTTGAACTCTTTCGGGGCTATTCCTGTCGGATAGATTGCCGGATGCGCCGGATCAGTCTTCTTGCCGTCATTGGGCTTCAATCCATGCTTCGAGAGCAGTTCGCCTGCAAGCGCGGCATACTCTTTCTGCCTTGACAGTTCTGAAAAAATTTTTTTGAATCCTATCTTGTCAGACAGTTGCTGGGAAGAAGTTCTTGGATAGGAAATCAGCCCAGAGGTATAAAGCTCCTGCGCAATCTGCAGCGTCTCTTTTGGGCTGATGTGATGGCACCTGTAAGATTCTGTCTGTAAAGTTGTAAGGTCGAAAGGGACAGGCGGCTGCTGCCTGAACTGGATTTTATCTGTGTTATGCACCTTAGCCTCTTTAGCTCCTTTCACTGCAGCCATTACTTTCTCTGCTTTCTCCTTCTCCCAGAATTTGTCTTCCCTGTGCCATGCCTCAACCTTGCTGTTTTTTATTTCCCCGTCAAGTGAAATCTGCCAGAAAGGCACCGGCTTGAAGGCCCTTATCTCCTTTTCCCTGTCAACGATTATCTTCAGGGCAGGCCCCTGCACCCTTCCTGTTGACATTAATTTGAAAGAACCGGCTTTTTTTATTGAAGAGGTCAGGGCCCTTGAGTAATTGATGCCGTTATACCAGTCAAGAAAATGCCTTGTCTCCCCTGCATATGCCTGCCCCCAGTCAATATGCTTCATCTTTTGCTCATAAGCCTCGACAATATCCGGCTTTGTCAATGTTGAGAATTTCATCCTTTCTGCGTCTTTCTGCCTGCAGGCATGCTTTATCACATTCATTCCTATGACTTCGCCTTCGACATCATAGTCTGTCGCTACCGTAAAGGTTTTTGCCTCCTTTGCCAGCTTCTTTATCTGGTCAAGGTATTTTTTTGTAAACCTTGAGCTTTTTGACATTTCAAAAGAAGGGGTCCATTCGATGTCAAACACGGGAAAATTCCACTTCTTCCCCTCTTTCTGCGCCAATCCGTAAAGATGCCCTACTGCGCACGCAACCACGATGTCGTTCTTTCCGTGCGTGATTTTATAGTAATATACGCCGTCTTTCCCCTCTCTGATTGGCTTCCCATCAGCAAGCGATTCAGCTATCCTTTTTGCCGCATTCGGCTTCTCTGTTATTATCAATTCATACATGATTTCTATGAAAAGCGGAATTTCATATAAAAATGTTTGGGAACATTCCAGTGCCTGCAGGGCAACCCCAAATTATTTATATTAAGGGGCATTAACATTCTCAATGGCCGAGACAAGCGAGCTCATTGGAAATGTGTCCGTAAGCGTATTCCTGCTTTTCCTTTTCACAATAATTTTTACTTTCATCCTCGGGAGCATAGTCAACCTAATAATAATGCATTATCTCAAGGATAAATATACTCCAACAGTGTATAAGCCAATCTCGAAGGCGGTCATGTACGCAATCTATGCAGCCGGCCTCTATCTCGCTTTCGTCAGGATAATCGCCCTTAATGTGTCTGCAAGCCTTGCGGCTCTTGGCATACTGGGCATCGGGATGCTTCTCCCCGCGGTGCCCATACTCCAGAATATCGCCGCAGGCATCGTCTTCTCATTCGAGAGGCCATTCAAAGAGGACGACATTGTCCAGGTGGATGGGAAAATATGCAAAGTGAAGGACATAATGCTCCGCAAGACCGTCTTCAGGAGCCTGACAGGGGAGATAATTACCATACCAAATGTCGCTTTTATGACGGGTATGCCGATAATCAACTACAGCAGAGGCGAATTTTTGAGGATAGATCTGCAGATAGACATATCAATAGATTCAGGCATAGACCAGGCAGTAGGGATAATAAACTCCATATGCCATGAAAGCCCAAATATTCTCCCTAACATCCCTCAGAAAAAAATGAACCGAATTATACAGCTGTTGAAGGTTCCTCAGAATTTCTTTGTTATACCAAGAAACATCAGCGCCTTGGACCCAAGAGTGGAGATAAGCAGCATAACCAAAGACAAGGTAAGCCTGAAGGTGTGGTTTTGGTACTGGGATGTGCTGATGAGGGAGAAGATAGTCTCATCTTTCTACAGGCGCCTTGCCGAAGAGTTTAAGAAGAGCGGCATAAAGTTCGGCTAGTTCCCTATCTTTAGATTTTCTCCTATATTCCTCAGCGCCCGCAAAGCGCTCAGCACTGCAAGATAGCTCGTCTTTGGGTTTTTGCTCGGCTTGTTCTCAGTTCTTGTTAAAATCCTGCCAAAATCCCCATCGCAGGCAATTTCATGCACGTTCAGCTTCCCTTTTGGGTCGGCAGCTATCCTTATCTTGATGCCTTTGAACCTTGAAGCAAGGAATAATGAAGCAGCCACGTTTATATTTGAAGGAAATCCTTTAATTGCATCTTTAATGCCGCCTTCAAAGATAATTTTTTTTGATTTTATTTTTTTCAAATCAATGCCCTTTTTTGCAATGTAAGGCGCCCCCTCAAGCCCTTTTATTGGCTTTGTTGTTGTCAGGCTCAGTGCCTTTATCCTTCCGCGAACAGCCTTTATCGCATCAAGTCCTGCTATCGCCCCTGAAGGAACACAAATCTCAGCGTTTTTTATCCTATCAAGCATGGAAATATTCTCAAAAAGCCCGCCGGTGCTCATAACAAGGATTTTTTTGTTTTTCCTGCTGAAGTTTTTGTTTTTCAATATTCCTGAAGCAGCTTCTTTGTTCGCAGCCTCTATTATCAAATCGGCTTTCTGAAGCAATTCATCAAAACCAACAGCCTTTATTTTTTCATTCTTTATTTTTCTTAAAAAATTTTCAATGCTTTTCTTATCAATGTCGCAAACATAATCCAGTGAAAAAATCCTGCTCTTGCTTAAAAAAAACCCTATCTCCGTCCCTATGTTTCCGCAGCCTATTATTCCGGTTTTTATCATATTAATCCATTAAAGCCTTAACTAATGAATTATCTCCATAGACATATCAAGGGCCTTTGCAGAATGAGTCAATGCCCCGAGAGAAACAATATCCACTCCGGCCTTGGAATAAGCACCAATATTGCCTTCATTTATCCCGCCGGAAGCCTCAAAAAGAATTTCTTTGCTTATTTTTCTTATTTCGTAAATTGCTTTTTTTATCTGTTTGGGATTCATGTTGTCGAACATTATTGCATAGCATTTTTTTGCCTTATTTTTTATCAGTGGGCTTATTGCATCTGCAGCTATAACAGCTTCCCTGATATTTTTCACTTCAATCTCAATAAATTTTGTTTTCTTATTTTTTGATGCTAAAAACAGCGCCTTTTCAGCATCTCCCGTTACAGATTCCAGATGGTTGTCCTTTATCAGGATTGAATCGGCAAGGTCAAGCCTGTGCGTCAGCCCTCCCCCGTCCGAAACAGCCTTCTTGTCAAGCAGGTGCCAGAGCGTTTTCCTTGTGGCCGCAATCCCGCACCCTTTGGATTTCATGCGGATTTCATGCGTTTTTGTGGCAATCCCGCTCATTCTCTGCATCACATTGAGCGCAGTCCTCTCAAGGGCAAGCATTTTCCTCATGCCGCCTCTGATTTCAAGAATGATTTCAAATTTTTTTATCTTATCCCCGTTCTTTTTGAATTTTTTAATATTAAATCCCTTGAAAAGATAAGAGGCTTCATCAACACCCGAAACAATCCCGCCCTGCTTTGCAACTATCTTCCCAGCAGCTTTTTTATTTTTCGGAATTATTGAATTGGAGGTTATATCATTGCTTGCTTTGTCCTCCCCGAGTTTTCCTGAAAAAAAATGAGAAACAAAATCCCCGTACCCTTTATTCCGGAGATTAAGCCTGTTGCTTCTGTCCCAGAAATCAATGATCTTTTTGCCTTTCATCTTAGCTGAATTCCAGCATTTTATCAAGCGCTTTTCTTGCATCAGCGATAATACCTTCAGGAACAGTTATCTCATGTTTCTCATGTATCAGCGCGTTTACCACCAAAGGCAGTGTTGTTGATTTCATGTAAGGGCAGATATTGCAGAACGAATAAAAGTTCTTATTGGGCACTTCCTGCCTTAATTGCTCGGTCATGCCGCATTCCGTGACTACGATAAAATCCTGCGCTCCCGACGAATTTGCAAATTTTGCCATTCCCCCTGTGCCGCATATATGGTCAGCCATCTGCAGTATCTCTTCACGCGCTTCGGGATGCGCCATTATCTTCGCTTCAGGATTCTTCATTTTTATCTCCGAAAGCATCTTTGCATTGAGCTTGTCGTGCACGAAACAATAGCCGTCCCATAAAATGACCTTTTTTTTGGTTTTCGAAGCAACATACCTTCCGAGGTTCCTGTCAGGCAGGAATATGACCTCCTCATTCGGAATGGATTCAACAATCTTTACGGCATTCATGCTCGTGCAGCACACATCTGACATTGCCTTTATCTCAGCGCTTGTATTGACATAGCTCACAACAGCAGCGTTAGGATGCTCTTTTTTTATTTTAGCCAGCTGCTCGGGAATCGCCATGTCCGCAAGCGAGCATCCCGCATCCAATGATGGAAGGAGCACTTTTTTTCCCGGGCTTAATATCTTCGCTGTCTCAGCCATGAACTTTACGCCGCAGAAAACAATTATATCGGCGTCTGTCTTTGCGGCCTCTTTTGAAAGCCCAAGCGAATCCCCTATAAAATCAGCGATGTCATACATTTCCGGCTTCTGGTAGTTGTGCACAAGTATGACAGCATTCTTCTGCTTCTTCAGCTCCAGGGCCAGCTTCTTCAGTTTCTCTTTGTCTAACATTTTTTGCCTTAATCCTCTTAGGTTTAAAAAGCCTTTTTTATAGGCAATTAGCACATTAATTCATAATTTACAGGCAAAATTTGCCTCTATTTTAGAAAATATTAAATATCTGCAAGGCACACGCATCACCATGTACCTGATAAAGTCAAAGCAGGACTCGAGGTCTTTGGAGCTTTCAAGGAAAGTGCTCTCCTTCCTGAAAAAAAGCAGGATTGGCTTTTCGATAGCAGGCGGGCTTTCAATTCCGAATGAAAAGTCAACTTTGGAAGATGACATCAAATTTGTGCTTGCAATAGGTGACGATTCCCTGATTCTGGAGACATTCAGGAGCCTTGGGGAAAAAAAGCTGCCGGTTCTTGCGGTAGCATCTTCGCAGAGCTTCCTTGCCCAGTGCGATTCAGGCAATTTTGAGCAGTGCATCAGGCTTCTTGAAAAAGGCCGCTATACCCTGCAGGAAAGGTCAAGGCTCGTTGCAGCTTATGATGGAAAGGAAACTCCCATAGCACTGAACGACATAGGCCTTTTCTCCTCGAAAAGCGCTTCCCTGATAAGGTACACTTTAAGCCTTGGCAATGAGCAGTTCATGAAAGACACAGCAGACGGGCTTCTTGTAACAACTCCTACTGGAAGCACAGGCTACAGCCTTTCTGCGGGAGGCCCCGTAATCCATGACGAGCCGAAAATATTTTCCATAACCCCTATTTCTTCCATGGAAAAGCACGGCCCGATTATAGTATCGGACAATACTGAGGTGCATCTTTCCGGAATCCAGGCCCAGTCGGCAGTTATTGTGATTGACGGCTCTGTGAGAATCCCTTTGAAAGGGGCCAGGCTTGCAATAAAAAAATCACCCTTCCCCGCAACCTTCATAAAGTTTTCATCAGATTACCATATCGAGGCGAGGCTGAAGCAGAGGGCCTCACCAGTAAACATAGACAAGGTTAAGGGCCTGCCGCCGTCTGCAAAGCTGATACACAAAATCCTTTCCTATGAAGGCAGCCTCACCCAGAAAGAGATAATAGGCAATACCTATCTTCCCGAAAGAACAGTGAGGCATGCCCTTGAGCTGCTGCTTGCAAAAGGTTTAATAGTGAAACAGCCCTACCTCAATGACGCAAGGCAGGCGGTTTACAGCATTTAGTGATGCTGGCGAAACGAAGTTTGCCGTCTGTTTTGTGGGCAATATGCGCCGCGGCAAAGGCATGGCATTTGTTTCAATAAAACCAAGAGGCGAGCGCAATGTTTAGAAGCGAGCCTCGCGGCAAGCATTGCGGAGCATATTGGGAATAGGGCATAGTTGCAAAAACCCAAGTGGGCAGAAAATAGCCATATCGGCAGTAAAATCAAAAAAATAAGAAAAAGTATAAGAAAAAAGATAAGAAAAAAGATAGGAAAAAGGATAAGATTTACAGAAAAACATGGATAAGGAATTATTGTCAAGGATTAGGGAAAAAATAAGCAGGAACATAGGCATTAAAGGGGATTCTTATGCTGTTCTCTCAAACCCCGGCTACAGCCCTGTACATATTTCAGAGGATTATTTCCACGATTTTGATGCAAAAAATTCTGAAAATAAAATAGCCTTTATTGACGGGGGCAATATGGAGCTAATAAGCTCTTCAGGCATATGCCTCAGCCTCATAAGGTGCTATTACTGCATATACGGGGAGAATAAGCGGGTTGAAGCAAAAAGAAGCGAATTTTTTGCTTTTGTTTATTCTGAAAACAAAGGTGAAAAGGTATTGTTCAAAGCTGAAATTTTCAATGGAGCTGGAATATTTGAAAGCGACGGCGTTCTGGAATTTGATTCAATGGACCCCGATATAAGAAAAGGCGGCAGCAGGGCTGATATTTCCTCAATTCCCGGCATAGTGCGGAGGATTGCAGAGCTTAAAATCGCACAAAAGCTGTCTGAAAAGTTAAGCAAGGATGATATTATAATTTTGGATGGGAACCTGCAGCCTTCAAATAAGGAAGAAGAAAAAATTCTGGAAAGGCTTAAGCGAAGCGCCCCAATCCTTGCGGCAATAAGCAAAACCTCTTCCTTGATGACGGACAAAGGCAATGCATTCAGCGCCGTCCTTGAATCTTTTGAAAAGCCGGGAAAATGGTATTACTACCCGATTGCGCATTCAGAAAGACTTCCGGAAATATTCTGCGTCAGGCTGCACGGAAGGTCAGAATACATATTCAAGCTTGAGGCATTCCCGAGGCAGGATTTCAATCCTGAAGAAGTTTTTGGACTGCTTGCATCAAACTGCCGCGACCCTGTGTTCATAGGCTATCCCTACGGCCTGATAGAGGCGGACGGGCTCGCAAGAATAAAGAATAATGAAAAGGATTTTTACACTTCGAGCCTTATGGCCTCATTTGGAAAGGAATGGAAAAAGCTAAAGCCATACATCAACACAAAAAACGCGCATTCTGTGCTTGACAGCATAAGTTAGAAAATGGACATAGAAAAACTGAAGCAGGAGCAGCTCAGGCTTGCGAAGAAAGTCATAACATCCGACAGCTTTGGCAAGATAGAAACAATTGCGGGCGTTGACCAGAGCTTTGAAGGCGACAAAGTAATCTCTGCAATTGTAGTATGCAGCTATAAGGATATGAAGCCGATTGAAAAGCAGCATGCCGAAGCTGAGTCAAAAACGCCTTATATAAGCGGCTTTCTTTCATACAGGGAAAGCCCGGCTATAGTTGAAGCTTTTAATAAGCTTGAAAATAAGCCCGACATACTCATTGTTGACGGCAATGGAATCCTGCATCCGAGAAGGATGGGGATGGCATCCCATGTCGGAATTCTACTAGACATTCCCACGATAGGCGTGGCAAAGAGCCTGATTGGCGGCCATCTGAGCGAAGGCGTTGTTTACATGGAAAAAGAAGCAAGAGCCTATGAATTTTTCAGCAGGGAGTATGCAAAGCCCCTTTACATAAGCCCTGGCCATAAAATCTCACTGAAAACGAGCCTTGAGATAATAAAAAAATGCATTGTTCTTCCGCATAAGCTTCCCGAGCCGCTGCATCTCGCGCACAGGCTTGCGGACACTCTTAGAAAAAATATATAATCAATTCTTTCTCGTATAGTAATTCACCGTATTAGGGTCTGTATTTATAATTTCACTCGGGCTTATCTCATGGGCAAGAGTGTCTCTGTCATTGAAGGTGCCCATAGGCATATTCCATTGCGGGCTTGATTGCGCCATTATATACTCGCCTATCTTGAGTATCTTCGCAAGCGTCTTTTTTACAGTTATCATGGCTTTTTTTGTCATATGGTCGGCAGCAGTGTACACCTCATTTTTTTGCGAGGCAGCATAGCCCGAGAAATAACTAAAGCCGCCATAGAGATTCTTTAGGGCACCCTTAAGGAAAGAGCCTTCATCCGCTTTTTTCGCTTTCTTCAGCGGGGGCATTTCCACATGCGGCTTTGCACGCTCCAGTAAGAATTCTATATTCTCCGGTTCCTTGTTTTTCAGGTTTTCCCCCTCCAGCTTCAGTTTGGAGTCATGCTTCATCCCGAAAAAATTTGCAATTTTTTTTGAAGAGCCGGCTGCCTCTGAAAGGTATCTCTCTGCCGGTGAAATCATCGATAAAAACAGGCTTAAATATGCGTCTCCGGCATTTCTGTTCTTTGATTTTATATTGAAATTGCTGAAATTTTCTGCCAATTAGTTCACCACTGCTTCCATGAAGCCAGCGTTTTTTTGATTGCTTTATAAATTATAAATAATATTTAAACATTTCTATTTTTGGACTCTATTTAATCTTCGACATATTTATATATAAGCTCATCATTGAAATTTTTGAGGTGAGAACTTATGTCAATAAGATGTATCTTCTGCAAGAATTTC
>JAGVYR010000062.1 GCA_018303185.1 Candidatus Woesearchaeota archaeon | reverse complement strand
AACGCAAGAGGTGCGCTCAAGGCATATAACTGACATAAAGCTTATTTCCAAACCAAAAACAACACGTTTTGACATTCATCGAAAATACTGCCCAAGTTGCAAGAAGCTTGTTGAGCCAGAAGTCAAAAAAGCATTGCCGCATGCTCGGTTCGGGTTAAACTTAATGCTTCTTGTCATGTACTTGCGGCTTGGCTTGAGACTTCCATGCAATAAAGTATGCGCTTATTTTATGGACATGTTTGGCCTTAAAATAAGCGAAAGCGAGATTGTAGGAATTTTAAGGCAACTTGTCGTTGCCTTCGGGAATTATTACTCCTATCTTGAAAGAATAGTAAAGTTCGCAAGAGTAAAGCACTCTGACACCACGTCTTGGCACATAAATGGAAAAAACCACGTTGCGTGGGTCTTTATTGCATGCGGGGTTGTCCTGTATAAAATTCGCAAGAGCAATAATCATAAGGCGGGGCTTTCTTTCCTAAATAAACAGCAGGGAAATGTGCTTGTTGTTGACAGGCTAAGCGCCATGCGGCTTTTTGCAAGGAAAGCGGGGTTTCTTCTGCAGTTATGCTGGTCGCACATACTGCAGGACACAAAACAGCTTGCAGAAAATTTTGGGGCTG
Organism: Candidatus Woesearchaeota archaeon; assembly: GCA_018303185.1. Taxonomy (GTDB): domain Archaea; phylum Nanobdellota; class Nanobdellia; order Woesearchaeales; family GW2011-AR4; genus JAGVYR01. Next base: position 10,721 of record JAGVYR010000062.1, on the reverse strand, counting down.
AAGGAAAATATGTCCATAAAAAGCTAAAGGAAATTTATGCTTTAGCCAAAGGGCTAAACCATAACGGAACTAAAGAGATGGCTGAGCAGCTGAAGGCAGACGTATTTCAATTGACACTGAGACATTATAGGCATAGCACCATCAGAAAGTTTGTGAACAATCTTTATTATAGGGACAGAGACGATTTGTTCAGGTTTGTAACTGATCCTGAAATTGACACGACAAACAACCTGAGCGAAAGGGAGTTAAGGGCATTGGTTATCATAAGAAAGATAAGCAATGGCTCAAGAAGCAGAAGGGGAGCAAATGCAACAGCAATGCTTTTGTCAGTAATTCAAACTTTGAGGTTTAAGAAAAAAAATGTTCTTCAAGAATTGCAGGCAATCCTGAAGAACCCTTCAGGATACTGAATAATTACTGTTAATTTGACTTTGTCCCAAGACTCACTAACGCTCAGTTTAGTGGCTTCAAAGTCTTAGCTTATTTAGCCAATAACTGACATTTCCCGGATGGAGCTTCCCCCTTGTCAGCTTATCTGGAGATATAAAAGAGACTTTGACCTTATGCCACTAAACTTCTCTTGGGACAAAGCCTGTTAATTTACGTTTTTCAGGAATAAAAACATCAAAAGGCTAAGAAGCGAAAGGCGCATTTAACAACTGATCTACCTATCTACTCAATTTCTTATACCCGAGCCAAATCAAAATTGCAAGGGCTATTCCAAGGATTATAAAGCGGCCGTAGTCAGGAAGGTCGTTCCAGAACCTTATCGTGCCGTAAAGGAATGTAAGAATGCCGCCGCCCATCAGTCCAGCTGAGACGCCCATGACATTAAGCGAAAAGCCTACAATAAGGATGATTATGCCTATGCCAGAAGTTACTATAAAGACGTTCCTGTTGTAGACTTCATTCACTTTCTGGAATTCCTGATTGCAGTAAAAGTTCATGTCGCAATAGCCTCTTGATTCAAGCTGCTCTTTGGTCTGGCAGTTAAGGGTTACGTTTTTTCCGGATTCATAAGCCTTATTGCACAACAGCTGTGTTTCAAGAACAGGGATTGGCTTTTCTGGAACATTTTCGTTCCATCTTCCTCTATTTTTCTCGCAAGCTTCCTGTGTCCCGTAACTTATTACACGCTCATTTTTGCAGAAATCCTCGTATTTGGGGGCTTTGTAGAAAGTTGATATGCCAAATCCTATGAACAATGCAAATATTATTGCGATTGCAACTGCAAGGATTATTATCTTGAATTTCCCCATAGCACCCCAATTGATTTATTATTATATAAATTATTGCTTTATTGTGGCTCTGCAGAAAATCTCGCTTCACCTGAACGCGAGCCTGCTCGAACTTGCTGTAAGGGTGAGCGTTCTCGCAGGCAGGTCTCGCATAGTGCCTGCTCGCCTGAATGAGCTTTTCTCTTGCCTGCCACCCCGCAGGGGGCAACCCGAGTGTGGTTAATAATTCGTTTTTTCGGGATTAGCATCCTCAAAGGCGTGAAGCTGAAGCGCCATGAAGAGGCTGCGTTCCCGTATGGAGCGACCCCTCGCAACGCCTTGTCAGCCACATGATGCTACGCTTTGACCTTATGATTCTAATCCCTATTTCTAACCAAACTCGGGGGCAACCCCCGTCAGGCTAAATCTATTTTCACAGGGCTCGCATATTGGCACTATGCTTATTTTCTACAGCGCCCTTTATTATTGCGTATCCTATCTGGCCTGATTCAGAAATCAAAACATTTATAAATTATTTTCAATATGGCAAAATATCAGGCAATAACAAGAAAAAAAGGTGGTTGCAATGCCGAGAGGGCGCCCAATAAGGTCGGAGATAAGGCAGAATATTGTCGAGATTCTTTATTTCATGAAGCAGGGATATGGGTATGAAATCTATAAGGCGTATGTTGCAATATTCCCGAAAGTAACAATGCGCTCCATTTATTACCATCTTAAGAAAGGCCTTGCGCTTGAAGAATTCAGGGTTGAGAAGATTGAGAAGGAAAAAGGAGACTATAGCTGGGGCGGAGAGGCTGAGAAGATTTATTATGCGCTTGGAAAGAATGCGAAGCCGGCAATGATTGAGAAAGTGAAGGAGTTTTTTGAGAAGAAAAACAAGCAGCCTTAACATGGCTGAAAAAAGAGGGCAGGCAACTGTATTTTTTCTGCTTGCTTTTGTGGTGTTCACTGCTTTTTCCTTTTTGATTTATGTAAAAGTCTCAAATATTGAGAAGATTGTTGCGGAAAAGGATTCTGTTTCAAATGATATTTCCTTTGCTGAGCCTGTCAAGAATTATGTTCAGGGCTGTCTTGAGAATGTTGCAGAAAATTCAATCGGGGTTGTGGGCATTCAGGGAGGCTATTATGATTCGCCTGAGCAGTCGTACAGCAGTTTTTTGTTCAGTTACTCCTATCATTTTGATGGAATAAGGAATGTCATGCCAACCAAAAAAAAGATTGAAGAAGAAATTGCAAAAGGGGTCGTGGAAGAATTGCCGTACTGCCTGTCAAATTTCTCTGCATTGAAAGAGCGGGGCATAAATATTGACGAAGGGCCGATAAGGGCTGCATCCACTATAACCGGCGCGGGAGTTGCCATTGATGTTGCTTACCCATTGAAAATAAGGCAAGGGGCTAAGTCTGAAGTCGCTGCAAATTTCAAAACACATATTCCGGTAAGATTAAGCGCTATTTATGATACTTCAAAGCGCATCAATGACATGCAGGAAGCGGATCCTGAAAATGTATGCCTAAGCTGCATAATTGATGACGCGCGAAGCAAAGACCTCAATGTGCTGATATTCTCGTATAGGGACGGAGACACCTTTTTTGAGATAATAGACAACCAGTCAAAACTTATGAATGAGCCCTACAGCTTCATTTTCGGTGCAAAAAATGAGCCAATCCAGTAGCCTTTCATGGAAGCCTGCAATATTTGCAATACTAATCGTACTAGCGGCTGTGCAGGCCATTTTTTCCCAAGGCCAGGAGAACAGCCAGATAAACGGCGATTACAGCGGCTCTGTAAACGGCCCTGTTTCCATAGGCGGCAGGCAATATGACTTTGCCCCAGGAAGCCAGGTTGCTGTTAAAGGCGGATCAATTGCATCATTTGAAGGGACCCTAAACAGCGAAGCTGAGATTGGGGGCAATAAAGTGCAGGGAACAATGAGGTATTCAGAAGGAAAATATTCTGTTACTGATGGCACGATAAACGGGGTCGGGATAAAAAGCGCAAGCGACATAACTGTATCTGGTGATTCAATAAGCGGAATAGCAGGAAAAAATTGCGACATAGACGGAAACAGCATCAATGAGGATGCAAAGTTCAGTTATAACAAAAAGGAGGGGATAATGGAGCCAATGGCCAATGAAGGGGTGTTAAGCACAACAAATCCCGTAATAACGAAAGCAAATCCTGATACCATGTTTGTTGGCAAAAACATAATGTTTCAGGTAGATGGAAAAGACGCATTTACTTTAGATGCCAGTGAGCCGACAAGAGTGGTTATAGGGAATGGCGCGCCTGATTTTGAGGGAAATTCGGTGGTCATAGATAAATTGAATAGGCAGATGCGGATTTCAGGCAATAACATGGAAATCAATCTGCAGCCAAATGCGCCGATTGAAAGAGCAACAATTGTTGGGAGCAATGTAAAAGTCATAAATGGCGGGCTTAGCCTTATTTTTAATGATGACAAAACGCTTGTGGAAAAAAAATACTGGAATGCTGTAAAACCGCTGGAGATTGTAAATGGGTATGATCCGGAAAAAGCATACAAGGTCCTGAACGACAAGAGCTATTTTGGAGTTGTAGTGAATGGGCCTGAGAGTGAATTTACCCCGGTCAAGGGCATTTCAGTGGCTGTTGCCGGAGTGGAAAGGGCGTATGTGCAAATAGAAGGCAGCGGAGACAATGTTCGCGTATTTATCGATAAGAGGACTTTATTTGAGCTTGGAAATGACGAGCTGGAAAGGCAAATAGGGGCTGATTTCAAGGCAGCAGGGCTTGAAACAGAAAAGGGCAGGTATTCCGAAGACCAGAAGCTGTATTTGGAAGCTATGAAGGGATTCGACAGCGTAAAGTCGAGCCCGAAGGGCAGCAAACTTGTCTTTGAGAAAACTGGAGGGCGAGGGATACTCACATTGATTCCTACAGGGAAGGAGCCCTCTGCTCCCGTCGTATTCAATGATAAAGGGTTTGTTGAAAAAATTTTCAATCTTAATATGCAGAAAGCTAAGAAGATAAAATGATTGATTACCTTCTGCCTTTCCTCTTCAAATACCGAAACAAACCGCCTGCAGCAGCGCCCAGAAAAGCCAAACTGGCGGTATAAGAAGTATCCTGTGCACCCTGAGACACATACATAAAAGGAGCTTTCTGCTCTACAAGGTTCAATCTCGAGTAGCCAAAACCTATGGTTCCAAACAATGCTGCGCCCAATAGGACCGGAGCAGCGTAATCTCTCCCTATTCTTCTCAGTATTGTGCCTAAGTGAGCAGATTCACTTTGTCCTGTATTTCCTTTCTGTTCAACCATGTTTACCTATAATCCCTATCTCAAAACCACTATATAAATCTTTCTATTTTTACCACTTTAGAATAGTTAAAAAATTGTTAGATTTCGTTTTCTATGCCTTTATAAATCACTTCTTAGCCAGCTTCCTCAGCAGCCCCATGACTGCAAACGCTTCCCTTTTGCTCAGGAAGGCTTTTCCAAAAATCCGTTTCCATACTTTTTTCTGGGTGTCTTTTTTCTCTTCTGTTGTGAATTCCGTATTTTTCAGTATATCATCCATATACATTTCAATCACTTCCAAATCTTTTCCAGATGCAGGAGCTATATGTGACAGGGAATTTTCAATGCTTATTTTTTTAGAAAGCTCATATAAAACAATCGCCAAAGCATGGCTCACATTCAATGTGCCGTACTTTCTTGAAGAGGGAATTGTTACAAGGATATTGCACCCGGCTATTTCCTCATTTGTCAGCCCTGAGCCTTCCCGCCCGATTAATATCCCAATTTTTGATTTCTTATGGTTTATCCCCGAGAGCATTTGCGCAAGCTGTTCCGGGCTTATGGAGTTTCTCGGAATGTTGTAGTCAGTTCCTAGAACTGCGGTTGTTCCGATAAGGTAATCGTATTTTTTCATCCCGGTTTTTTTTATTATTTTTGATTTTTTCAGGATATCTTTGGCATGCTTTGATACAATGGCTGCCTTTTCGTCGGTTTTCTGTATTTTAGGCCCTATTAAAGCCAGCCTGTTAAAGCCAAAATTCTTCATTACCCGTGCAATGGAACCGAGGTTTTCAGGCTTCTCGATTTCCATCAGGAGTATTTCTATCATAAGACGGAAGAATTATGCAGTGTTTATAATTTTACCTGATAGGGTACTCAGAAGACAAAAGCCGTTTACCCCATAAAACCGCGAGGCGAGCGCGATGCATGAAAGCGAGCCTCGCGACAAGCATTGCGGAGCAGATTGATAAAAACAACATAAACACACAACAAAAACATGACAAAAACAGAATATAAAAAAGAGCAATCAAAGGCAAAAACCAATAATTTCATAATCAACACAATAAAAACAAAAGCAATATTTTCAATAATAAAAATTCACCCTATAAAAGAATAAGCCAGATTGAAGATTATTATTACCAGAAAAAAGATGCTTATATTTTTCCACAGCCTGTCTCCCTTCTCCTTATCAAAGAGCTTGTGAAGGAGAAGCTGCATCATTCTTCCTCCGTCAAGAGGGCCTATCGGCGCAAGGTTAAAGAGGCCGATGCCGAAGTTGAGCATCATCAGCATGCTCAGCAATCCGATAAGCCAAACATAAGCTGCAGGAATAAAATTTCCGTACTTTTCGTATACTGGTGCTTTTATTCCTGTGCTCTGGGCAACTTTTATGCCGAGAAATGCGCGGCTGCTGTTGTCGGGATTTGAAGCAAGCAGCAAAGAATATTCTGATATATCTGTCTTAAGCCGTATCTTTTGCTGGGGGGAGCGTGTTTCCATCAAAGAAGAAAATTCTTCGGCCGTCTTTATGGGCTGCCCGTCAATTTCCTTGACAACCTCCCCTGCGCTTATTCCTGCAAGCTCTGCAGGATATTTGCCCTGAGACTCTATAAGGTCTACAATCTCCACGCCGTTGTCCTCGAAAAGGCCTGCTGAAAGCGGAGCAACTATAAGCCCGAGAAAGGCAAGTATAATAAATGCAAGGGCTATGTTGGAAAATGGGCCGGCTGCAAATACAGAAAGCTGCTGGCTGTGCGGCCTTTTTTTCAGCTCTTTTTCGTCGGGCTCCACAAAAGCCGCAGGTATTGCCGGAATCTTCAGGTTTTTTGCCAATGATATCAGCACCATAGCAGTTCCTGCCGCAAGCCAGAGGTCTGACGAAGATGAAAAATCGAATGAAAACGGCGAGTCCACAATTTTAGCGGGCAAAGTGAAAACCAGTATAAGGAAGCCAAGCGCCATAAGCGTCGAGCCGAGAAATGCAAAGCCGCTCGACTTCACCTTGATATTATGTGCCCGCGCAATTATTCCGTGGGCAAACTCGTGCACAAAAGCTATCACAAATATTGAGATTATCCAGTAAAAAAACGGGACATAGAATATCCCTTTAGCTTTGACAGGCAGCACAAGGCCGACGCCCGGGACCGCTTCCGGCTTCAGGAATATCTTGGCAATATTGTCTATCAAAAGATAAGATATCAAAGCCATGCCTATGAAGCAGAGCAATATTCCAAGATAGCCAATATACTCAAAGCTGCGCCTGAATTTTTTAGAAAGGGAATCCATAAGGCGAAGGCCTATCTTAGTGCGGTACATTGAGAAAAAAAGGGCATTTTTGACAAGCTGCTGCTCATGCATCCTGCCCTTCTTTGAATAAAGGAATAAAGAAAGCGCTATTACAAATAAGATAGCGGCAACTGTTTCTATATCAAAAAGCATTTTAGGCTTATTTCTTCCTTACAGCTCTCAGGGCCTTTGCGTCGCATTTCCTGCACTTTATCTTTCCCTGGATTACCTTGATGTTGTTGGCCCTTATCTTGGACTTGCACTTCCTGCATACGAATATGCCCAGAAATCTTCTTGTGTTTGCTTCCGGAAACTTTACCATCGTAATTAACCTTTATTAGCCTTTAATCTGTTTCATGACCCGGTCATTCAGGATCTCCCAGTAAAGCACTGAAGCGCCTTCTGTTACCTGGCCCTTAAGCTCTTCGGGGATTTCCAAGTCAAAGGTCTCATAGCTTTCAGAGTCCATTACATTTGCAGTGTTTCCTGCAATTGAAAGCACCTGCGCTGTTTTCTTCTCAACTATAGGGACAGGAACATTGTCATGGCCCGGCATAACTGCAACTCTCTTCTTACTGTCAACCAGGCCGACTGCGGTAAGCCTTACTTTGGCGTGGCCGTGCTTTCCCGGCCTTGAAACCTGGATATCAACGACTTTGCATGCTGCATCTTCCAGAACGACATAGCTGCCTTTCTGCAATCCGCCAACACTAGCCATTTTTGTATCTGCCATCCAATCACCTTGAATAACGAATCAAGAATGGGTTTAGGGATAATGCCTCATTTATAAATTTTTGCCTATTCTTTCACGGCAAGCTTTATGTCATCAGCCTTCACTGTCTTCCTGCCTGCGTGATTGGCAAGCTTTATCGCTTTCTGCGATATTTCCTCCCCCTTTTCCTCAATGGCAGTCTTTAGGGCTGATTTAGCCTTATCAGATACCCTTTCGGCTCCTGATTCCTTGAGAAGCTTCTCCATTGCCGCCAAGGGCAGTAATTTTGATGACAATTGAACCACCTTTTCTGCTGTATTTGGGATTAATTGTGAAAATTGTTTATAAGCTTTTTGATAAATCTGATAATCGAGGCATATAAGAAGATATAAAACACTGCTTCGCAGGATATCTAGGCCGAGCCAATATCCTGGAAATTTAAGATTTCCGGGATGCCAAAAATTGAAAATTTTTGAGCACGCTCGGCACTTATAAGCCCTCGCCACAATGCTCGGGCTACCAAAACCTTAACTTAAATCCGCCCTTCATCCTAGCTCCCCTTGCCATCCTGGAGATCTTCCTTTCCATTTCCCCGGCATTTTCAAAAGCCCCTTCATCCTGCCTGAACTTATGCGTATGATGAAAACTTCTTCCATTTTTGCTGTGGAACTTGTGCTTTTTATGAAGAAGCTCATGGTACATGACATAATCAAGGACATCATCGTCAGACTTCTCGAAGATTCGGCTCATGGAAATTGTGTCAGTGCCGTATTCGTAATGCCCCAATTTTCTTAAAGAGAGGCTACCCCAGACTAAATTAGGGCGCTCTATAAGGCCATAAAAATATTTTTCGTTCACCCTGTTGAAGGACTCTTCCAGCCTTGGCTCTGTTTTTTCTTTTCCAATGGAGATATGCACATTCCTTAAGAAGAGGGTGTAAAGGTCCATGCTTGTCGTCTTTTTCTTTTCCCTGAATATTTTCACAAGAAGCTCCTGTATAAGCCCTATTCTTATGTCTTCGCTTACCTGTTTCCAGCTCCTGCTCAGCTTAAAGTCAAGCTTCTTTTTGTCTTTCGAATATTTGACGTTGGCATTGTAGGGGCGGAACTTGCCGTTATATCTGACTGAGAATTCGTGCTCTTCCGCGCTTTTTTCAGGAAAAAGCTCTGCAAAGGCCTTTTGCGCTGTGTTCATTTTTTGTATAAAAATTTAGTTGTATAATAATGTTGTTTTTTGGCATCGGGTTAAGGCGAAGCTGCCTTGGAGTTCGTCAGTTTTTTTATTATTTTTATTTTTGAACCATTGAATATTTTTTTATTGAAAAAAAACTGTTCCTTGGCTTCAGAACACGTAGCCTGCCTAACTCCAAAACAAATGGCAGCCTTATCCTGCCTTCACGTATAAAAGCATCTAAGAATTCACTGAAACTTCTCAAGCACGCTGATTACATTCCATATCTGCGTCCTTGTATATGACTGCAGGTTCGTGTCAGAGGCTATTTCATCAAGCTCATTCAGGGCCTTGCTGACCGCCATGGAATTGTCATCTTTGGGGCCGTTGGTGCTTTTCAGGGAGTCCATTATGGCCTGCAGGGTTATTTTGACATTCTTTGGGACTGCCGCATCTTCAATAAGCTCATTCAGGGCTTCCACGACACCTTTAGCTTCCTCTGCTTCCATTTCAGTCCCCTTTGATGCTGTTAAGAACTTCTTCCTGCAGCTTCTCTGCCTTCTGCTTTATCTGGGTTTCCTGCTTTTCCAAAGCTTTAACCCTTAATTCTGACATCTCCTTCTTGGACTCAAGGTCTTTTTTCAGTTCAGCTTTGTCTGAAGAAACCATTATGTTGCCGACAATCTTGTAGGCAGAATCGGTCTTCTCCAGCTCTTTCAGCGCAGATTCAATCTCAGCGAGCCTCATCTGGAACTGCTGCTTCTGCGATAGCAGATTTTGAAGGCTCTGCTCGTAAAGCTGCAGCTGGCTTACCTTTTCCTCTGCTTCTTTTGAAAGTTCAGCCATTTTGCGCTATTTTTTCAGATTTGACGTAAATCGAAATCAATGATGTTATGGAATTTATTGCCGCCCTGAAAGCAGCAGCATCTTTTGCCTCGACACTTACCTTTATGCCCCTGCCGTGCTTTTCAGCTTTTATAGCGGCCCTGTCCCACCCGCTAGTCTCATGCCCAAAAGATTTCAAAAAATCCGCATCAAGCTCTGCATCAATAACCGCTTTAAAGCTCATCTTGCCTTAAGCCTTGTAGGAATAGAGCGTGGCTTGAAAAGAATCTTGCTGCCGCAGTACGGGCACCTTATCCTTTTTCTCAGGTAATCCTGCCCTACTTTTTTGTTGCAGTTAAAGCACTTGTATTCTGCCATTTATTCCTCCCTTCCCTCTTCCCCTGTTTCAGCAGCAACAGCCGGCATTTCCCCCTCATCAAAGCTTATTTTTTTGTCTATGGTATAAGCCTTACCGGCAAACTTGGAATTGCACTTCCTGCACTGCCATATGCCCAAAGCAACCCTTTTTACCTTGACATGGCTGCAGAACGGGCACTTGTGCAGCTTGCGCTGCTCCTTCTCAATCTTGCCGAACTTGTCTTTGGTCTTTCTCCCATAGCGCGCGCCGAAGCGCCTTATCGAGCCTAATTTTTCCTTTATTGCCATCTTTTGGTATTTATGCGGTTATTATACAATTATACAATGGGGCTGCCCGGACTTTCGCAGCCCTAGTTTAATTGCGATAGACTATGGGCCATTCGAACCGGGATCGCAAGGTCCCAAACCTCGAAGGCTAGCCAGGTTACCCCACAGCCCCGTTGGATAGGGATTTTGGAATTGATAGTGCATTTTTAAATGTTTTGGTTTAGTGTCTGGAGCATAGGAATTGCTTTTTATTCGGTAAAATCCTGAAAAATTTTCCGCTGGTTTCTGACTGGCAGCCCTCTGGCCTCTTTTGCCGGAATTATAGGATGGGCCCACCTTAGGCTGCTAACTTTTTCTTGGGACAGAGCCTTTAGCATGGGCTTCGGTGAAAATCTCACGATTTTCGGCTGGTGCCCGCTCGCCTTTATGAGTTTTTCACTTGCCTGACACCCCGCAACCGGTTACGCCCGGTTGACATGTAACGAAAATCGAAGATTTTCGGAACGTCCGGAAACCTTCGGTTTCCGATACGCAAGATGGAGCTTACAGCTCCATGCCGTGGCTA
>JAGVYR010000068.1 GCA_018303185.1 Candidatus Woesearchaeota archaeon | reverse complement strand
AATATGTTTGGGTCGTAGCCGCTCACAAACACAACATCATTATTGTCCCACCCGTCTCCCGAATCCCTTTCAGCCTTTGGGAAAGCGCCTTTGTTCCTGACTTCAATCATTATCGGCACTTCAACTTCTGCAGAATCAGCCACCACTTTGTCAGGCGGCCTGTTACTAAGAAAAGATATTGAAATGCCTTCTGCCCCAGAGGAGCCCGAGCTTAATCCGGATTTGGTGCACGACGGCATAAGCATCAGAATCGCCAAAAATACTGTGAAAACCAGCCTGTTTTCTTTCATGAGCATAATGCCTCGGCACATTTATTTATATTTTTCCTAATGGGTCAGAACCCTTTCCACTATAAACTCCTTTGATATGGTGAAAGTATATCCATACTTCAACTCAATCCTGATTGGAGACACGAAGGAATCAAGGTTTGCATCATATCCTTCGCCCTCAGGGGCAACACATCTTACAATTCCCTGCTTCTTGTCAAGCCTCACCATAACGCGGTCCTCAGACATCCTTGAAGATGTGCACTGCAGCTCCTTGTCAGAAAGGAACGCATTTACAGAAAGCAGGTTCAAGTCGCCAACATCGAGATTTCCTGAAGAGCATACCTTTTCCGCTATACTGGGCTTCGCCACTTCCCCTTTTCCCTTGTTTTCTATGTAAATTATGAGATTCGGCCTTATCTGCCCGTTTGAAGGCAGCATCTGGGATTCAACTTTTGTTATCACAACAGGAGCGCCTTGCCCCTGAGGAAAGGCAAGGTCTTTTACACTGCACGGCTTTCTTCCGGGCCTCAGGCTGTTTGGGTCAGTATCCACGCAGATTTCTCCTTCAAGCGTTGTCCCGTAGTCATAGCAGGCAGTCGCAGATATTGTGCTTTTTCTTGATTCACTTTGCCCGCCTACCTTTTTTGTCCTTAAGCCTATGCTTATAGAATCCTGCATGCCATTTGGGTTTATCATGGATTTTCCTTCAAGGTTCAAAAGAATCTTTCCGGTCTGCCTATCCATGGACGCGCTTTCCGCATCCCCGAACCCGTTAGCCTCAATGCCTATAACATCATTCTCAATCCCCAATACAAGAACGCCTCTGCCGCCTTCCTTCCCCCCTATGTCAAAAGCCCCTTTATTATGGATGCCGAAAAAGACAGAAAAAGGGGCGTCTTCAAAGACTTTATCAGGAGGGCTTCCCTTCAGGAACTCCATAGACAGCCCTTCAGTGCCTTTCCTCACGTCTATATCTGCTATGGAGGCAGATCCTGACGATTTGCAGCCCGAAACCGCAATAATCAGAAGCGCCATCATAGCCATAATTTTTATTCCCCTCATTTTTATCAGCCTGCTGTTGCACATGCTTCTGTGCTCGAATCAGCAAAGTTTCCTTCTTTGTCATAGGCCCTGACCTTGTAGCAGTATGTCTTGCCGGGCTGCACAGAATTGTCTGTGTACTCGGCAGTCTGCGGGCCCATGCCTGCAATATCGCCATATGCGCTGTCAGTACTTTCCCTGACCAGTATATAATAATTGCTTATGTCATTCTCATTATTCCCGTCATCAGCCGATAAAGCCCATGTAAGCATTATCCCGCCGCTCACTGCAGAAGCTGCAATGTTTGTCGGCGGTGCGGCCTTTGCACTCCTGCCGAAATCAAACTTCTTGTAGCCTTCCCAATAGGGCTTTACTGATTCTACATAAGTCCTGTCGGCTCTAGTAGCATTGCACCCTAGCCCGTTATACGCCCTTATTGCCCTGTCCCATCCCTGGTAGTTCAGGTACGTTCTTTGGTAATACAAATCTTTGCAATTGCTTGTTACAGCGCCTGCATATCTTTCATTATTGTTCCCATAATTATTGTAATTGTCCTGAAGTATCCTTATGCCGGTTCTTATGTTGCATTCTGCATCAAATATTGTCTGGCCCTGACCGCAACCATAGCCTTGCAGAGGATGAACATCCCTGTTTATCTGCATAAGCCCGCAGCTGTTGGCGCTGCTGCATTCAACCTGATCCTGCGTGTTGCAGCTTATGCCGCCTGACTTGCAGTGCTTAAAAGAGCCCCTGCTCTCATGATGCGCAATTGCAAGGGCAAGCGCAGTAAGCTGCGAATCGGCGCTCATGTCTCTTGCAGTCTCTATGATTTTCTTCTTCGCATCTCCCTCCGCATTAAGCCCGGGAGGCACAACAATCGCGCCTGAAGCGCTTATCGGCTCAGGAACCTTCTCGACATTTACGGACGTCTTCTTCTCCACAGTGTATTCGTATCTTGCCCTTGCCCTGAAGAATTTCGTTGTTATAGGCGTATTGCCGAGAATGGCCTTGGAATCAATGGACAGCTCGCAGCTGAAAGACCTAAAGCGATCCTTGTCTATGTTCTTGAGCTCATTGCCGTAAAGTGAATTTATCATGCCTACGTCGAGAGCATAAGCCTTGTACTCTGCATTGCCTTCATCACTCACAAAAAGGTCAGTACAGCTTGGCTCGCACCTGTCTTTTGTGCTCGCCCTGCAGCTGGCCTCGCACTTGGTGCGGCCATCGCCGAGCTGCGCAGCGCACGCCTCTGTGCACGGCTTCTCGACAAGAGTGACGCATGACTGCAGGCATTCACTTTTGCTGTATTCCTTGAAAGGCCTTGTGCAGCTTTCTGCTGGCTTTTCTATGCTTATCCCGGCAGGAAGCAGCACTACGAACTCCCTTATACTGTCAATTTTCCCTTCCCATCCGGGCCTATTGACAAGATTTATGTTAAGCCTCGGCAATGTTGGCGCCTGTTCGCCAACTCCGGTCAGGGCAGAAGTTGTAGACATGTCTATGCCTACGGGACCGTTGGTGTATGCAGCAACAGGCTTCTTGTCTTTTATGCCAAATTCGTCTAATGGGTCAAGGCCTTCCCTCGTCATAGCCCTGTACCTTTCCCTGTCCATGAAATACGCCTTCAGGTAAGCAAGAGTGTCAAAATTGAAATTTGCAGTGGCAGTTATTGAATAGGCGCCGACATCCGTATCGGAAGTTTTGAATTGGCACACAAAGTCCTGCTCTTCAAGGGTATATATGGAGAAAGTCTTGTCTGGCTGTATTTTGTCGGGTGCCGCTTTCTGGCTGTTCTTTTCCCTGAAGCATCCAAGCTTAATGTTTATTGGGTCGTCAAGCGTCCTCGCCTTGACAGTGCCAACTATCGTCACTGTATCGCGGGCGTAGTACTTTGGATCAAGGCTCTTGACATTTTCCAGATAGACTCCAAGCGGCTCATACTTGTTCTCCTCGACCTTCCCCGTAACCGCATACATAACCCTCTGCTCAAGGTTTTTTTGTATGTTCGTGCTTATCTGGCTCGCAGCCTTCAGCATATTCGAAACGCTCGTCTTAAGGCCGTCAAAAAGCCCCTGGCGCTGCTCCTGTGAAATGACTGACTGAAAATTTGTTGCGCCCATCATTCCTTGGGCGAAGTAGAAGACATTTAGTATTATCACTATGATAATCAGGGCAGAAGCCAGCCATCCTTTCTCATGCTCGTGAGTGAATATCAGGGAATAGTAGAACCATACCGGCAGAAGGAGCCTGTTCGATACAAAAGCCGCCGCAATATTCTGAGTGCCTCCAAGCGCATGCGTTAATATGCCGTACCCAAAAAAATCGAAGAGCATCAGCCCGAACACAATGAAATTGGAAGTTGCGGCATCCTGTGAAGACGGCTTTATGAAAAGGACATAGACTATGATTACGAATATAAGATGAAACAGCCCCCTGTCAAAGCCACCCATGAAGAAAATTGTCGAGGACAGCATTATTATCATCACGAAAGAAACCAATTCTCTGCCGCTTGGCCTCGCAAGGAAATAGTAGCCCAGCGCGATTATTACAACAAAGCTGTTGAATATATACCCTATGTACCCGAAAGCGCTTCCAAGCGACGCGCTCTGAAGAAACAAAGTGATGTCAATGCCGTTGAATCCGGTTATATATATGTCTGAAAGGTAAAGCAGTGCAGAAAGCAGTATGAAAAAGATGCCGTTGCCTGCCATTGCCCTGCCGGCAGCAGCTCCGGCAGCCCCGCCTATTGCAAGGCCCCCCATCAGGCCTGCGCCAGCTTTTGGGGCGGCCCACTTTACAGCCCCAGCACCAACTCTCCCTACATTCTGCGCAGCAGCTTTCATTCCCTGCTTGCTTATAATGACTCCATATAATCTTTCCTTTCTCCATCCTGCCGCTGCTTGTTTTCTGGCCCGATTTTCAAAATCTTCCTCTCTCTTGCGGCTTTGCTCATTAAGATTTTCTTCATCTTTCATGAACTCTTCTGCCCTTCTCTGCATATCCTTTTCTCTTTCGTCATCAGCCATTTTCAGAATCAACTAAGAAGAACTCTCTTCAAAACACCTCTTTCATTTAATCTCTGAATGAAATCAATCAACAACTTCAACCTTTATCTCTACTATGTCAAGCTCTGTCCTTGGCCTTATCTCGATAAAATTGTTGCCTTCCTTTATCCTGTCAGTTATGGCCTTGCTGTAAGCCTTTTCTTCCTGGTCAAGGCTGAGGAAGCGGTCATTGACATTTATGTCGGCCCTCTTGTTCTCCCGGTCCTCAACGAATTCAAGCCTTAGCTCCACGTCTTTGTCATTGTCCTCAATATCCTTAAGCAGAGTGCTGTTTACCTCAAAGAAATAAACCTTGGTCTTCTGCTCCTTTGCCTTGAAGTCAAGCCTTATCTGCTCAACGCTGTAGCTTCCCTTTCCGGTCTTGAAGATGATCCTGTTCTCTCCTATGTTGAACACCCCTGTCGGGATTACCTGCTTGTAGGGGTCCTCGCAGACAGGCACTGCCGAAAAGACGTTCTTGCTGTTTATCGAGACATCAAGCCTCCCAACATTCTGCACGCCGGAGCAGTATGGTATGAATTTCAGTGTTGCCTCATCAATATTATAGAACTCCTCCCCCGTAAGTGTAAAGACATTAAGCGCTTCCTGCCTGCTCTTGTCAGTTATGTCGCCAACAACCTGTATGCCGTCAAGGCTGTATTCATTGGTGCTCCAGAACTTCACTCCAACCCCGGAAACTGAAAATTCCAGGGTATTGTCCCTTTCCAAAGCGCTCTTCCTGAGCTTTATAGGCTCGGGATTCAGGGAATCTATGCTGTTCTCGTAGATTGACTGCCCGTTCAGCTTTATTGTAAGCGTACCTTTGTGCTTTTCTGCGGTAAAAGTAAGCATCACATTGTCAGTGTTTTCAATATCCTCAAGCGAGAATGAGGCTGTTGCAGGCTTCTTGTCAAATATGCCGTTCCTCACAACAAGCGGGTTTATCGTGTCAAGGATTTTCGAGTTTGTCTCTTCAAACAGGAAGATATTCGGGATATTCTTTGCGCCTATGTTGTCAATAACATCCAGCCTGCCGGGAAATTCCCTTAGAAGCACGTCTTTATCATTTCCGTTATCTCCGCCCTTGGCTTTCACTTCACCCTCAAGAAGCTGCTCCCTTTCAACTGACGGAAGAAACAATATGTATAATATGATAAGGCCGGCGATTATGGCCACTAACACTGCAGCATTCATGCCTGACTGGGCTTTTTTCATGAAACTCCTCTTTTCACGACTTAAAAATATACCTACCTTTGTGTAAGGAAATGAAATGATTTATATATAAATGTATCGGAATGGAAAAACTGGCAGGAGCAATAATAAAAACAATATGGCTGTGTGGCGTGCGGCGAGGCAGGGGATGCTCCATCCGGGATGCCGAGCAGGTTTTACGGAGCAAAACCGTCGCACCGCCACCGAGGCGCTGAAAATAAAACGACCTTACAATGAAACTAAAGCACAAAAACCTCAAAAACGGGGAAATAAAGGTAAAAATAGAGAATCAGGAAGACTTGTGGTACCTGAGCAACATAATTGAGCCTTCTGACATTGTGAAAGGCACGACTTTGAGAAAGATAAAGTCCGGCAAGGAAGGAGACAGGAGCCAGAAAGCTGTGAGGAAGCCTATGTTCATCGAGCTGAAGGCAGAGAAGGCTGAGTTTTCCAACGGCTCAAACCTTAAGATACTCGGCACCATAACGCAGGGCCCTGAAGACATCCCTTTAGGCAGCTACCATTCCTTCACCCTGGAGGAAAATTCTGAAATTACAATTGTGAAGGAGCATTGGCTCAAGTATCAACTGGACAAGATAGAGGAGGCGTGCAAAGAGGCCGCTTCAAAAATACTTATTGCAGTGCATGACCGCGAGGAGGCAGTCTTTGCAGTGATGAAAAAATACGGCTATGACATCCTTGCAGAGATAAAGGGCAATGTGCAAAAGAAAGCAGTAGACACAGCATCTTCAGGCAGCTTTTATTCTGAAATAATCGAGCTGATAGAAGATTACTCAAAAAGATACATGGCAGAGAAGATAATAATCGCAAGCCCCGCATTCTGGAAAGAGGATTTGATGAAAGAGATGCAAAACGCAGAGTTAAAGAGAAAAATAATACTTGCAACATGCTCCTCAGTCGGAAAGAACGGCATAGAGGAAGTGCTGAAAAGGCCGGAAGCTAAGGAAGCACTAAAACAAGATAGGATTTCAAAAGAGGCAAACCTTGTAGAAAAGCTGTTTCAGGAAATTTCAAAAGCAGGGACGGCTGCTTACGGAATCGCAGAGACAGAGAAAGCGGTGGCAGCAGGCGCAGCCTCAGATCTGCTGGTTTCAGACTCATTGATACAGAGCTCAAGGGAAGAAGGAAGCTATATGCGCATAGAGAAGATGATGAAAGCGGCAGAAAGCGCAAGAGGAGAAGTCCATATTATAAGCAGCGAGCACGAATCCGGGCAGAAATTAAAGGGAATTGGCGGGATAGGCGCGATATTAAGGTATAGGATGAATTATTGAATTAAATTTTTCTATCCTTTAATTTTTCAAACATTGGATATTTTATTAATGAAACAACCTATTTTTCAAATATATCACAAACCTTATATATTATTGGCAAAAATAATGAATCAAAAAAGAGGTTGATAGTATGCCGGATGATCATGTCACTTCTATACTGACAGAAAACAGGGTTTTTAATCCGCCTGAAGGATTCAGCAGAAATGCGCATGTAAAGAGCATGCAGGATTATGAGAATGAGTACAGGCATTCTATTGAAAACCCAGAAGGCTACTGGGCATCAAAGGCAGAAGACCTGCACTGGTTCAGGAAATGGGACTCTGTCCTTAGGAATGACTGCGGCTTTTTCAAGTGGTTTGAAGGCGGAAAAATCAATGTTTCCTATAACTGCCTTGACAGGCATTTCAATAACGGAAAAAAAGACAAGATTGCTTTGATCTTCGAGCCGGAATACGGCATTGAGAAGAAATATACCTATGCGCAGCTGCTGAAAGAAGTCTGCAGGCTTGCAAACGCCCTGAAGAAACAGGGAATAAGGAAAGGCGATGTTGTTGAAATCTACCTCCCTATGATTCCTGAATTGGCAATCTCTTTGCTGGCGTGCGCAAGGATTGGCGCGGTTCATTCTGTTGTTTTCGGCGGCTTCAGCGCTGACGCATTAAGGGACAGGATTCAGGACAGTGAAGCGAAGCTGCTAATCACGGCAGACGGTAGCTTCAGGAACGGCCGCGTTTATCCGTTAAAAGAAAACGCAGACGTCGCACTGCTTGAATGCCCGACAACTCAAAAAGTGATTGTTGTCAAAAGGACAGAAAAGTCGATTCCTATGTATCCTCCAAGGGACATGTGGCTGCATGAGATGCTTGCCGACTCTTCTATAGAGGATTACTGCGAGCCTGAGCAATTAAATTCTGAAGACAGCCTTTTCATACTTTACACTTCCGGCACAACAGGAAAGCCAAAGGGAGTCTTGCACACCCAGGCAGGCTACCTTCTCTATGCGGCAGAAACTTTCAAATACATTTTTGATATAAAGGACAGCGACATCTATTTCTGCACAGCAGACATAGGCTGGATAACTGGCCACAGCTACATTGTCTATGGCCCATTGGCAAACGGCGCAACAACCTTGATGTATGAAGGCAGCCCGACTTTTCCGGCAGCCGACAGGTTCTGGAGAGTTATAGAGAAGCACAAAGTCTCAGTATTCTATACGGCTCCGACAGCAATAAGGGCATTGGCAAAAGAAGGCGAGGAGCTTCCAAACGGATGCAATATGAGCAGCCTGCGCCTTCTTGGAAGCGTTGGCGAGCCGATAAATCCTGAAGCATGGATGTGGTATTACCGGGTTATAGGCAAGGAAAAATGCCCGATTGTAGACACATGGTGGCAGACAGAGACAGGCGGCATAATGATTTCCCCCTTCCCAGGAGCAACCCCATTGAAGCCAGGATCAGCGACAAGGCCTTTCTTCGGCATCGATCCTGTGATCCTAAAGGAGGACGGAAAAGAGGCAGGAATCAATGAAGGCGGCTATCTTGTCATAAGGAAGCCATGGCCGGGAATGCTGAGGACAGTATGGAAGGCTCCTGAGAAATACATAGAAAAATACTATGGGCAGTTCCCAGGGCTTTATCTTGCGGGAGACAACGCCAAGAAAGATGAAAACGGGTATTTCTGGATAATGGGGAGGACAGATGACGTCATCAAAGTCTCAGGCCATAGGATAGGAAGCGCTGAGGTCGAAAGCTCTTTAGTCAGCCATCCGGCGGTTGCAGAAGCCGCCTGCGTGCCATATCCGCACGACATAAAAGGCCAGGCAATATATGCTTTTGTCATGCTGAAGAAGGGCAGCCAAAAGACCGAACAGCTGAAGCGCGAGCTTTCACAGCACGTAGGAAACAAAGTAGGCCCAATAGCAAAGCCCGATAAAATACAATTTGTGGATGACCTTCCGAAGACGCGCTCAGGCAAGATAATGCGCCGCATCTTAAAAGCTATAGCAGAAAACACGAAGGAATACGGCAACGTGTCGACTTTGGCCGATCCGACCGTGGTTGAGAAGCTTGCAGCAGAAAGAGTCCAGTAGCCTTTTCTCATGCTTTCCTATATATTTCTGCAAAAACTTTAAATAGTAGTAGGCATTGAAAACTAATGTTTTAACTGAACAGTTAAAAAAATGCGTTACCATTGGTAAGTGAAATTACTACCAACAGGTAAAAAATCGTAACATATTAATAGTGGCAGAAAATCTTTTATCCCCTTTTAAGTAAAAAAGGGGGGTGCACACATGATAGTAAAGGAAGAATTTTTAAGCAAATTGAGAAGGTATTTCTCACTGAACCTCTACGAGGTTAAGATTTGGACAGCCTTGCTGAGCAGGGGAGTTTCAACTGCAGGAGAGTTAAGCGACATAGCAAATGTCCCAAGGTCAAGAAGCTACGACGTTCTCGAGTCATTGGAGAAAAAGGGCTTTGTTGTCATGAAGCTTGGCAAGCCTATAAAGTACATAGCTGTCCCGCCAAAGGAAGTTTTGGAAAGGGTCAAAAAGAATGTCGCTGAGGACGCCAAGGAGCAGCTGAAGAAGCTTGAAGACCTTAAGGGGACAGAGGTTGTTAATGAGCTTAACACTCTTCATACGCAGGGCGTAGAGCTTGTGGAGCCGGCTGACCTTTCAGGCAGCTTTAGAGGGCGACATAACCTTTACAACCATCTTGAGCTTACGATAAGGAACGCTGAAGAGTCAGTTTCATTGATGACAACAGCGCAGGGCCTTATGAGAAAAGTTGAAGGGCTGAAGCCGACATTCGAGAAGCTCAAGAAAAGAGGCGTCAAGATAAGGATTGCAGCACCAATAACAAAGGAAAACATGGCCGCTGTCAAGGAGCTTTCAGGCGTTGCTGAAGTCCGAAACTCAAGCAACAAGGGCAGGTTCTGCATAATTGACGGAAAGGAAATAATCTTCATGGTCCTTGACGACCAGGAAGTCCATCCTACATATGATGTAGGCATCTGGGTCAACACGCCTTTCTTCGCAAGCGCTCTGGAAGAATTGTTCGAGCTTGCATGGAAGAACATGAAGACGGCGGAAATCAGGAAGGCGTAAAGCCTTTTTTCTTATTTTTTATTTACTCTTATTTCATTTTTAAAAGGAAGCTATAAATATTTAATCCCAACGGATTTCAATAGATAATGCTACCAAAAACAATTGGCAAGACTGGCCATGGCACCATAACCCTAAAACACATAATCTATAATATTAGCCAATTCCAAGCAGTAAAAATGCACAGAACCTTATTGATACTTATTCTCTTTGCCTTATCTGCACATTCCGCCGCAGGAGTTAATCTTGGCGTCTTTGTAGAGCACAAAAACGGCGATTATGAAGTGTATTGTATAGGCGTAAATGAGGGTGATGACGCATTCAAAGTCCTCTCAAAAATAGAAAAAACGACATTTAAGGAGATCAACAACCAGCACATTCTCTGCAATATTGGTGATGGGGAAGAGAACTTTATCTGTGATGCGAATAGCAAATATGCTTGGTTCCCTGTCCTGCAAACACCGGCCGGCAGGTGGCATGATGCACCCATAGCTTCCTATGACGCTGGAAATAATTGCTATGACACTAATTTTAATTCACTGCTGAATTTTCCATTCTATTCATTTCAGACGCATACCTTTTCCAATACGCGCTATTGCGCAAAAGAAGGCGATGTCCTAGGCATATACAATGATGTCAAACCATCTTCAGCTCCTGAGCCTGAATTGAGTATCACTCCAAATTATGCACAAATCTGCAAGCCGCTGGAGATAAAAGACGTCGAAGTTTACGTCAACGGCATCAAGAAGAAGAGTTCCCTTGATGATGGCGATAAAATAAAGGGGGTGGCGGCAGGATCAGAGCTCAAACTCAAATTTGACCTTAAAAATATCCGCTTGGGAGAGCTTACCCAGAATATCCAAGATATCCAGATTATAGCGACCCTAGAAGGAATCTCTAATGGCAAAGACCTGGAGGATGTTAGCGACGATTTCGATTTGCAATCTGAAAAAAAGAAATCCGCACAATTCACCTTTTCTGTCCCGGATGGCGCTAAAGAAGGGACGTACGATCTCACCATAGAGTTTGAAGGTGAGGACGAGGATGGCTATATATTCAAAGAAAAAATTGAAGCGGAAGTGGAAATAGTCCAAAAAGAAGAGGATAATATCGGCATTGCCGCATTAACCTACCCCAATGAGCCATGCATAGATGGTCGATGCGAAAAACTCTCGCAAATATCCGCCAATCAGGTAACACAACCATCTATCCAGCAAGTAGCGCAGCCATCTTCTACAATAGCGGAAGCAACCTTGCTTACGGCAACAGGGAATGCACCCTTAGCCTCTGAAAAGTCAGCATTTGGAAAAAAGCTTTTCCTGTTAAGCACATCCGTATTTCTAGTCACAATTCTGGCCCTTGCGTGTATTGCTCTTTTATTATCGAATAAATAACGAAAATTCACTCTTAACCACGGCTTCTGAAAATTATATGTAAAGTATATAAGGATTAAAGAATGTGCTAGATTATTCCCTGCTGAGGTAGGCTATGCATTCTTATCGCAAAAGAGAAAGTTTTTTTCCTCAATAAACAATGCCAATAGCCAGCCAATTAAAACAGATAAAAATCAACCGAAGCCTCTGGCGGCTCTGCCTTAACAGGAACAAAAAACCACAGCGATTTGAACGCGAGCCTGCTATAACTTGCCGCAAATGTGAGACCTGCTTGCGAGAGTCCGCTTAAAATCTCCCGTAGGCAATGTCAGATGGCACACTTAAGTTAGCCATATCATCTTCATTAAACAAAAATCTTTTATACACACAGCCATTCTGCCAATACGATGGACAGCAAAAAAATACTGGAACTGAAAAGGATAGCGAACGACATCAGGAAAGAATCCATAATAATGACTCACAGGGCACAGTCCGGCCATCCTGGCGGCTCACTTTCAGAGGCAGACATCCTCGCAGCATTATATTTCTATAAATTAAGGATTAACCCAAAAAATCCGAAAGACGAGAACAGGGACCGCTTTGTATTAAGCAAAGGGCATGCTTCCCCCGGCTATTATGCAGCACTGGCAATGCGCGGTTTTTTTCCGAAAAAGGAGCTTGAAACCTTCAGGAAGCTTGGCGGCTTGCAGGGCCACCCTGAGCTGAAGCACGCAGGAGTGGATTTTGCAGGAGGAAGCTTGGGGCAGGGCATCTGCTTTGCCAACGGCCTTGCGCTTGCAGGAAAGCTTGACAAAAAAAGCTACAGGGTTTACGCAGTGATTGGCGATGGAGAGGCGCAGGAAGGCGCAGTGTGGGAGGCGGCGCTTGCAGCTGCGTATCACAGGCTTGACAATCTTGTAGTTATTCTTGATAAAAACCAGGTGCAGGAGACAGGAAAAACCGCTGATGTAATGAACATCGATCCCGCCGCTGCAAAATGGAAGGCATTCGGGTTTGAAGTGCTTGAAATTGACGGGCACGACACGAAGCAGATTGTTGAAGCGCTGGACAGGGCAGAAAGCGTAAAAGGAAAGCCAGTCATGATAGTTGCAAATACCATAAAAGGAAAAGGGGTTTCATTCATGGAGCTGAACTACAAATTCCACGGGAAAGCTCCTGACGACGAGCAGTTCAGGAAGGCGATGGAAGAGCTGGAGAAGATAGAAGGTTCATTAAATTAAGCTTCGGGCGCCGTATTGCGGCGCATCATATTGCGCGGCAGCATTGGCCGCGCCAAGATAACATAGGATTTATGAAAATAAAAAAGAAAAGCACGGAAATAAACAACAACAGGAAAATACAATAACTAAGAAAATCGGCAAAACAAAAAGAAAAACAAAAAACAAAATAACAATAGAAATCAACAAAAAATATACAAAGCAAAATAATAACTCAAAATAAAAATGCCAGACTTGAAAGCTACAAGGGAAGGGTTCGGGAAAGGCCTGCTGGAATTGGGAAGGAAAAATCCCGATGTGGTTGTTGTAGACGCGGACCTCGGGGATTCGACCAAGGCGGAAATGTTCGGAAAGGAATTTCCAGAAAGGTATTTTACAATGGGAATAGCCGAGCAAAGCATGGTCGGCACCGCAGCAGGGCTTTCAGTATGCGGCAAGACGGCATTCTGCAGCACCTTTGCGACTTTCTCTGAAAGGGCTTACGAATTTTTCAGGAACATAGTGGCAAGAAACAACCTGAATGTAAAGCTTGTAGCAAGCCATTCAGGCCTTGCAACAGGAGAAGACGGAAAAAGTGCGCAGGCAATTGAAGATATCGCAGCTTACAGGGCATTGCCCAATGTAATTGTACTGCAGCCAGCAGACTTTGTGGAGGCAGAGAAGATGGTTCATGCGCTTGCAGAGCACAAAGGCGCTGCATACATGAGAGTCCATAGGACCGCAGTTCCCGTAATCCACAATGAAAATTATGATTTCAAAATCGGAAAGGGAGAAATTTTGAAAGAAGGGAAAGACGCAGTCATTTTCGCATCAGGAACTATGGTTAATGAATCTTTGAAGGCTTATGATTTGTTAAAGTCAGATGGCATTGGCGCATCTATTGTAAACATTTCCACAATAAAGCCATTGGACAAGGAATTAATAATAAATCTGGCAAAAAAAACAGATTGCGTCGTAACTGCAGAAGACCACAGCATCATTGGCGGGCTTGGCGGCGCAATTTCAGAGCTTTTGTCGGAAAATTATCCAGTTTTTGTCACAAGAATAGGTGTGAATGACACTTTCGGCGAGTCTGGGAAGCCATCTGAATTGTACGAGAAGTACGGATTAAGCGCAAAGCATATTGCCATCAGGGTTAAGGAAGCATTAAAGAAAAAAAGCGAAGTTATCCGTCATTAAGACAACAAAAAGCCAAAGAAGAAAAACAATAAGTAAAAAGCGCAAAATAACAAATAACAAAATAAAACATTCACAATAAAAATCAAAAAAATTCAAAATATAAAAATAAAACACGGTGAAATAAAATGAAGATATTCCTGGACACTGCAAGCATTGATGAGATAAAGAAAGCGAATGGCGTCATCCCATTGGACGGCGTAACAACAAACCCTTCATTGATAATGAAGGAAGGCAAAGACTACAAGGAAACACTCAAGGAAATAACCAAGATTGTCGACGGCCCTATAAGCGCTGAAACCATTTCCCCTGATGCTGCCAGCATGGCAAGGGAAGGCAAGGATTTCGCAAAGATACACAAGAATATTGTCATCAAAGTCCCTATGACTCCTGAAGGCATGAAGGCCTGCCGCATCCTTACAGCACAAAACATTCGGGTCAACACAACCCTCGTCTTCTCGGCGAACCAGGCATTGATGGCCGCAAAGGCAGGCACATTTCTTGTAAGCCCGTTCATAGGAAGGCTGGATGATATTGGGCAGACTGGCATGGATTTAATACGGGAAATAAAGACAATTTACAGCAATTACGGCTACAGGACTCAAATATTGGCAGCTTCAATACGCCACCCTATTCATGTAAAAGAAGCAGCTTTGATAGGCGCAGATATATGCACGCTGCCTTACAAGGTCTTTGAGCAGCTTTTCCAGCATTCATTGACCGATTCAGGCATTAAGAAATTCCTGGACGACTGGGACAAATTGCAGAAGGGGCTGAAGAAATAGCCTAATTCTCCCTCAGATAGCCCCAGTTATGCAATTTATCAGAATCTTCAAACCATCTGTCCCCTATGTCTTTCCTGTAGTACATGTTCGGGATGCGTATGTTGCTTATCCTGCTGTAGACCTGGTTCTGGGCTTGCCTCATTGTCTGCCCTGTCCCCACTACTATTAGCACGACGCCAGAGCCCCCCGTAATCAGCCATTCTCCGTTGACAAGTTTTACATCTTCTATATGCACGCCGTCAGTGGGCTTTTTGAACAGGATGACCGCATCCTTAGTTTCAGAATTGAACACTTCCTTGTCATCAAAAGGGAACGGAGGCGCAACAACCCTGACGCCAATCTGGAATCCGCTCTTGACCTTAAGCTTTGGGTTGCTCATCGTGGCAAGCCCGTAGAAGAATTCGCTTATCGGCGTAAGCATGGCTTCCTGCTGTATGCTTATTGTGGGATATCCGAATCTTGAAGTAAACTCCAAAGGATAGATGCCGTTGCTGTTGACCATGCAGTTAATGTCTATATAGCCGACATACCTCTCCTCGCGAAGCTTGTATTCCATCTTCTTGAGCGTGCTGTTGAATATCCTGTTAGGCCCGCTCCAGAACATTGTTGTTCCCATCTCACCGGTAGATGGCCCTATGTTTCCTGCAAAAAGCTTCTTGTGCTCAAAATTCACGTTGATGGGATAGATGAACTGCTCTCCGTCAAAAAAAGCTCCGACGGCAACTTCAACTCCGGTAATCCTCTTCTGTATCTGGAAGTTCTTGATCTCGTTCGACCATGCCTTCTTGTAGGCTTTGAGCACATTGACGATATCCTTCCCGTCCTCCTCCTCACCGACGAAGAGAAGCCTCTTCATGTTCTGCGCCTCCCCTGAAGGCTTTATCACGTACTTGTCAGGATGCTGCTCCACAAAGTCAATGGCTTCGTCAAAAGAGTCAAAGTTCCACTGCGGGATGATTGAAACTCCCGCTTTCCTGAGCTCTTCCTGGCCGAAAGCCCTGTCATCCTCAAGCATGTCTGTATATGGCGTGCCTCCAATCACATTCCTGCCTTCTTTCCTGAGCTTGTCAGCTATTGTCCCATGCCCAAGCACATCATCAAATACAATCACATCCGCCCAGCCAACTTCTTTCTCCCAATTGTCAACTTTCTGGACAAACCCGTCAGCTACCTCTCTGTCTTTTTGGTGCTCTATGAAGTACTTCGCTTCATGGCCTTCCTTCACTATCTGCCACGCTATGTCGCTTATCAGCGCTTCCTTAGAAATAAACAGGAACCGTTTCTTTTCCATATAACCCCGTTTACCCGGATATTAGGCAAGTATTTATTGTTTTCCTTTTGATTGATTATTGGCAAGGTTAACAGCCAATGGTTGACAAAACAAGCAAGTAAGAATATAAGCATTAACTTGTGAATAATAATTCATCATAATGGTAATAGTACGTATGGTTAAAAAAGCATTCAAAAGATTTATATATGGCGTCTTTCAGTTTAATTTATTAATGCCAGAAAAAATTGATAACCAAGGAGTAAAAAGAGTTAAAATAATCGGCATTGCCGGATTGATAACATTAATCCTATTAGTCATAACTAAAATATATAATTTAGTTGCCGGTATAGTATTTAACCTAGGAAGCGGATACATTCCTGTTGCTATGATTTACCTTTCTTTGGTATCGATAATTTTCATATTATTTGGCATATTTTCCTTTTATTTTTTATTTAGAATTAAAAGAAAAGGATTGGTTATGATAGGCATATTTAGTATTTTAATCATATTAGAATTTATATTCGAGAAAATAATGTCTTTATTGGTCTCTAGGTACGCTTCCACTTCATCTTTTGAAAAAGTTATTTCTGTAATTCATAGCCCATTTGATTATCTTTCTGCAATATCAGGATTTCCATATTTTAGATATGTTTCAACTCTTTTTTGGGCTGCAATTTTATTTTACATTTGGAAAAATAAAGAACTATTTCCTAATTAATATTTTGAACATAAAGAGCCATCTTAATGATTTTCCAAACTTATGATAATGGCAAAAATTTACATATTACCATCTGAATAAAGATAGCTCTATAAGAAAGCGTAAAGAATATCAAATAACCAGCTAACCTATTCAGATTGCCTTAAAATCTTCGCAAAACAGGCTAAGTCAACTTTCGTGAGTTGTAAAAAATTCTATATGTAGACTTTGTGCTAAATGCGCCATTTGCGCCACAGAGTTGACTTAGCCTGCAAAACAACAACTTTTTAAACCAAAAACCTTCCTTCCGCTTCTATGGACACTGACAGGCTCGCAGCCGGATTGCATCCGTTGGAAAGGAAAGTTCTGCCTTTGCTCGCAAAGACAAATTCTTTCAGCGTGATAATGAAAGAGGCGGGGCTGAAAGACCTTGAGGTAATGCGTGCACTCCAGTGGCTCCAGAACAAGAAAATTATCGGCCTGAACAAAGAATTCAGGGAAATGGTTTCCTTGGACACAAACGGCGACAAGTACAAAAACCACGGCCTCCCGGAAAGAAACTTCTTAAAAGCGCTTGAAGGAAAAACGGCCCTTTCGGAAATAGCCAAAAAAACAGGGCTTGAGAGGGAAGAGATAGGCATCAGCATAGGGGCCCTGAAGCAAAAGGCGGCAATCAATGTAGGAAAGGAAGGCAGCGAGCCTGCTGCCGAAATAACAGAACAGGGAAAAGCACTATTAAAAAAAGAGTGGCTTGAAGAAAAATTCCTGAAAAAAACATTCCCTGTTGATGTAAAAAGCCTTAGCCCGGAAGAAAAATTCGCCCTTGAATCTCTAAAGAAGAGAAGAGAAATTGTGAAAGTAAGTGTAGTAAAAGAAGTCATCCCCCACCTTACAGATATAGGCAAAAAGCTCATTAAATCAGGAGTGAAGAGCGAGAACGTAATAGAATCACTCACGCCAGAGATGCTGAAGAGCAGCACATGGAAAAACAAAAAGTTCAGGCATTACGACGTTTCAATAAACGTCCCCAAGATTTCAGGCGGGAAAAGGCATTTTGTTCCGCAGGCGATAGAATACATAAAGAGCATATGGCTTGACCTTGGCTTCAGGGAGATGACTGGCAATTACGTCCAGACAGCTTTCTGGGACCTTGATGCTTTATTCGTGCCGCAGGACCACCCGGCAAGGGATATGCAGGACACATTCTATATCAAGGACCCGTCAGAGGGAAAAATACCAGCAGAGCTGTCAAAGAAGGTAAAGGCATCGCACGAAAATGGATGGACAACAGGAAGCAAAGGCTGGCAGTATGAATGGAGCGAGAAAGAGGCAAAAAGGCTTATGATGATAACCCACGACACTTTTCTCAGCGCCAAGACACTGGCCAGCACAAAAAAAGAGGACCTTCCGATAAAAACATTCCAGATAATGAGGGTCTTTAGGAACGAATCCTTGTCATGGAAAAGCCTGTTCGAGTTCCATCAGGTTGGCGGCATTGTCGTTGACCCTAATGCAAATTTCAAGCACCTTAAGGGCTACCTGAAGCAGTTTTTCGCTAAGATGGGATTCCCGGATGTAAGGATAAGGCCCGCACATTTCCCGTATACAGAGCCTTCAGCGGAGATTGATGTATGGCACCCGGCAAAAAAGCAGTGGGTAGAGCTCGGAGGATGCGGCATCTTCAGGCCGGAGATGGTAAAGCCCCTTCTCGGGTTTGAATGCCCCGTTTTGGCATGGGGAATAGGGCTGGAAAGGACAATAATGGAATACTACGGCTTCCAGGATGTAAGGGACGTTTACAGGAACGACCTCAGGCAGCTGAGGGAAAGCAAGTTATGGATGAAATAATCTGAAAGGGAAAAATGCCGACAATAAACATCAGCAGGAAAGTGTTTGAGCAGCTTGTCGGAAAAAAGCTGCCCGAAGACAAGCTTAAAGACAGGATAAGCTATCTCGGAACGGACCTTGATGAAGTGAACAAGGACGAAATCATAGTGGAGATATTCCCAAACAGACCAGACATGCTTTCAGTGCAGGGCTTCTCCCGCGCTTTCTCATCATTCATTGGCCACAAAACCGGATTAAGGGATTATCCTGTGGAAAAATCCGGAGAAAAAGTAATCATTGAGGATTCTGTAAAGGATGTAAGGCCGTACACAGCCTGCGCAATCGTTCGCGGACTTTCATTCGACGACGAAAAGATAAAAGAAGTAATCGACATACAGGAAAAGCTCCACATAACCTACGGCCGCCACAGGAAGAAGATTGCAATAGGGATTTATCCGCTTGAAAAGATAAAAATGCCGATAAGGTATATGGCGAAGAAGCCTGAAGAGATAAGATTCCATCCGCTTGAAGGGAAAAAAGAAATGACTGCAAGGCAGATACTGGAGCAGCACCCAACAGGGAAAGAATATGGCTATCTTCTCGAGGGAAAGAAACTCTTCCCGATTTTCGTTGATGCAAACAATCAGGTATTGTCAATGCCGCCCATAATAAACTCGCACAATGTCGGGAAAATATCCGAAGATACGAAAGATGTTTTCATAGAATGCTCCGGCTTTGACTTCAGCATCCTGAAAAAATGCCTCAATATGATTGTAACCGCCTTATATGAAATGGGCGGGAAGATATATTCAATGGAGCTTCATTATGGCGGCAGGAAGCACACAACTCCAGACCTTGCTCCGGAAGAAATAAAGCTCGACATTCCTTACATAAACAGGCTTCTCGGACTGAATTTAAATGAGGCAGGCGCAAAAAAATGCCTTGAAAGGATGGGCCATGGCTGCAAATCCGGCAAGGTTCTTGTCCCGGCATACAGGACAGACATCCTCCATCAGGCAGATTTTGCAGAGGACATTGCAATCGCGTTTGGCTATGAGAATTTTGAGCACATAATCCCGAATGTAGCCACAATAGGCCAGGAGGACAGGTTTGAGGATTTCAAGAACAAGATTGCCGGCCTTTTGACTGGGCTTGGCTTTATCGAGGCAAGCACCTACAGCCTCAGCAACGAGCAGCTGCAGTCTTCAAGAATGAACTTAAAAATTGATGCAATAAGGCTTTCAAACTCAATCTCGCAGGAATATGACATTTTGAGGGCATGGATGGTTCCTAGCATCATCGAAATCTTCTCCAAGAACAAGCACCACGAATATCCTCAGAATATTTTTGCAATAGGTCGCGTGTTTTCAAAGGACATCAGGGAAGAGGCGGGAATCAGGGAAGCTGACAGGATTGCAGTCGGAATTTGCCATGAAAAGTCAGATTACACAGGAATAAGGCAGGTTCTTGATTATCTTTTCAGCTCATTGGGCATGAAATACGATGTCAAGGAAATCCTCCATGACTCATTCATTGAAGGCCGCGTGGGAAGGGCATCCGTGCACGGAAAAGAAGTCGCATACATTGGCGAGATTTCGCCGGCAGTCCTGGAAAACTGGCAGCTTACAATGCCCGTAGCTGTTTTCGAGCTTAATCTTACTGGGCTGTTTGAGGCTATGGAGAAGAAGTGATTTCTCTGGCGGTTTATTCTAATCTTGCAATCAATCCAAATAAAAAGCCTCAATGGAAAAATCCAAGCATAAAAAAAGGTATACGCAATACTAAAACACAAAAAATAAGCAAAAAACAAAGAGAAAACCAAACCTTCGCTTCCCTTAAGCCTTTTTGGCCTTGCTTTCTTTCTTCGCTTCCTTCTTCACAGGAGCAGCCTTTGCCTTCTCCCCGGCAGATTTTTCAGCCTGCGCTTTGCCCTTCACTTCTGCAGCCTTGGCTCGCTTCTGTGAAACGGGCCTTTCCTTCTTCTCCTTAGGCTTCGTGTCCCTTGCCTTCAGGCCGAGCTTCTCAAGCTCCTTCCTGACATCGTCATGGGAAGCGCCTTTCTTTATATCAAGAACCTGATTCAGGGGCTCAAGATGGGCAATATTGCATTTTCTCCTTCTTGTCTCGCCATCAATAAGAACAAGCTTGCTGTCTGCTATGTCAACAACAACGCACTTAAGGCCGGCATCCCTGCCTGCTGTTTTCACACATAACCTTCCTACGTCAATCATTTTTCCCTCCGTCTCACATATTGGGGATGTTGCCATAGCCCCGTGGGACAACACTGTTTTTATTTTTAACCGATATTAGCTATTGCCTTGCCTTCTCCACAATAGCAGCCCTCATGCATCTGCTGCAAAGGTTTCCGCCAAATGGCCTTTCCACTGTCTTCCTTGATTTGGCCATTGTCCTCATCTTATATGGCCTTGCTCTTGGAATTCCATGCAGGACTGCCCCGCAATTGCCGCATTTTGCGGCCTTTGGAGCCTTCCTTTTATAGTGAGTAGCAGTTCTTCCTCCAGCCACCCTTACTTTCATCTTTCTCAGGCTGGTTGACTTGTCTTTCGGTGCTGTCATGAAGATAGCGGAATTAAACTTGATTTATAAACCTTTTTGTTGGCAATTTCAAGGCCGGCTTAAAGCCGCCTCATTATTTTTTGCGAGGCAGGTTACATGTTCTGATTGAGTGGAATGGTTTTCCCAATAAAGGTTAAGATAAGCCCGCCATTTGTTTTGGAGTGAGGCAAAAAGTGTGTTCCGAAACCAAGGAATGGTTTTTCTTCAATAAACAGAAGCAATATAGTAAAAGGCACAAAAATTTGAGCAATAAATATGCCTTTACTTATTACGAACGGACAACTATTGCTCAATAGATTTTGTCCGTGAGTATAGTTTCATAAAATAAAAAATATAAAAAACCACCGGGCAAAATGGCGCCTTAAGTTGGCGAATTTCAATCATAACCTTTATATATTATGGAGAACAGGGATTTTTTGGTATGGGCACGAATCTAAAAAAAAAGGGAGTATCGCCATTGATAGCCACAGTGCTTCTCATCTCATTCGCAGTCGCTCTTGGCGCTGTAGTGATGAACTGGGGCAGGAATATAGACCCAAGCCAGGCAGATGAGAAATGCATAGGCGTAAAGATAGCTATAGACTCAAGCTCAGGATATGATGCCTGCTACAGGGGCCTTGACGCAGACGGGCTTGTATTCTTTTCAGTCGAAAACACAGGATCTGTTGACTTAGAGGGTCTTGGAGTGTGGATTGTAGGCTCAAAGAGCACCAAGTTCCTTGACTTCAACAACATAAAGATAAAACAGGGACAGGTCCTCAATCTTGAAAAGCGGGACGAGCAGATAGTCTCTTACGATTTCGCAACGTACGGCTCAATAAGACAGATGCAGCTTATCCCGAAAATAAAGTCAGAGGCATCAATAGATGTATGCCCGAAAGCCACCGTCAAGGCAGAGAATATAGTGAGATGCCAATCCCGAAAAACATAAAAATAATTTTTCTAGGGCCAAATCCTCAATATATCTTGAGCGCCTTTCTCAGGGCCATGCTGAATGCAATAGATAGTATAATGTAAGTGCCCAGCCACCCCCACCCTACCACCGGAAGTATTTTTTTCTTTTCGTTCTCGATGCTTATTGACTTTAGCTTGTCATCCTTTATTTTCTTCGCAACAGGCTTGTATGCCTGCTCTCTTGTTATAAGCACATCCTTGTCAAACTGCTCCCCTTCGTAATTAAACAGAAGCAGATACTCCCCTTCCTCGCCGCTCAGCACCCATTTTGCGCTGTCGCCCTCAATGCTCTTCTTCGCATCCCCCCCAATTTGCATCCCTTCAGGAACATTTATTTCAATATCCCCTGATGTGCCTTTTGCGAAAGATGCTGTCACAGTGAAATCCTGCCCGGGCATTATAGGCTCATAGGCGAAATTCGCGTTCATCCACCCGAAAATTATTATTATCGGAAGGATTGTGTAGAGTGTGCTTTTCATGGACTGCGTCATGTACTTCATGTTTGCCTGCATCGCCTTCTTCTGCACTTCCATGGCCTTTTGAGGCTCTTTCTTCAGACTTTTCATATCCTTTTGGAGGGCTTTCATCTCATCTTTCAGCCGTTTCATGAGGTTCTGATCAGTCGTGTACTTGTAGATTAAGGTTATAATCACTGACACGAGCAGGGACATAAGAAACACCGCGAGAAAAGAATCCAACCTAAGCAATGGAGAAAATACAGAATCCAGTATATTCACAAATGACATATTAACACCCCTCTTTTATTGTGCCGGCTTCAGCCACCAATGAACTTTCTCATCATTGGGTTCATATCCATCATGTGCTGCTTTGATATTTCCTCATAAAGCTTGTAGACAATCATCACTGTAAGCAAAATTCCAGTTCCCCTGCTCAGCGCTCCTGTCAAATCTGCAAATGCAGCCAAAAATCCTACAGTAAGCCCGCCCATCACAGTAAGCGGCCATATGTACCTGTTAAGTATGCTCTCTAAAACACGCTCATCCCTCCTGAACCCGGGTATCTGCAGCCCCGATGACATCATCTGCTTTGCCTGCGACCTTGCATCCATTCCCGCAGTCTGCATCCAGAATATGCTGAATACAACACTGCCAAGCATGAATATCAATATGTAAAATATTGACTGCAGGTAGACATTCCAGCCTATAAGCAGGGTGTGCTGCCTGATTATTGTGTTGACTATATCCTGGCCTTGCATCCACGCGACAAAGCCGGATATGGGCTGCCCCGTAGCCTCGCTGAACCTTCCGAAAATAGGGTATCCTACCTTTTGCAGCAGGCTGCCCCACAGCTGGAAATTTGCAATCAATGCGGCGACAAGTATGACCGGGATGTTTGAAGTGTAGATGAAAGACAAAGGCCATCTTATCCCGTGCCCTCTTATCCTTCCGAATGACAGAGGGATTTCAACCTTCATCGCCTGCGCATATACGGCAAGCACGAACACAAGTATTGTTGATATAATGGAGGCTGCCATGATTAATGCAGTCGTAGGATCGCCTGCCGCAAGGCTTTGGAATAATGCCGGAATAGCACCTACAGAATAAGTCACGCCTGCAAGCCCGGTAGGTCCCGGAAGCCAGTTGAAAGCCTGCACGAAAATGCTCTTGCAAACCCCGGCTGCGATGAAAAGCGATATGCCGGAGCCAAATCCCCATTTTGAGACAACCTCGTCCATGAACATCACAAGAAGGCCGCCAAGGAAAAGCTGGAACACGAGCAGAAACCTGAGCTCATTGTATACAGGAGTTCCTATAAGCTCTGTTGCAGGTGCAAGGCCACCCATGAAGACATATATAAACCCCTCAAACAATATGAAGAATATTCCGAGAAGCTTCTGTATGCCCTGAAAGGTCCTTTTTCCTTCAGGGGAAGTAAGGTCAAATTTTACAATTCCGGAGCCATTCAAAAGCTGCAAAACTATGGATGCCGTGACAAGCGGCCCTATTCCAAGGCTGATGAGCGAGCCGAACTCTGCTCCCAGAATAATAGAAAGGCTTTCGAATCTCTGCAGCGCATTCACTCCCAATCCGAAAAGAGGCATGAGCCCGAGGATGAAGTATATGACAAGAACCATGCCCGTCCACTTGAGCTTTTCCCCGAAAGAAAGAAATTTTTGCGTAGGGCCACGGACTTCAGGCAGATTGTTAATCAGCGCATTCCAAAAAGACATTTTTTTATCTTATTCAGCTTTTTCCTTTGCTATCAGCCCAACAACTTCGCCGCCTGCAGCCTTTACTTTCTCTATAGCGCCTTCAGTTGCGTATGGGACGCTTATCTTCAGCTTCCTTTCTACTTTGCCTTTGCTGAGCAGCTTGTCAAACCCGAGTTTTTCAGAATCTATGATATAAGTATCTTTCTCTTTTGCGACAAGCTTTCCCTCAACAAGCGAGTTAAGGCGCCCTTCAATATGGGCAAGGTTCATTATCCTTGGCTTCGTATCCTTCTTAATTTGCTCTGTCTTAAAGCCTCGCTTTCCAAAATATCTTTCAGCCCAGATGCTTGGCTTCTTTGAGTCAGCCCTTTTTCCGGTGCCTGCCATTCCTTTGCCGCCCCTGTTGCCGGTGCCGCGGTGCTTTTTCTTCGCACCCCATCCATGCGTGTGCGATCCACGCTGCCTTGAATTTTTTTTCCTTTTGTTGAAAGCCATTTTACATCATCTACATCATTCTTTTTATCAAATCACTTATTTTTTCCCCTCTATAGCCTATAGCCCCGCCCTTGTTGAAATGGGTCTTAATGCCCTTCCTTCCAAAGCCTTTCCTTGGGCTGTTGAGCCTGAAGAATTTCTTTATCTTCTTTCCACTGAAAACATGGTAGTCAGTCCTTTTGACCTTGGCCTCTTCGCTGAAATCACCCTTGGCCTCTTCGCCTTTCTTCAGGACAAGCTCATTCAGAACCTCGTCGCTTATCTCGCCCCATGTGACAAAATCCTTGACCTTGTTCACCATTCCAAGAAACTCCGGGCTGTTTGGGACAACAACACAGTAATTTTTCCTGTACAGCCTCAGCGCATTGAAAGTGTCCCTTACCTGCTGGCTCAGCCTTACCTCTCCCTTTATCTTCACAACGGCTATGCTGCCCTTCTTCTCTTCGCTGTCTTGCTTTCTTTCCATGATAAGCACCTTAAGTCTTGGCCTCTGGTTCCTGCTTTGCCGACCCTTCAATTATTCCAAACTGCTTTTCATAACGCCCCTGAACGCGGACTTCCATGAGCTGCTTGAGAGCATTGAAGCATGCAGTTATCAGGTTTATCTTTGTGTTTGTCTGGCCTGAAGTCCTTGACCATATGTCCTTTATTCCCGCTATCCTGAGTATCTTCTGGCATTCTTTTTCTACAGAAAGCCCAGTCCCTCTCGGGGCAGGTATGAGCTTTATCCTTACGGAGCCGCATCTCCCTTCCACAGTGAAAGGTATAGTGCTAGGCTCCGGGCTTATGTCTTCCCATGAGCCGCTGCCCCTTCTTATCTTGATTATGTTCAGCTTTGCATTCCTTATTGCTTTTTCCCTTGCAGGCACGGTCTCCTTGCTCTTTCCGTATCCAAGGCCGATATATCCGTCCTCATTGCCGACAACAGCATACGTGGCAAACTTAGGCTTGTTGCCTTCCTGCGTCTTTTTCTGCGTCTGCTTGAAAACCCTTCTCTGCCCGCCGCCAAACTTTCCTTTGGACTGCCCGATAAGGAGCAGGTCAGTCGTAAGGTTCGGCATCAGAACATCAGCTATCTGGGATTCCATGATTCTCATCCTTTTGTCAAGAATCTGGTCTATATGTGTTATTTCTCCGCTCTTTACCCTCTTCCCAAGCGCAGTCTTTGGAATCCATGACTCTGTATCAGGAGCCCTGTTTCTGTCTCCGAAGCGCCCACTTCCGCGCCACTTCCTCACATCTGCAAATTTTCCATCAGCCATTCTTACCTGCCTCTATCTTCGATTTTATATCATTGAAATACTTCTTGATATCTGCAGCGTCCACGCCATTCCTGTCATAATTTGAAAATTGCATTTTGTAGTTTCCCTTTGCTTCT
Organism: Candidatus Woesearchaeota archaeon; assembly: GCA_018303185.1. Taxonomy (GTDB): domain Archaea; phylum Nanobdellota; class Nanobdellia; order Woesearchaeales; family GW2011-AR4; genus JAGVYR01. The sequence continues at coordinate 13,845 of JAGVYR010000068.1, read as the reverse complement.
GCAGCGAATTTTGCTATATGCTCTCCTTGTACCCTTTCCTTGGCCGGAAGCACACTTTTATCATGCGGGACGTTTACTCCTGCATCAACAACTCCGGACAATGCGGCATACAATCTCGACCCCTTTACCGACTTGTTGAGCCCAATGTCAAGAATAGCTTCCTGCACGCCTTTCGCTTTCGCTTTCTTTCCTGCAAGCAGCCCGACAAGATATGCTGCCGGAAGATTCCCCCTGCTGAATTTCCATCCAAGCTTTTCAAGCTCCTTCGAATGGGCGCTCGCAAGCACCTTGTCACCTTTCTGGTCAAATTCCACTATGTCAGCATGTATGTTTTTGAGAGACTTTCTTATCACAAGCCTCGGCTTTTCGGAAATGAGCATCTTTATCCTCTTCTTGTAATTAGTCCTTCCCTCTCTTTTCCTTCTTACCTGGACATTGTATATTTTGTTTTTTTTCATTTTTTCAGCAGCCCCTGCTCCTGGATGTATAGTTTTATGTGCCTCTTGCTCCTGAAAAAGCCGCCTTTGCTTTTAAGGTATAGGTTCCTGTAAGCATCATTGCCGATAGCCCCCTTTTCCTTCAGTACGCTTAAAAATTCCCTCTGCACCCTTATGCCTGCCATCCACACCTCTTTTCTCGGAAGCCTTGCACTGCTTTTGCCTTTTCTTGAGCCGTAGCCTTTCTGCCTTCCCTTTCTTCTCTGGATCTTTGCCTTGTTGGCCCTTGCCCTGGATACGCCTGCAGAATGCACTTTTCTTATTACGCCCCTGCTGATAAGCCCCCTGATGTCGGCTTTTGTAATCGCTTCCTTTATCTCCTCAAGGCTGTTCTGGTCGAGTATTACCCTTCCCCCGCCGCATTTCAGTATTTCGGCAGCCAGCCTCTTCTGTGTGCTTAGGTTCATTTCAATCAGACTCTCTTTGTAAGAAGCTTGTCTTTCTCCAGTTTTTCCTGCTCTTTCTTTTCATCATCGCTCTTGCTTTCTACTTTTTCGTCAAGCTTCTCCTGCTTCTTGGTTTCTTTTTTCGCTTTGGCCTCTTTTTGCCTGCTCTTCTGTTTTCTCTCTTCAAGGGATTTCTCAGCGTCTTTCAGGAAGGCTTCGGCATCTTTGATATTTAGTATCTTAATCCCTTTTTCCTTGCATATCTTTACAATCTCAATCTTATTCTTCATTCCAACGCCAGACCCTATTATTATGCCATGGATTTCCTTGATTATACTGCTTAGCATGTTTGCATTGTGAACCATGACCGGCTCAAGCCCGCTCCTGTCAAGGCCCCTCACAGCCGCAGGGCTTCCAAACCCCCTTGAAGGCTGCCTGCTGTACCCCTTAAGGCCGCGCCTTATCTTGGACTGAAGGCCCTTTGCCCTTCTCCACTTGTTCTTGAGCTTCTTCTTGTTGTTGATATCCTGCCTGACGAATGCTGGCTTTCTTGCCTTTGCCCTTCTCCTTAATTCAAGCAGTTTTGTTTCCGGCATTTACTTCAGCTCCTTTCCGTCCTTGTTTACAATGTAGATTCCGTCCTGGAATATTCTGGTGTCATAATTTGCCCTTTTTGTAAGGTTCTCGATATCGGCGCTTACTTGGCCTGCAATCTCCTTGCTTGCGCTTTGCACCACAACTTTGTCGCCGTCAACCTTTACGGCAGCCCCTGCCTTTATTTTCAGCTTTCTAGGGATTTTTTCCCCTATGAAATTCTTGACAACAAACTCGTCTTTTGTTGAGCTGACCGTCATGGGGAAGTGGCCTGAGCATATCTTGAGCACGTATGTATGGCCGTCATTTGAGCCCCTTAGCATGTTCTTCATGTGCGAAATGAAAGTAGCAATCATCCTCTTCTCTCTTTTTGTCGCTTTTTTTGCGCTCAAAAGTATTTTTTCGCCCTCTATCTTTATGGACACATTCTTTGCAACAAGGGCCTTTGAGCATTCTCCGGATTTTCCCTTTGCCTTGAATATGCCGCCCGCATAAGCTACGCTCACTCCTTCAGGCACTGCCAATTCCCGGGCAGCATCCTTCTTGCCCTTTGTTTTCTGCACTCTTTTCTCAGACATCTTAATAGCAGTAAGCCAGCAGCTTTCCTCCGACTTTCTTGTTCTTTGAGTCCTTGTGGGCCATTATCCCCAAAGGAGTCGAAACAATCATTATGCCGAAATCCTTCGCAGGAAGGTATCTTTTTTCGAATCTCTCGTAGGAGTCGAGCTTTACATTGAATGTAGGGGTTATAGGCCCGCACTTATTTATATTCCCGAGGAGGTTGACTTTCAGCATATTTCCCCTGCCGTCTTCAATTTCCTCAATGTCCCCTATAAACCCCTCATTCTTCATGACATCAAGCACATTCCCGATTAGCTTCGAGACAGGCCTTACTAGGCAGTCCCTTCTCCCTATTTTTTCTGCATTCATTATTTTTGACAGTGCATTCGCCACTGGGTTGTTCATTGCCATTTTTACACCTTATGAAAATTTCTTGAAGCCGAGCTTCAGCGCAGTTTCCCTGAAGCACCTTCTGCATATGTTGAGGCCGTACTTGCTTATATGCCCCTTTACAGTGCCGCATCTCCTGCATCTCTTTGTTATATAGCCGAATTTTCTGTCCTTCGGCTTGTTGTGCTTCATGTACTTCTTGAGCTTGACGGGTTTTACCTTGAGCTGCTTGAATGCTTTTCTGTAATCGCTATAACTCATTGCCCTCACCTACTCTGATGTTGAAATTATCCTTCATGAAGCTTATCGCCTCTTCTCTGGTTATCTTATGGGAGTTCCCTATTTTACGCTTCATGAAGCTCCGCCTTTTTACCCTAAATCCCGGCCTCTCTAAAGTGACACAGACCTGCAAGCCTATTATCCCTATCTTCGGGTCATACTTGACTCCAGGTATGTCGATATACTCCCTAATCCCGAATGATATATTCCCATTATCGTCAAACTGCGACAGGGTAAGTTTGCCATCCTTTGCTTCAATAAGCCTTTTCAGCAGTTCGACAGCTTCCCCCTCCCTCAATGTCACCTTGCATCCTATTGGCAGCCCCGGCCTAAGGCCCCATTCCTGTATTCTCTTGTTTGTAAAAGTCTTTATCGGGACTTTCCCGGTTATTGTCTTGAAAAGCTCCATGCCCTTGTCTAGCTTGGACTGGTCTTTGCCTGCCCCAATGTTAAGGGTAAGTTTTCCCACCACCACTTCCCTCATAATCTGAACTTTTTCCATTTTATTCCAAAGCTATCGACGGCTTGTCCCCTCCTATTACAAAAGCATAGCTTCTTAATGTCTGGTATGTCTGCCCATTGCTTTCGTACATGATTCTTCTTCCTGCAATGTCCTTGACCTTTCCTACTACTCCGATGTTTTTTCCTCCTATCAGGAATATCGATGCGCCTTTCTCCAGCTCAAGGCTCTTCTTGATGCTCATCTCAGGCAGTTCTGCAAGCACAGAATCACCCACTCGGTATTTCCTGCCATCAGTGAGGATTGTCTTTCCGTCATGGAACCCAAGCTGCACCCTGCCGCCCTTGGCAAGGCTCTTGCTGATGATCTTGAGCGGCTTTACCTTCGGGTCTTTTGCTTCAACAAGCTTTATCATGCCGTTTCCGTCAAGTGTCACCCTATAAGCCTTCCCTGAGCCCTTCAGGTCAACAACATCAAAAAGCCCTACCGGGAATTTCTCATCTTTCCTTCTTACACCGTCTATCAGCACTTCATTTGCATAAAGTATCCTCTTTGTCTCCTTCTTCGTGTCAGATAAGCTTAGCATATCCCTTAGGACTATATTCAAAGGCACACTCATTTTCTTGTTGTGCGGCCCAGGGCTCAGCCTCATTATGTATTTCCTTTCTTTCCTCTTGATTGCCCACGATTTCGGTGCGTTGTATCTTTTTAAGTGTCTTGACATGAAGTTCACTTCCCTGCTTTTTCCTTTGCTGCCATTACAGGAGCTTTCCTGTCCAGCCTTTTCTGCCTCTTCTTATCATCCAAAACAAGCTCAACTATCATCAGATTGCTCGGATTTATCGGATAGCTTGCTTTTGTGCCGTCTTTCTTCACAATATCTGCGCCTTCGACATACACCCTTGTATTCTTCATGTCAACAAGGCTGATTTTCCCTTCAGTTTTCTTGAACTGGCCCACCATAATTCTGACTTTGTCGCCTTTCTTCAGCCTCATGCTCCTGACATGGTGCTTCTTCCTCAGATCTTTTGAAAGGCACGCGTTTACAAATTTGCCCTTTATGTGCAGCGGAGCATTGTATCTGTAAAGCCTCTGCTTCCTTGTCTGGCCGCTTCTTTTCCATTCCTTTGAAAATTTTCCATCCATTTTACACCACTATGCTTGCGACCTTTGCCACTCCGGGCCATCTCTCGCATGCCTCTTTCGCGATAGCCCCCTTGAATATTGTGCCTTTCGGATTGCCCTTGTCGTCTTTTAGCACGACAACGGCATTGTCCTCGAATTTTATCCTCATTCCGTCTGGCCTTCTGTATTCCTTCTTCTGCCTGACTACTATGCCAAAAAAAACCTGGCTCCTCATATCAGGCCTGCCTCTCTTCACAGACACCATCACCAGGTCGCCAACGCCTGCTGAAGACCTTCTTCCCATTACCGTCTTATGGCCCACCACTGTGAATATCTTGACCAACTTAGCGCCTGAATTGTCGCATGTCTCAACTTGGCTTCCTACCGGAAGCCCTCTTGTGATTTTTGCTTTTACAGACTGCATCTTTAATTCCCCGCTTCCTGCCCTTCTGCCTCTTCAGCAGGTTTCACAGCCCTCTTTATCCTTGACTGCTCTGCAGCTTCCATTCTCTCCCTATAGCCTTTTTCTTTGCCCATGTTTTCTATTATTGTGAAATTCTTTGTCTTGCTCAATGGCCGGCATTCCATAATCTTTACAATGTCGCCTTCCTTTGCGTTTATACATTCAGGGTTGTGCACTTTCAGCCTGGTCTTCCTTTTCTCATACCTTTCATACTTTGTAAGCAGGTGCCTTCTGTTCCACTCGACAATAGCAGTGTTGTGCATCTTGTCTGACACAACAGTGCCGACAAATGACCTCCCCCTCAATGCAAGATTGCCATGAAAAGGGCACTTCCTGTCTGTGCATCTGTCCTTTGGTTGGTTAACGTCAACGCCTATGCTTTTTTTCATTTTTTCACCGATTGCCTGTAAGCTTAATCCTTTCTTCAGGCCTTGCAACAAGCTCTTCTCCCTTCGCGGCGAGTTTCCTGCCGCCGATATCAAATTCAAACATATTGCCGGCCTTGAGCACCTTCTTGGTGCCTTCCTTTGTCTTTATTGTGAATGTAAACTTTGTCTCGTCCACGACCTTTCCCTCAAGGCTTTTATTGAGCACTCTCACTCGAGTGCCAATCAGCTCATCAGTGATCATAAGCTCACATCACTTTTACTGATTCTGGAGCAAACCCAATCTTTATGAGCAGGTCCTTGGCCTTGTTTTTGTGGTCGCCCTGCAGCTCAATCTTCCCGTCCTTTGCCGTGCCTCCGCATGCCAGTGCGCTTTTCAGCTTCCTTGCAACATCCCTGATGTCGATTTCTTTCGTGTCTATGCCTTGAATCACTGTGTATTTCTTGCCGAAAGCCCTTTTCTCGACCCTTACTGCAATCTCCTGCGCCTCCCTGGCAATTGTCTCACAAACGCACAGCTCCTTTACCAAGCCGCACTTCGGACAAATTTCACCCATGCTTTTTCCTTACCTCCTTAGGTTTTTCCTGAGCCTTTTTTTGATTGATATTCTGTATAGTGAGTATTTTTGCTATTGCTTTCTTTACCTGCCTGACGTGTCCAGGGCTCTTTGGTATTGTTCCGATGGCGACCTGGGCATTTATCTTGACAAGCTCCTTTTTCAGTTCGGCCATCTTGTCATCAAGCGACTTCCCATCCATGCTTTTTATTTCATTCACTTTCATTTTCTTCTTCCTTCGCTTCTTTCTCTTTCCTGTCAGCTTTTTTTGCCCTTTTCTTTGCAGGCTTTTTCTTCGGCTCTTCCTTCGCTTCATCTTTCTCTTCCTGCGCCGCCTTTGGCTCGCCTTCCTTGGCCTCCTCAGCTTTCGGCTCAGGCCTGTCAAACACTTCTATGTCGTCAGGCAGCTTTGTTGTAGGCGGCATTATCCTTACCTTTATCCCGATAACTCCTGTCTTGAGCTTTGCCTGCGCATACGCAACATCCACGCCAGTAATCGCTATATCCCCTGACTTTTTCAGGTAGCCTGAGTAAAAGCGCCACGATTTTGCCCTTGAGCTTGGGATCTTTCCGCTGATTATCAGCTCTATTCCAAGCGCGCCTGCTCCCATGACATCTGTCATTATCTTGTGCCCTACAGCCTTGAATTTCTGCGAGCCGAATCTTTCAAGGAGGTCGACAATCTTCTCCGCAACAATTTTTGCGTCAAGATTTATGTTTTCGACTTCACTTATCTCGATCTGCGGATTCTCAAGGTCAAAATTTTTCTTTAGGGTCTTTGTAAGCTGCTTGATGTTCTGGCCTTTCCTGCCGACTATCAGGCCGGGCCTCGAGGCGTAGATTATTATCTTTTCGCCTAGTGGCGTCTTCTGCATCTTAGTGCCGCTGTGCCCCACATTCTTCAAATTATCAGAGATGTATTCTTCTATCTGGAACTCCTTTATCTTCTGCGCAACGAACTTCCTTTCAATCATTTTTTCTCCTCTGATTTCATATGCTCTTTATGCTGCGCTTCTGCTTTCTCCTGCTTTTTCCCGGCAGCCGCAGCCTTTGTTTCTTTCACGTCTGCAGTGGCTTTCACGGCGCTTTTCCCGGAATCTGCCTTGCTTTCCTTGCCTGCGGTCTTTTTCTCCTGCACAAAGATGTCTATGTTTGTCCTCTTTGCAATCCTGCTTCTCTGCCTCCCGTATCTTGGGGTCTTTGAGCCCTTGTTTGCCACAACATGGCATATTACAAGCTCTGACGTATTAAGCCCTTTGAACTGGGCATTTGCAATTGCAGACTCGATCAGGGCCATTATCTCGGATGATGCCTTTACAGGGTATCTTCCAGGGCCAATTTTTCTCTTGTGCCCCATGTCCCTGTTGAACCTTGTGAACTTAATGGCCTTTTTCATGGCTGCAACCTGCTCAAGCATCTTCTTTGCTTCATTGGCATTTCTGTTCCTTATTGAATTGCATATCTCTATAGACTGCTTGAATGATATTGGCAGCATCCTGCCATGCGCTCTTGCCATGCTCTCGGGATTGTATGCTGCCATTTTATTTCACCGACAGGCTCGCGCTCGATTTCGTAGCGCCTATTCCCGGCGCCGAGTGCGTAACCTTGTTTCTTGTCACTGCAAATTCTCCGAGCCTGTGGCCAAGCATCTCCTCATTAACCGCAATCGCCATGAATTCTTTGCCTTTATGCACCATTATTGTCTTTCCCGCCATTTCAGGGAGTATTATCATGTCCCTGCAGTGGGTCTTCACATTATTGCTCCTGCTCTTCAGGGTTTTCAGCAGTTTCTTCTGCTGTTCCGTAAGCCCGCGTTTCAGGCTTCTTCTTTCTCTTGACGGCAAAAGTTCTGCAAACTCGTTCATGCTCATTCCCTTGAGCTCTTCCAGTGTCTTGCCTCTGTAAGTGAACTCTTTCTTTGCCATCTTTACCTCTTCTTCCTTCCCGTCCTTCTCGGTGCAATCTTTCCTACCTTTCTTCCAGGCGGAGCGTTTCTTGGAGCCTGTGTAGGCCTTCCCTTGACCGAGGAGCTTGAGCCTCCGAACGGATGATCAACTGCGTTCTGGGATGTTCCGGATACTGACGGATAAAGCTTGTTCCTTGCCTTCATTGCATGGTGCTTTGTTCCGGCTTTCAGGAAAGGCTTCTCTTTCCTTCCGCTTCCGGCTATTATCCCTATGCACGCCCTGCAGTCGGGGTTGAAATCCTTTGTCTTTGAGGATGGAAGCTGTATGACCACTTTGTCTGCCATCTTTGCAACAATCCTTGCGAATGTCCCTGAAGCCCTGACGAATTTCCCGCCGTCTCCGGGCCTGAGCTCTATATTATAGATTGAAGTCCCTTCAGGAATGTTTTTGAGAGGGATTACGTTTCCTATATTTGCTTCGGCTTCATTTCCAGCAACCACGCCATCTCCTACCCTTATGCCTTCAGGAGCCTGAAGATAAGTCTGCTCCCCGTTGCCGTATTTTATCAGCGCAAGCGGGCTGCTGTGCCCCTGGCAGTGCACGATATCAAGGACTTTTCCTTCCGCTTCCTGAACTTTTGCGAATTCTGCCTTTCCCTTGTACCTGAACGAAGGCGCCCTGTATCTCGGGCCGCCCTTCCCTCTTGCCTGCTGAATTAGGTTCTTTCCCATTTTAGCACCTTATTATCATATCAATCCCAGCTGGGTAGCTATGTCTATCGCCGGGCTCTTCGGAGAGAATTTGACATATGCCCTTTTCTCCCCCTCGTGGGTATTTACGGTCTTGACTTCATCAACCTGCGCATTGAACATCTGCTCAATCGCCTTTTTTATGTCGTGCTTGTCCGCTTTGCCGTCTACTACAAATATAAGCTTGTTGTCAGACTCCATCATCCTTATCGACTTTTCTGTCGAAAGCGGATGCCTGATGACTTTGAACGGATCCATTTTACGCAAACAGCCTCTCCTTTTCTAAAACAGCCAGGGCATCTTTCGTCCACAGTGCAACCCTTCCAGGCGCAGCGCCCGGCGCAAGAAGTCCTATGTTAAGCTTCTTCACATCCACCGCGTCTATCCCAGGGATGTTATTCGCAGCCTTGATTATCCTGCTGTCTTTTGATACTATTATGAGCGGCCCTTTCTTTGTCCTGTATTTCCTGTTCCTGAACTTGCCCTTTCCCGCCCTTACTTTTCTCTCGGCAGACCTTTCAAGCTCCATTGAAAATCCAAGCCTGTCAAGGGCTTCCTTCACATTTTTCGTCCTGTCAATATTTTCAAATGATGTATCCAGTATGAATGGGTATCCCTCAGGCACGTGATGGCCCCTTTCCTTTGCAAGGCCGGCATTTATCGAAGCTGCTATTGCGCTCCTCATTGCCTTCCTGCCCTCCTGCACATTGATTTTTTTCCCGAGTATCTTGTAACCCTTTGGCGGATGCGCTTTTCTTCCGCCTACAGTGCCGGGAGCGACAGCAGCCTGCCAGTTCATCCTTCTTCCCTGCCTTGAAAATATCTTTCTCGGAACCCTTGAAATGCCAAAGCCGTAGCTCCCTCTGTAATCTCTCCTTCTCCTTGAGAGTTTTGCGGACTGCCTCATGCCAGCGTCTTCCATGGCGCCGTAAGGCTGCCTGGTTTTGCTCTGCATGCTGAGCACGCCTCTCAAAATTAGGTCTGGCCTTATCTCTTCCCCAAACTGCACAGGCAGTTCTATCTCACCGACTTTCTTTTTTGACGAATCTACGATGTCGAGTTTCATTTTATCCTGTTGAATTTATGTATTGGACTGATGGAGCTTCTGCAGGTATGCCTCTGTTCGGCCTTGTACTCGTGTTGATCCTCACAAGCCTTTTCTTCGCCCCGGCAACAGAGCCCTTTACCAGAAGGTAAGCATTTTTAACTACGCCATATTCGTGGAAGCCGCCATTTGCATTTATCTCTTCCGGCTTCTCTCCTATCCTGACAATCCATTTGTTGTATTCTGTCCTCAGGTGGTAGCCCATCTGTCCTGCGTGCGCAACCCTGTACATGAAGTGTGCCTGGGCCTTCCACCCTCCTAAAGTTCCTGGACCCCTCTTTGTCTTCTCAGACTTGTGGCTTCTTATAGAGACCCCAAACCTCTTTACTGGCCCCTGGAACCCCTTTCCCTTTGTGACTGCGTGAATATCAACCTGCTGCCCGGCATTAAACACGTCTTTTAGGCTTATCTCCTTGCCCAATTTTTCCTTTGCGAATGCCGCCTTGTCTTCCTTCTTTCCGCCTATCGCTATCTCGAAGATTTCAGGCTTCTTCTTTCCTATGCCGGTAAGCTTGGGCTGCGTGTAAACCATTATCGTGACATCGTCAAAATCAGCCATATCTTCAAACTTCTTCTCTATGCTCTTTGGCAGCGTTATTTTCCTCTCAAGCTCTTTGTCGGAACTTTGGGAAAAGACTTCAGAAGCAACTTTTAAGCCATAATCAGAATTTTTATAGAATCTTGCTGAAATGACCTTCAGCGGGGGGCATTCAATGATTGTCAGCGGGCACGAGATGCCCTGCCCTTTTGTCTTTGAATTTTTTCTGTTGTCAGCAATTATAGCGTGCGTCATGCCGACTTTATAGCCTGCGAAGCCGAGGGCTTTGGCATCTTTTGAGCTTGCCCAGCTCCTGACGCGCGCGTATTGCCTTTTAGCCCTCTTTCTAGGCCAGAACTGCATGCTTCCGCTTCTTGGTTTTCTTGTTGTTGGCATTTTTGAGCGGGATAACCCTACGTATCCCGTTTACGCTTGAAAAAAGCCTTTTTATGGCGCCTTTTTTAGAAAACAGTCTGTAGAACTGTACTGAAAAGGCCACCTTTTCAGGCTTGTCTTCACATGCTTAAGCATCCCTTAAGCACTATTTCACGGAATATGCAGGAATACAGGGTTATTTATAAAGGTTGCTATGTCATTTATAAGGGATTTCTCTCTATTTTATGATAAAAACATTCTCAGCCATTTTTCGGTGTTTCTGCTGTTTTTTGGGCGCTCTCTTTCCCGGCCTTTCCCCCTTTCTTTCCTTGCCCGCCAGACCCTTTCCTTATAGAATAATTCACAGGATTCCTTATCCTGCCGCACAAATTATCGGGAGAGCATACCCTAAGGTCAGTGTAATAGTTCTGCTGGTTTGGCAGCGGAATCAGTTCCTGCAGCTTGGGGCAGTTTGGAGGCAGTATCTTCTTCAAGCCCTGCTTATGATAGCGAAGCTGCCCTTTGATATATACTTCCTTCAAAGGTTCTTTATTTCTTTTGTTCCATTCTCCAAGAATTTTTTCCATGCTTTCATAGTCCCAGCCTGCGCTTGAGAGAAAGTTTGTCAATACAAACAGGGCCCTTTTCCTGCCATCCTCCAATCCAAGAAGAATCTTTTTGATGCACGGCGGGAACAATTCTTCCGGAACAGCTTCTTCAGGCACTTCAAATTCCCTTTTCCTGCCCATTCTCGATTCTTCTTCAGGTATCGTAAAATCAAATGCCTGTGTTATGAGCTGCTTGGCTTCCCCTTTCACAGCCTTCGAAGCACCAAGGAACCTATACTTCGAAACCTTCAGCTCGTCAGGCTTTGCATACTCTTTTTCAAATTCAAGAACTTTGTCCGGGTTTAAAGGAACAGAAACAAGCCCTGATTTTTCATGCAGGGAATACGGCATCCTGTACAAATGCCTTGAAGCTATCAGGATAGTATCAATCTCAAGGAACGGCTTTGCGTCAAGTATCTTTGCCCTGTTCTTGTTTTCATCCAGCTTATAGCCAGTTATTTCTGGAACACTCTTTCCAACTTTCTCAGCAACCTTGCTTATGTCTTTCTCAAGATTGAGTATTTTTTCTCCCAATGGCCCCATTATCATGCTTGATATGTACAGCGCAATTCTCCTCGGCGCTTCGGGAAACATCTCCTTTACATTATAGCTTCCGACAGTTTCAGGAAAGGCCTCGAAAGGCACGCCTATATGGAATCCTTTGTTGCCGGAGAACTTGCACGAAATGGACTTTACGCCGTTGTACTTCAATGCTTTTATGGCGAGGTCAGCCGCTATCCTAGAATACCCGAAGATGCCGCAGTCAATGTCCAGCACTAAATCCCAGCCCGTCCTAAGCTTCTCAGTCTCTTCCTTTCTCATGTCAGTCCTTATGAGCAGCGGATTCTCCCACCTTTCCTCGGAAACATGGAAGGAAGTTGCCCCTTGCTTTGCCAGCTCTATTATCTCATTTGGATAATTTATAGCATCCGGCCTGTTCCCGAACTGGTCGCCGAACTTGACAGCGACTTCCCTGTTTTTCGCGGCTGCGGCTATCTCTTCCTGCACTTCCCTTCTCTTGTAATGGTTTAGCGTTATGTACGGGGGGAGCATATAGGGCAAGAAGAATGCACAATTTTTAATAATTGTCATTATTCCCAATGCTTATGGATAGGCATACAGAATTGCTGAAGCACCTTGAAGATATTAAAAAATCAAAAAAGCTTGTAATTGTCGAAGGTAAGAAAGACAAAAAAGCCCTTGAAAAGTTCGGAATTTTCAATATAATTACATTAAGCAAACAGCCGCTCTACCACGTAATAGAAGAGGTAGCCTCAAATTCCAGAGAATGCATAATACTCACAGACCTTGACAGCAAGGGAAAGGAGCTTTATGGGAAATTAAACTCAGGCCTGCAGCAGTTCGGCATAAAAGTCGACAACACTTTCAGGGAATTCCTGTTCAAAGAGACAAAGCTGAGGCAGATTGAGGGCTTGATTTCTTATTTATCGGCAATGGAAAGGTGATTTTTGCCTGATTTTAAAAAATTGACAGGCAAAAAATTTAAATCTTTGGAATGATTTATTGATAGCATGAGAGACCAAACTCCAACATTGGGATGGCAGCCGGGGCCGATTTCAAGAAAACCCGCAAACATAACACATCTCATTATACCAGAGGGCGGTGTTATCGGCAAAGATCCAACACTTCAGGTTAGGATGGGAGAAAAACCTGGAATGATGGAAGTAGATTTCTGGCTGAATACAGGAAAAATGCCAGAAACAATCAAGCCTAAATACGGAGAGCCGCAGAGAACATATCTTACTGATTCTAGGATAATATTTGACCCGAGTTCATAAGGCTTAAAATTGATATCTTTCTTCTGACGTTTAGCCATTATCAAAACTCTCCAAACTCCTTTTCAGCCCTTCATAAAAGCTCCTACAGTACCCATGATTGCATTTTGAATCGTTAATTGTTATGAACTCCTTAGGCTGCCTTGCAAGGGAAAACGTGCTTTTTGCAGCATCTATGGGGATGTTCCTGTCAAAAGTGTTGTGCATCATGACAGCTTTCCTTGGGGCTATCTTTGGGATGTAGTAGTCAGCATCTATAGAGTGCATGAAATTGTCCTGCTGCATGATTCCGGAATCCTTATAGCCAAAGCCTGCGGTGCTTATTCCTATGTATCCTGCTATAGAATCGTCGACAGCCGCTGCTATCATGGCATTCCTTCCGCCAAGGCTCTCTCCAATCATTATTACCTTTCCAATGCCTTCATTTCTCAGGACGTCTGCAGCTTTCAGCGCATCAGCAGCCATGAGATGGTAATAGGTGAGGTTTCCGCTCTCAAAGCTGTAAAACTCATGCTCAATGTCCGGTGGGATTCCTTCTGTCTCCCCAGCACCCCTCTGGTCTATGGTTATGACAGCATATCCAAGCCCTGCAATTTTCCCTGCAAGCTCAAGTTCGCTTTCCTTGCTCACTCCTGCGCCCGGCAGCAAAACAACTCCAACATTATTTTTCACTTTCGGCTCAAGAACCAGCCCGTAAACCCTTGTGCCGAAGCTGTCGTAAGATAATTTCGTTATTGTGTAGTTTTCATTGCTTTCAAAGTCAGATTTCTCAATATTTAGTTCTCCTCTTGGAAAATTGATTAAAACGCCGTTGCCATCAAAATATTTTCCATTGTTTTTATAATCAATTTTTTTCATTGAAACGAAATAAAAAACAACAAAAATCAAAACAACTAAAAAAATCAACGAGAAAGCCTTTAACATCCTCCTTTTTATTTTCATAAATGGTAAAAAATAACTTTGTTTAAAAATATAGAGAACTTTGAAAAAAGTGGTTTTTTCTATAAAAATTATTTTTCTCTGACTTAAAAACAGAAAAAGAATTCTGCTTCTTGTTTTTCTCTCAGTT
>JAGVYR010000061.1 GCA_018303185.1 Candidatus Woesearchaeota archaeon | reverse complement strand
TCATCCATTTAAATCACCTCAAATAATAATTGGCTAGGCTTATTTTCATCAATTCCCTTTTCAATAATCCCGAGCCTTGTGCAGATTATAAACCTGAATCTTGTCAAATCACTTAAAAGCTGCTTGTCAACAGAGGTTTTCTTTATCTTTTTCCCCCATTTTTCTGCCTCAATATCAAGAAGCTTCTTCTCAAAGCTCTCTCTAGACAAAAGCCACAAAGTATCAAATTTTTCTAAGAACAATTGACAAGGCAAAGTCTGCCCGAATTGTGCCTGTAAAGGATTTGCACTTTTCCACTCAGCATTAAAAATCTTGATGGCTTCAAAATCAGTAAGGACTGCCCAGGTACAGCCTTTGTGCCAGGAATAATTTACAGCCTGTTCAACAAATTTGATATTGCCTAAATCTTCCTTTAGTGCTTTCGCTTCCAAGAAAAATTTAGGGATTCCATTAATCCTAAAAGAATAATCTACCCTGCCTTTAGAGATTTTTTCTTCTCTAACTACTTCGTCATCATTTTCAGTATTTCTGACATCCCAGCCTAATGCCTCAAAAAGCGGCTCGATAAACTCCGCTTTTGTGTCCTCTTCTTTGTATCTTTTAATAGAGCCGGATTCAACTATCCTGGCATATTTGTCCACCAATTTCTTAACTTCTTCTTTCGCCTGTTCTTTAGTTAATTGCCTTAAAACCATTTTTCAACCTTTAGATGCTGCTTTTGTTTTTCGCTTCTTTGGTATATTCCAATAGGGGCTCTTGCAAGAAGGGCAAATGATGGGATTTAATTTCTTTCTAGAACGAGGTATCCACTCGTGTTTGCATCGTTCACACTTATACCCATCAACAACTATTTTTATTTCCCCCATGGGTTAAGTCAAACTTAACTACTATTTAAAGTTTCTTAATAATATACTTTGTAAAGTAAGAAACGACAAGATTTATATATAATATAGCATTTATAAGGTTATACTTATATGAGTAATTAATCAGGTTAAGAAAATGGAATCATCAAGCCAAAAAACACCGGAGCATGCCCTCTTCCACGCTATTCTTAATGCAAGACCAGCAGCGCTTTGGTATCTTAATAAACCCTACCTAAAATAATCACTTCACCGCCTTAAAATACTCCCTTACCCTGTCCACAATATTCCTTAAGTAATACTTCTCAATCCTTTCCGCAAATATCTCCTCAAGAAGCTCGAATTCAGTCACCCTGTACCTGTTCTGCACTGATTCAATCAGGAACAAATCCTTCAGCCTCTTAAGCTGCCTTCTTATATTTGAAGGGGCAATGCCCAGCAAAGGCAGTTTCAATCTTTTCCTTTCTTCAATGACTCTTTTTTCAATTTCCTGAGAGATAAGCTCTTCTTTGCTCTGGGCAGCCTTGATCAGGACATTAAGGACATCAACGACAATATCCCTTGAATCCCCGGGCTGCAGCAAGCCGACGGAAAGGCATAATTTCCTTACTAATTCCCTTCCTTTCAGGTTGGATGGCCTTTCATACCTCCTTAGCGTGATTTCAGCAAGAGGCGTGTCTTTGGCTATTGTTTTTTTCTTATCCTTTTCTGGCATAGATTAAAACCTGCTGTGGAAGTTTAAATATTTTTTGAAAAAACCGGCTCTGGTGAAAATCTCACTCTGTTCGGCTGGTGCCTGCTCGCCTGAATGAGTTTTATACAGGCATGACATCCCGTATGGAGCGTCCCCTGTCATGCTCGATGAGATTTAAACAGGGCTCGCACATTGGCACCAGCTACATTTTCACCGAAGCCCTGCTAACCTTCATTTTGAACGCAGCCGAAAGAATACTCCCTATAAGAACCAGCCCTGACAGCCACTAGAAAAGCCCGATTCTTGGGCCGTAAAGATACAGGTCAGAGAACATTGCCATCGCAGCGTTGCTTTTGCAGTCTATGCAGACATTTTCCCTTTCCGACGCAGAGGAAGATATTCTTCTCCCGCAGCACTCGCATTTTTCCCCAGCCAACTAACACACCTCCTAATTCATTCGCCTAAGGCTAGTATGCAATTCAGACTATTTAAGCATAGTGCAGGAAATTCGGAATTATTAATCCAAAATAGCAATATTTATATATATTTATGGCTTATATGAACCAAAATGAAGGAAATTATTGATGAAAAGGACAGGAAAATACTCGACATCTTGAAGGAAAATTCGCGCTTATCCTCCCATAAGGTATCGAAGAAATCAGGAATTCCTGTCACCACTGTAAACAACAGGATAAAAAAACTGCAAAAAGAAAAAATAATTAAGAAATTCACAATCGACATTGACAGGATAAAGATGGGGCTTCCCATTGCGGCATATGTGTTCATCACAATATCCCTTAAGGAGCTGAAAGAGCTTAATATGGACACCAAGGATTTGATAAACAACCTTGTGAAAAATTATTACATAGAAATCGTGGAGCACCTGACAGGAGAATATGACCTTTTGGTAAAAATCCATGCTGCTGACCTGAAAGAGCTAAATGAATTCGTTGTCAACAGGCTTACAAAATTCAGGGGAGTGGAAAAAACCACTACAGCCCTTGTTCTGGGAAGGGCTAAATAATCAAACCTTCTCCAGAAACAGCCCAAACTCCCTTCCTTTTACTTTCTCTGCTGAAGAAAAGGGCAGTTTCTTGTTTGGATCTGTCTCTGCAATCTTCAATAATGAAGCATTGACTTTCTCGGCTATTGCATCATTCCATTTTGCAAGCATTGCTTTAAGCTCTTCATCAGCCTTTATGAAAAGATGAATTTTATCAGGCTTCTGCAATCCTGCTTCTTTCCTCAATGCCTGAACCCTTCTCATTACCTCCCTTGCAAAGCCCTCTGCCTCAAGCTCATCATCAATTTCCCTGTTAAGATAAACAAATCCGCCCCTGAAGGCAGCTTCCGCATATTTATCCGGCACTTTCCTCTCAACAATAAGGTGCTCTTTCACGATGTTAAACTCTTTATCATCAATCTTGGCAGCATATTTGCCTTCCTTTTCTATATGCCCTAGGATGGTTTCAGGGCTTTCAAGGGCAAGCTTTGCAATTATTTTTGGCGCATCTTTGCCGAAATCAGGCCCCAATTGAGCGAAATCGGGCTTTGCGCTCAGCCTTATTCCCGGCAGGTTCTCAAGGATGGTTATTTCCTTTATGTTAGCCTGCGTCTTTATGGCCTCTTTCATTGATTCAGCAGCTTTCACAATCTTTCCGTCTTTTGTTGCTATGACGATTTCTTTCAGCGGCCATCTGGTGCCCTGCTGTATTTTTTCCCTCAAGGATAATGCAGACTGTATTATGCCCGAGGCAACTTCCATATTTTCCTCAAGTTCCGCATCTATAAATTTCTCATCAAAAGCAGGCCATCCGCACAAATGAACGCTTTCTTCCTCAAGCTTAAACTCATTCTTCAGATTCTGGTAGATGGCTTCAGTTATGAAAGGCGCTATAGGAGAAAGCATCTTTAAAGACTCAAGAAATACATTGTAAACAGTATAAAGCACTGTCTTCTTTTCCTCTTCATTCCCGACAGCGCTCTTGTCCCTTGTAAGCTGTATGTAGGTCCTGCTCAGCTCAAGATAAAGCCGCTCAACAGGCCACGGAGTTTCATTCAATTTATATTCGTCAGACAATTCAGTCACTTTCCTTATTGCCGAGTGCAGCTTTGAGAATATGTATTTTTCTTCCAGCTCTAATTTTCCGGATTTTAGCCCCTTAGGATTGACACCAAGATTTCTGGCCATATCCAGCACATAATTTTGGAGGTTCCACAAAACCATGAGGTTCTTCACCTTTACCTTCATGTCGTCAAAATTATAGTTCAAGTCAAGGCCCGCGTCAGCTCCGCCTATGCAATAGTACCTTAATGCGTCAGCGCCGTGCCTGCTTATGACCTCTTCAGGCAGTATGTAATTTCCAAGGCTTTTTGACATCTTCCTTCCCAAAGCGTCCTGCACGAACCCATGCATATAAACAGCCTTGAAGGAAGGCCTCTTCATTGAAATCATTGAGGCAACGTGCAGCAGATTAAACCAGCCCCTTATCTGGTCTTTCCCTTCAAGAATAAAGTCAGCAGGATAGTATTTTTCAAAATCTTCCATCTTTTGCGGAAAATCCAATGAATTCCAGGAAGCGCAGCCTGCATCCACCCAGACATCAAGCACATCAGGCACTCTCTTATACTCTTTCCCGCCTTTTTTTATTGTTATTTCATCAATCCACGGGATGTGCGGCTCTTCAACTTTCCGGCCTGAAAGCTCCTCAAGCTCTTTTATCGAGCCTACCACAATATAATCGTGGGCATCTTCAACATTCCTCCATACCGGCAATGGAGTGCCCCAGTATCGCTGCTTTGAGATGGAATTGTCCCTGAGATTGTTGAGCCAGCTGCTGAAGGCATTATAGCCCGCTTTCGGGTTCCATTGTATTTTATCATTCTCTTTTATCATCTCATCCTTGATGTCCTCAACCCTGAAGAACCACTGCCTCGTTGCCCTGAATATCACCGGCTTATGGCTTCTCTGGCCATGGGGATATTCGTGCTCGACTATTGTCTGTCCGACAATTGTGCCTCTTTCTTCCAATTCCTCAATGAATGTATGGTTGTCTTTCAAAGCATGCCTTCCTGAGAATTTGCCCATATTTTCTCCATAATGGCCGTCTTCACTTACAGTATTCCATGGCGGCAATCCATTCCTATGGCCGACTTCGTAGTCTTCAGGGCCGCATCCCGGGGCGCAGTGGACAAGCCCTGTTCCGGCGCTCGTATCCACAAATTCTTCAGATAAAACAACAGTATGGGCTTTAGGGTGCTTTGTTTTTATTTTATCATATTCCTCTTTTAGTTCATCATAAAAAGGATGCTCGTATTCCAGCCCTTCCAGTTTATCTCCTTTAAGCTCTTCAGCTATTTCAAAACTTTTGCCTGCAACAGAGCCTATGAACGCATTTGCAAGAGCCTTTGCAACTATCCATATTTCATTCTCTACCTTGCATTTTGCATAATCAAGAGAAGGATTTACCATTATTGCAAGGTTGTAAGCTATCGTCCATGGCGTTGTAGTCCATATTATCAGGAATTCATTTTCCTTGCCTTTAACCTTCATTTTAACAAATATTGACTTATCCTTGATTGTCTTGTATTCCAGTTCATGCTTTGCAACCGCTGTCTGGTGCGCCCAGTCCCATGCCATGCTCCTGAAGCCTTCATACAGCCTTCCCTGCTCATGCGCCTTCTTCACAAGCCACCATTCGCCGTCTATGAACTCATTTTTTACGGACTGGTAGGCGTTCTCAAAGTCCATCCACACTCCCATGCGCTCAAAGTCATTGTTCATCGCCTTCATGTTTTCTATGGACAATTCCTTGCAGGCCTTTATGAAATTCGCAATTCCAAACCGGGCAATAGCCTCTTTTCCGCTTATTCCAAGCTTCCTTTCAGTCGCATTCTCTGTTGGAAGGCCGTGCATGTCATACCCTGCCCTGTCAAGCACGTGGAAGCCCTGCATCCTTTTGTATCTTAGAATGGAATCTTTCAGTGACTTGTTCCATGCAGTGCCTATATGGACTTTCCCTGAAGTGTAAGGGGGCCCGTCTAAGAAGTAAAATTTCTTTCCGTTCTTATTGCGCTCATTAGACTTCTCCCTTATCTTGTGCCTTTTCCAGAATTCCAGTATCTCAGGCTCCTGCTTCAAAGGGTCGTATTTCTGCATATTTTCCACGTATCCGTATTCAGTTTTTATATATTTCTATCATGTCTGCTGTTTTAACCAGCCCACTGTATAGGCCGGCATCTAGATTATAATGGTAGAAATTATTCCGGCATTGGTTATTGAAGTTGCCATGGAGTAAGTATCGGCTTCTGGCTTTTAAAGTTTACTGTTCTTTCAAATAGATACTATTGAGGAGTTATAAAAATACGAAAGTTTAAAAACAAATGCCTTTTCTATTCAATGATGGCGAATCAAGAAATCCTAACAGCTTTTAAGGTAAACCTTCTCCTGACAGATGGCAGGAACGGAAATGCAGAGCTGCCATTTAAGCAAGGTCGGGTGGTCAATGTATCCTCTAATACGGGCAGGCCCGGAGATAAGTCAATTGAATGTTGTTTGGGTCCGGTGATAGGGGTCAGAAGAGGCAGAGATGTGGCTTATTACATTAGCCTACAGCCTGTTAAAGGCGGAGCAAACAAAAGATTGGTAATACCCGTTCAATGCATTCCAGAAAAGAATGCAGTTTATGTCCCGCACTTTGCCATTGAATATTTGCAATAACATCAATCCGGATTCTTTCTTATCAGTTCCTTGTTCAGCCCGGTGAACACCTGCTTCATTGAAATTAGGCTTATTATGAGCGGTTTTTATAGGTTTCTATCCAATTGAATTTAACTAGCTCTTCAGGCATAGGCTGCAGGCTCAATTCATCCATAATCTTTTGGGCTTCAGAAAAATTATCCTGAATGGAACCAGCGAGCCCCATTTTTAGATTGGGATTGGGCTTTCTTTTCAAATTTTCCCTAAGTGCCCAAAGCCTTGCTCTGTCTGATCTTGCAGCAAAAATATGGTCAGCCGCCTTATTCAGCCCTGCATCGACTGGCATAGCATCTAAGGCCAGACTATCCCAGTATTTCCTCAAAAGACTTGAGGCCTGCTCCAATCTTGTGTTTGTTGGATTTATTACATTATACCACGCACCATTAGAGTCAACTTCAATTGGAAGCTTTCTGGTTCTCTTTTTAACTGGCAATCCTTGTAATATGTTTTGGTATATGTTCATCAAAGTGTCCCGAGTGTGCTCAAAGCTTTTAGTTCTTTCAATAAAATGTTTCCCAAAGAATTGGGGATAAGCCACTTTTTCCCCTCCTGCTATAATGACATAATAAGGAGAGATTGCAGCTTCTATCCCGATGCGAGAGATCCTGATTTTTCTTTTCTCATTTGGGGCGTCGAGCATATGTTCAGCTGTAAATGACGGTTCACCATTGTAATGAAAATGCACTGAATGCTTAAAAATCATCTTATCTTTTTCAAAAACCCTTGCATACATAATATGCCCTGGAAAATCTTTATATTCAAACGGAATCATATCCTGGTGAAAATATTCCGGGAAACGCCTAACTAATCTGTCTAAAGATTTTTCAGCTGCACCACTCACCGGCAAACTCATGGAAATTGGCCTGGGAAGCTTAATATGCGTCAAATCGCTCCATTTTTCAACTCCGTATTTGTTCATTTGAGAGGGAATTTATGGAGAATTTAAATACCTTGTCAGAATGTGAAGCTATAACGAAAGACCTAAGTTTTTAATAGCATTTGTTAGGTCTTTCGAACATAATAGGGGCTAATTGATATTAAAAATTAACATCCCCTATTATAAGTACCTGACGCATTCTGGTCAGACTTCAAAACCTTCCCTGCACACGCATTCCTTCCCTTTGCATTTCTCTGGAATGCAGCAATCTGACTCTTCGGCCCAGACTTTTATCTCGTGAAGAAGCTCTTTAAGCCTCATCCCCTGTGAAGTTATCATGTAAACAATCTTCCCTTCAGTATTCTCCTTGCTGATAATCTTAAAGCGCACCATGTCCTTCAGCCTTTTTGAAAGGAGTGTGGGATTTATCGTGCGCTTTGATATAGCCTGCAATTCATTATAAGAAACCGGCCTTGTCCCTATGTTTGTAAGCAGCGCATATGCCCATTTGCTGCCAAGAAAGCTATGCAGTTCAGTCAAATCACAAAGTTTTCCTTTTTCCATAATCAATAAAAAAATCCCGCTGAATAACTACACATTTCTGTAGTTGGTATTTAAATATTATCCTTTCAAGGAATAAAAAAGGAAAAAGAGGAAAAATGAGAGATATAGCGCTTTACCTCCACATCATCGGCGGCCTTCTGCTTATTGCCTTTCCAATCATCATTCTGGCTTACATGAAAAAGAAGCCCAAATGGCTGAAGCATCTTTCAATTGCCACAGCCGCTGTCAGCTGGCTCACAATACTCCCTTCTGCTGTCCTTTATCTCATCTTTTATCCTGCGACAAAGACTTTGATTAAGGCAGGCTCCCGCCCATGGGCGCATTCTGTTGTCATGGAGACAAAGGAGCACTGGGGGCTTTTGCTTCCGGTCATAGCCACACTGGCTGCATGGCTTGTCTATTCAGGAAAGCTTAAGGAAAGCAAGAAATGGTGGATGCTGCTCATAGCCCTCGCTGTCATAATAGGAATCATGGGCAGGATAGTCACATTGGGGGGAAGGGCATGAAGCCTAATTTTTATAATGGGGCATCGGCAGCGTCTGTCTTGCTGGCGGCTCTAGTCATCACCTCAGAGCTGCTTCCATCTTTCAAGGCGCTGCTGGCATCCATTTTCAGGCATCATTGGGTTGCAAAGGGCATTTTGGTTGCTGCAGTGTTCATAGCGCTCAGCCTTTTCTGCAAGGGAGATAAAATTCTGGGAATTGAAAGCGAAAAAGTTGCATGGTACAGCACCCTTTGCAGCCTTGCCATTATTTTAATATTTTTTATAGTGCACTATGTTTCATAAACGATGAAAAAAAAGAATGTTAAGAAAGCTGACAAGACTAAGATAATAGCAGCGGCCGTTATAATTGCTTTCATCGGAGTCATAGCCTATTTCTTTTTTTCTCCAGGAACAGCATCCAATGAAATTCCGGATTATGTTACCGGAGAGATGAGGGATATGTATGCATGGGCACAGACAGAGGAAGGCGGCAGGCTTTTGGAGCAAATGCCATGCTACTGCGGCTGCAAGTATGCAGGGCATAAGCACACAAGGCATTGTTTTTGGAGGGATAACGGCAATTTTGACAAGCACGGAATAACGTGCGCTGTCTGCTTTGACATAGCCAAGAGAACAAAGGAGCTGCACGAGCAGGGCGTGGATATCTGCACAATAAGGAAGGAAATTGACGCTTTCTATGAGCCGAACAAGAACCTTGGGACAGACACGCCGATGCCTGAAGGATGTGAGGCTTAATTAAATGATTGAGAACCTTACTCTGGGCATAATTATTGTTGCAGCCGCTGCTGACAGCATAAATCCCTGCGTGTTTGGGGTCTTGATATTCCTGCTCGCTTACATGATCAAAGTGTTCAAAAGCAGGGCAAGGATGCTGCTTGGCGGGCTTGTCTACATTTCCGCTGTTTACATTACGTATTTTTTGTTGGGATTGGGAATTATCGGTATTATAAGGAATTACACTGCCTATCTTTCAAAGCCGTTTTACTGGTTTGCAGCCGTAATTGCGGTTATAGCAGGCCTTCTCGAGATAAAGGATTATTTTTGGTATGGAAAAGGCTTTTCCCTGCAGATGATTCCGGGAGCAGGAGAAAGGATAAAGAAATACTCCAAAGCCATGGCAAGCATGGAGACAAAGCATCCTGCGCTGAGCCTTCTTGTAGCCTTCTTTTTGGGAATCTTTGTCGTTTTTGTAGAACTGCCCTGCACAGGAGCGCCTTATCTTGCAATACTTGGCTTGCTGTCAAAAGGGCAGTTTGCTGCCGGAATTCCGATGCTGCTGCTCTACAACCTGATATTCATCCTTCCGCTATTTGTAATTGTGGGATTGGTGTATGCCGGCCACACATCCAAAACTTTGGAGAATTGGAGAAAAGAGCACAGGGGCTTCATGAGGCTTGCAGTGGGATTGCTGCTTCTTTCGCTGGGAGCTTATATGATTTGGGCTGTGGTTTAGATACTTCTTGAGCATTACCGGATATCCGCGCATGGCTCTTTTTCAACCGAAAAGTATATAAACTACAAGTTTACATATGTAAACTGTGAATTTGCATGAATCAGATAACTGATAACGAGATGGGATTTGTGCTGAGCATCTTCAAAAGCCCGGAAAAGGAATATAATGCAAGCAGCATTGCAAGGAAGATGGGATTGAGCAGGATGGGCGCATTAAAAATAGCCAGAAGGCTGGAAAAAGAGGGCATCATAAGCTCAAAAGAGATGGGGAAAGCAAAGTTCTACAGCCTTAATCTAAGCAGCGATTATGTAAGGCAGTATGTCCTTTTTCTGTTAAAAAGGGAATGTGAGCAGGCAGAGCCTTACGCCAAGGTATGGGTTGAGGACATAAGAAAGCTCAAGAGCGCTGAGGCGGCCATATTATTCGGCTCTGTGCTTAGGAAAGGCAGGCATGCAAATGACATAGATGTTTTATTCCTAATAAAAGATGCAGAACAATACAAAGATCTGGTTAAGGAAATCAATGATATGAATATGCTGCATACTAAAAGAATGCATCCGATGTTCCAGGCAAGGGAAGATTTCAAAAATAATATTAAGAAGGGAGACAAGCCATTATTGAATGCTATAAAAGGCATTGCCGTCTTGGGAGAAGAAAAGATTATGGAGTTGATGGAAAGATGAGCCATGCAGAGAACAAGGTTGAATGGTGCCTGAGGAAAGCGGAAAAAGAGCTTAAAGGTTCAGATACCCACCGGGGACTTGTCAAGGTAAAGCCGGATAATGTTGCGGCTGCAAGGCATATAGCGAAAGCAGAGCATTACCTTAAAGCTACAGCCTTTCTGGAGAACGGCTTCTCAGACATAAGCGCAAGCACATCGTTTTACGCCATGTACCATTCCCTGCTGGCTATAGCTTCAAAGTTTGGATATGAATCAAGGAATCAGGAATGCACTTTTGCCCTGATGCACAGCCTTATTGAAGATAAGAATATAGATTTTGACAGGGAGCTTATGGGCAGGATAACCACTTTGGACCCTGATGAAGCGCAGAAAAAGACAAGCGTGAAGCTCAGGGAACAGTTAGTACGGCACTGGATTGTCTATGGAAGACGACCTCTACAATGAGCTTTTTTCCCTGGCGAAAGAGGTTGTTGAGAAAGCAAGGGAAGTCCTGAAGAAATGAAATGCACCTAATCTCTCTTCTGCCTTATCAATTCCTTGCTCAGCTTAGTGAACATCAGCCCCATAGAAACCAATAAGGCTTTTTGCTTTTTCCTTACATTCCCAAGCTTCTTTAAGTGCGAGTCAAGATGGTGCTCATGCTTTACCTTGAAGTCAATGCTTGCGTGCCTGTCATTTATCATTGCCTTGTAGCCTTTCTTCAGGTTGTCAAGCTTGTCCCTGAAATCATTTAATTCTTCAGCAATTACCGGAATGCTCGAATACTCGTTAGTCAGGAAGCTGTCCTTTATCCTTGAAAACGCCTTTTCATCCTTCACAAATACCAAAGTCCTCAGCATTCCAAGGTTGTGCGCAAGCTCATGCAGCCTTTCAGTGATTTCATTCTTCTCCCTTATCTGGGAATTGAGCATCTTTACCCGCATTGCTGCGCTCTGGTCTTTTGCTTTTTTCAGGAAAACAGTGGAATGGAATATAGAATTCCTCTCGAAATCATCTATGTGCCCGTGCAGCTCCTCAACATTTTCAAGCTCTTTCCTTACATCAGAGAATCTTTCTATTACTTCAGTCCCGCTGCTCAATTCATCAAGATAGCTGTGTATGTTAATCCTTACCGCCTTTTGTTATCTTTTCTATAGTTATCCTCACTATATTGCCGTCCTTCAGGCTCAGGAGCTTGATTATCTCTGGCGGGATGTTTACGCCCATGCTCGTACCTGTTTTTCTAATAGTCCTGATGAATGATTCCTGCATACCTGTTTCCTCTTTTGCCTACTATCTTATATTATAAGATATTAGTAGATAAAAATCTACATTAATCTATAATAATAGATATTAATAGATAAAATAGTATATAAATGTATCGGTTTTTGAGAAAGAATGTATAGTACCGAATTAAGTTTACATTAATTCTTGGGTATTAAACAATATTCCACTATACAAAAATTTGACAATAAACACCACTACTCATCAATCTG
>JAGVYR010000067.1 GCA_018303185.1 Candidatus Woesearchaeota archaeon | reverse complement strand
TGCGAGAAAAGAGCCCAATTTAAGCATGCTCTCCTTGGATATCTTTCCCTGCTCTCCTACGAGGAAGCTGGATATTTTCTTTTTTATCTGGGGCAGCATGGTTAAAATGATTCCAGATTAAATTAGTATAAAAGGTTTTTGGTGTTTTTCATTTCAATTGCTCAAAAAGATGCTTAACTATCCTTTCGATAATTTCTTTGTTTAGCTTGATGTAATTTTCATTGACCATAAAGCCCTCGTATGAAATGCGGTTCCTGTAATCCCTCATTTGCTGCAAAAATACCCGCATATGCTCATCTATTTTCTTCTCTTTAGCTGCATAATCAATCAATTCCTGATGAGCTCCTTCCCCTTTTACTTTGGTCCCCCCTCTCAAAGTGATGGCTTCTATCAGCTTATGAATTGCATCATAATAATCCAGCAATGTGTTGCTTGGATATTTGTCCATATCAGTGCTATCCAGCCGCACTAATGTGATTTCTGCCATTTTCTTAAGGGAGTCAGACTTTTGCTTATCAGGCTTAACTTTTGTAATCATCTATACCCCTCTAAAAAACCGCTTAATACTATCCCATTGATAATATTGTTCTTCAGCTCTTTTGGAAATGAACTGAAATCATTGTTAAAGTGCAACTCAATTTTTCTTCCAAGCTTTTTTTCAAATGATGATATGTCTAATGCATCTTTTTCGCATTCAACAAACAAATCGATATCACTTTCTTCTGTATCCTCCCCCCGTTGGTAGCTGCCGAACAGCACAATGGACTTAGGCATAAGCTTATCCCCAATAAATTCGGTTATTTTAGATTCAAAGATGGCTGAGATATTATAAGCGGTTTTGTATTTTCTGAAAAGCTTGCTGTCTGAATTTGCTTTGTAGAGCGGAAATTTTCTGCCCCCTTTCTTCTCAACCGATTCTGCGATTAATCCAAGCTTAATCAACTTATCCAGATTATTTTTAACGGATGTATGCGCTAACCCAACGGTTCTGCTAATGTCCGTAAGATAGTGCTCTTTAGTCGGATTTTTAAAGAAGACTTCAGCTGTCCTATCAATACTACTTTTTTGTAACATATACTACATAATTGTAAGATATGTTATATAAATGTTTCGTTGGGCTATAGAAGATTTTGCCGTACATCATTAATTGCTATCGAAGCAGGGCATCTGCAATTTAAGCAACTTTTATAAAAACCACAGTTCAAGATAGGGTTCATGGACACAAAAGACCTTGACTGGCCGGGATGGCCGGTGGAAGACAATCCAGCGAAGGGAGAGCTCGGCCCTGATGCAAGAAGAAGGATGGTGGAAGGAAGCAAAGCTCTCCTACCTTTTTTAGAAAAGTACAGGAATGGGGCAGGGGACAGGATTCTTGAGATAGGCCCGTTCTTCCATCCATTGATAACGCAGGAATCATTCCCAGATGCGAAAATCTCCTATTGGGAAAATGATGTCCATGCTTTAAGATATCTAAAGGAAAAATACGGCGAAAATATCTTTTTTATATCCAGGGCGGACAACCCGCTGCAGTTTTTGTCTCTTTGCAGCAAGGAGAGGAATGAAGATGGGCTTTTTGACTCTGTTATCATTTCGCAGGTGCTGAATTATATGGACTACCAGCCCTTCCTGCTGGAGCTTAAGGCCATAATAAAGGCAGAGGGAATTATATTCATCAACAATGTGATAAACTACGGCCTGTCCCGGCTCATGTCCGGCAAAAGGCCGAAAAGCATCCGCGAGACTATCGAGACTGCAGAGAAAACGGGCTATGATGTCATCGAGAAAGATACTTTTGAGCCTCCGAAAAAAAACAAGGACAGGCGGCTTATACTAGTTCTCAGGAACAGGCATGGCAGTTCTGGCTTAAGGAACTCAGCAGGAAAGGATACTATATTCTGGCATTAGGCCCGATTTACAAATAATTACAATTCGAAAAAATAATAAACACTTGCCCTTCATGCAGCTTTATGAGAATCCTGCTTATAAACCCCAATGTGCTCAAGCCCCCTATTGCTCCTGTGGGCCTTGAATACACTGCCGAACAGCTCATTAAGAAAGGCTATACAGTCAAACTGATAGACCAGATTGAGCAGGTTGACCTGAAAGAAGAGGTAATCGCCTTCAACCCGCAGTTGATAGGCCTCCAGATAAGGAATTTTGACAATACTATGTTCTTCAACCAGCAGTTTTACCTTGATGACATCAGGGAACAGATTGCAGAATTAAAAGGGATAAGCGAAGCAAAAATAATGGTCGGAGGGACTGCTGTAAACCTGATGCCGGAAGAGGTGATAAATTACGTGGGCGCTGACATAGCCATCGCGACAAAAGGATTCAGGGCGATGGAACACTTGTTGAGTAAGCTGGAAAAGGGCGAAGAGGTTCCAAAGATTATTGCTGATTTAGATGATTATGTGCAGGGCAGCTTTAAGAGAAACCTCATAAACCACTCAATCTATGAAAAAAAGGGCACGATGATAGGCGTTGCCACTAAATTCGGCTGCCCTTTCGAGTGCACCTACTGCGACTATCCTGCTGTTGACGGAAAAAGGACAAAGCTTCGTGAGCCCTCTGAAGTTGTTGATGAAATAAGGAATCTTGTCAAGAAAGGCACAATGAACATCTTCTTTGTGGACGCAAACTTCAATGTTCCTGCATGGCACGCAATTAAGATACTGAAGATTTTAAACGAAGAGCAGCTAAGGATAAACTGGGATGCCTACCTTAATCCGCACCCAAGGATGTTCACTGATGAATTTTTCCAAGAGCTCTTTAAATCAGGGAAAAAATACGTTAATCTCGGCGTGGACAGCCTTGATGACGCTACCTTAAGATACCTCCAAAAGATGTTCACCGTAGGGGATGTAAAGAGGGCCACTGAATTATGCCATAAGAACGGCATCAAGGTGAACTACAACCTGCTGTTCGGAAGCCCGATGGAAAAAAGGGGGAATATTCTGGGCAGTTTCCGCAATATTGACATGCTGAAGCCTGACAGGGTTGACGTCTGCATAGGCCTACGGGTTTACAAAAAGACGCCTCTTTACTATCAGCTCCTAAAGGAAGGGAAGATTACTGAAAAGACAGACATACTTAAGCCATATTATGTGCCGATTCCCGAGGAAAATATAGCATTAATACAGGAAGAGGCTGCAAAGAGGCCAAACTGCTTTTCCCAGAGCATAGAACAATTCATGATTCAGTGAAATCAGCATTAATATTTCCGTCCTTATTCAGAAACAATTATCACAAAAACAGGCTAATCAGAAGAACGATAAAATTCCCCTGCACGGCAATCGTCAAAAACGCACCGGCAAAAAGGAAAGGTGCAAAGCTTGTGGTATGCTTCACCCGTATGCTGCTGAAAGGCAGTCTCATCTTCTGCATCCTGCCTATCCCGTCACGGGTAAGGCCTTCTGCAGTCTGTTCAAGCACAGTATTTTTCATAGATGTCTGCCTCAGGGAAGAGAGCATGCTGAACTGCACCAAGGGTATCTTGATATATCCCCCTTTCTTCCTCAATATTGCCTCAGCGGGCATCATGCCTTCTTTTAGGTCTTTGATCGGGACATTCTCAGTAAAATAATTAAACCCTATGGGCAGTATGAAAAATCTTAGCACAATAAAAAGGACAGAGAAGGTGAAAAGTTCAGTCCATGCCATTTCTGTAAAGACGGAAGGGTCGAATATCATCCGAAGCACTGCTATGCCTCCCAATATGTACCTGATGTCCAGCTTAAGAGTCTTTTCTGCCTGGGTCATCAGCACAAAAAGCAAAAATATCATAAGGAAATAGTTAAGCTGGAGTCTGATGAAGGCAAAAAGCAGCCTTATCGGCCATATCAGGGCGAAAAGATACAATAGCAGTTGCATTATCCTATTGAATTCAAGGGCTTGCTTTCCGTATTCAATTTTCTCTTTCAGCGAAGTACGGAAAATCAGTAGGAATACGAGGAAAAGGAACACTGGAATAAAGGTATTGATAAGTATGGAGATGGAAGAAAAATAAGGGATATAGCCATACCTATAAACCTCCAAGGGGACCAATATAGAATACGCGAAAAAAAGCTTCCCGTCGCCTGCAGTCCAAAGGCCTGCGTGCCAAATGACAAATGCAGTCGCAAGGGAAAACAATGCAGTGCCGATAAGCTCAAGAAAATAGCCAGTTCTCAGCGTTAAACCTGCCTTTATAGAATAGTAGGATATTGCCATATATGCGGATATTGCATATGCCAGGGAAAAAATTATCCACTTGTTCCTAATGGTGCCTTTCTTTATGTCTTCATATGACGTTACAATCCCTAAGAATATAAGAGCCGGAAGAAACCAGAATATAATTTCCATTTTACTTACTCTTCCCAAAACAGTATAAATAACTGTCGTTAGATACTACATACAAGCAATCGCCAAAAACTCTGGGGGAGGAAGTTATTGTTCCTTCAGTCTCATACTTCCAGATGAATTCTCCGCTTTTGGCGCCAATCGCATATATATTGCGGTCGGCAGAGCCGGCATACACAATGCCGCCATGCTCAAAAGGAGAGCTTGTAACGCTGTCTCTGGTTGTGAAATACCAAAGCACTTTACCGCTTTTCTTGTCCATCGCGGTCATCTGGTTTGATATAGAGCTTACAATCACCCTGTCTTTCCACAGGAGAGGCCTTGAATGCAGTTTGTATCCGAGCTTCCGTTTCCAGTTAAGCTTTCCAGTCCCTACGTCTATGCAGTATACGTGGCCGTCAAAGGAAGTCGCATACGCAAAGCCTGTCTCAGCATCCACTGATTTTCCGTTCTTCAGCTCCCCATAAGCCCTGAATTTCCACAGCATTTTCCCGTCATGCTTGTCAAGGCAGTAAAGGCAGTGGTCGTTGCACCCGAAAATCACCTTGTCCTGAAAAATTATCGGGATTCCGGGCGTATATTCCGGCGTGGTAAATTCCCAAAGCAATTCACCCGTTTCAAAATCCACGCATGCAAGCGCGCCTCTCCTGTACGCATGCTCAAGCTCTATATATATCCTGTCCAGCTCAGGGTCATAAGCAGGGGAGCCGCCTATAAAGTCTGAAAGCCTGCTCTTCCATATAAGGCGGCCATCCGTCTCGTCCAAAGAATACAGGTTTCCGTCATAGCCGGGGCAGATGACTTTTCCCTTTACAACAATTGGGGAGGAATGCACGCCATGCTCATGAAAATCTGTCCTGAATTCCCACTTCACTTTCCCGTCGAAATCTACAGCCATTATCTTCGATTGGTCGCTGCCGATATAAATTCCGTTCTTATTGACAAAAGGCGTCGACTTAGGCGCACTGTAATCAGTGGCATTTATGCCTCTAAGCTTCCACTTCAGCCTGTACAGGCCCGGATGCTTAGGCCTTGAATTTCCACTCAGCCCCAGTTCAGACTGCATGAATATACTCTCGACATTATACCCCTGCTCCAGAAGGTATTTATTATCGTCAATCTCGTAGTTTATAAGGCATATGACCGCTTCAACCTTGCATCCCATTGCTTCAACAGCCTGTATTGTCCTTATGGCAAATTTGCCGCCGCTTAAAACATCATCAACGATTACAACTTTTGAGTTATTTTTTATATTTCCTTCGATCTGCTTGAGCATTCCATAGTGCTTCTGCTCCTTTCGCATCATAAACCCTTCAAAATTCTTGCCATAAAGGCTTCCCAGATAGACAAGAGAGGCTGTGACAAGGTGTGCGGCCATGGTCATGCCCCCCACATAATCAAAATCATATTTCACCAGCCTGCCATAATACAGCTGCGCCGCGATGCTGCAATATTCAGGATTCAGGAATATCTGCTTGGTATCCACGCTTCTCTTATGGGGCTTTCCCCCTTCTCCGACTCCCGAGCCCCACACTATTGCATTATTCAGTATGAAAGACTTCAGACTCTCTTTTGCCCCTGCCATTTCCGCGGTTTTTTCAGGCCGTGTGTCAGTATTTTTCTCAGTTCTGTTCATAAGTGTAGTACTTTCCATCTTCACATCCTACGATAATTTCTTTGCCATTCATGAATACCCCGGATATATTGCCGTTTTCAATTTTTGCGCTCTTTCTTACTTTTCCGCTTCTGGAATCAAGAGAGTATAGGTAGCCGTTTGCGCATCCGACAATCACACCATATTCATTTATTTCGACAGCTGTAACCATGTTCTTGTTTTCATAGCTCCAGTTTATTGCTCCTGTGCCCTTATCAAGGGAAAATACACGGTAGCTGTCTGTGCGGAACAGCAAAATGCTGGCATCCTGGGACTCAAGATGAACTTCTATGCCGAGTCTCCTTTTCCACAGCACATCTCCTGAAGAGTCGATTGCATATGCGACTCCGTCTGACAGCGCAAAGAATATTATGCCTGCCATTTTATCGACAAAGATTTTGCCCCTGATATCATCCCTGTATTGCTCAAGTATTGCAGGAACTTCTTTTGAATGCTTTTCAGGCTCAAATTTTGCCTCAGTAACTGAGGCATTTTCGTAAATGAACAATTTGTTTTCATTCAGCGGAAAGTCATTTAAGACAAAAGCTGATTTGACCTTAAAGCCCCTTTCCTCAAGATTTTTTGAGCCTGTATTCCTGAAGTCGACCAAAGTCACAACGCCTACAGCTTCGCATCCGGCCTGGCGCAGGAGATTGATGCTCCTGAACTTGCTGTTGCCCTGGTTGATTGCATCGTCTACGAGCACGACTTTTGCTCTCTCATTGACGGGACCTTCAACCAGCTTTATCAGCCCTGAGCTTTTGGCTTCTTTCCTGACAATAAAGCCGGGGACGTTTTTCCCGTTCTTGCGAAGATGGAGAATGAGGGGACAGACAATGGCTTCTGCAGCCAGCGAGGGGCCGCCTACCATGTCAAAATCAAATCCTTTCAACATCTCAGAAAAGAGTACCGAAGAAAGATAAGATCCTTCAGGCGTTAAAAGCACTTCCCTCAAATCAAAAGTCCACTTAGCCCTCACATCGCCACGCATCATGCCCTCTCCCCATTTTATCCCTCGATCCATGATGAGCCGCCTCAGCCGTTCTCTGGCTTCTTCATATTTGGGCAAATCAGCCATACCTTCCATGAAAGCATGCAAAAAAGTGCAGCATTTAATATTTTTCGCTTAGCTGCCTGTTATATTGGCTAAATCTCCGGATTAAATTCTTTTTTAGCAAAGAAATCAAATAATCCGTATATAAAGGTCAGCAAAACCTTTTTATATCTGATGAGAATAGTTTTATAAAAAACGGGTGGAAATGTAAATGATAGCGCTGTCTAAGAGCATTTCTTCGGGAAATGCGGTTATAAGGGACATTTTACCTAACCATCAGGCAGCATGGGATTTTCAGGGCCTGTCCGGCAGCAAGCAGCCGGATATTTTGTCTGCCGGAGCCCCGGAAAGGAAGGAAGATTATTCATACTCAAGAAAAACCGAAGAAGCTGCTCTAAAGAAGCCTGTGAGTTTCCCAAGCCTCGACGCAGTGATAGCATCCATTTACTTCCTTTCCTCCCCTCAGGGGATTTCCAGGGTGGTGGCAAGGGAAAGTGTGCTGGCAATTTCACCTCAGCTGGCTGTGTCTCTGGAAGCAGGAAAAGTGTATCCAAATTTTGCTTATGCCGCTCAGCCGATGCCCTTTCTTCAATACCGGGCTGCAAGCCTGCCTTATTCTTCTTTCAGGCAAAGCGATTATGCTTCTTACCAGCCTTACACGCCCCGGATGCTTAATCTTCACTTCCATGCCTCTCACAAGGCAATGAGTCCTGGCTATGCCAATATGGCACATTACTTTGAAGTGCAGGCAGGAAGAGATTTGCGAAAAGTGCAGGATTACATGACAGATAGTACACCAACAATGCCAAAAGCGCATGCAAGGCCATCCAAGAGGATGCACCCATTGGTAATTGCATATTACAATGAAAACGCTGCCTTCACGGCGTATAGCAGCAGCCGCTATGCTGCACGGATTATGCATGATAAAATCCACAGCTCGGCTTACACGGCAAAAGTGGTTGTGGGGCTTAGGCCAGCTAACTCTGTAAGATTCCGGCAGGCCCCATATGAAAGAATTGCAAGCTCGCCAATAGCACAAAACCGTGAAATTCAAAGAAAAGCTGATAACCAACGTGAACATGCATACACTCGACAAAATTTCCTTAAGAAAAATTCTCCCGAAAAGCCTTTTGTTTTCAAGCTGAAAGATTTGGAAAAAAGCCGCGATACTGCGATTTTACACCCGGCACAATATAAGCCCCAGGTTAATCATCAAAATGAAAGCAGCGAGCCCACTCATAGGGAAGCGGCTTATCAGGAACCAAAGGCATATTCAGCAATTTTCTCCAAAGAATCTTCTGCTGCATTGCCGAAGGCAACTAAAATGACAGAAATGCGCGCGGATTCCGGCAGAATTACCGGCACAAATGCACCATACCAAAGGGCTGTCCAATCCAATATCGGCTCTATCGAATCCGTGTCAAGTAAATTATATGCCCATTCAAGGCATCCTGCCGGCAATATTGCATCCGGTTCTGCATCGAACATTATCAGCATTGACCATATTGTCAGCAATCCATCTTCAGGCAGATGGATGGATAGAGTTTCTTACGAAAGGTTTGGGCAAGCTGCAAGGGATTCCTCCGCTGCGCATATGGGGGACAAAGATCATGAAACCTATATAAGCGATCTGCTTGAAGAAGCAGTGGAAAAAGGATACGAAGTTGCTGTTTCAGCAAGAATCACCGAGCAAGACCTAAGAGGGCTGCACGGCTCTGAAAGGAATATGCTTTATGCGATCAGGAATATGCTGCAGAGCCGGGGCTATAACGTCGAGGTAGTAGAGGTTCCTTACTTTGACCAGAAATCAGGACAGTCAAGAAGAGGTAAGAAACTCATTGATAAAGATAACTCTGAAAGATTCTACCATGGGCTGCCGGGAGGATTCAACCCGGGATATGAAGGTGATGGAAATGTACTGGAGGGTATGACAGCCAGAGCAGGCGATTATATGGTTGCCTTGGGCCATGGCCGGGATGCGGCTGAGCTTAAGACGCTCAGATATATGGAGGATAAGAGAAAAAAGGAGCCTTGCGGAGTCTGTTCAGCCAAGATTTACCTTAACGAGAGCAATTCAGCAAAGCCTGTAGAGGAGCTTGTGCGTGCAGGCTTTGCAGAGCGGTACGGCCGTGAAGCAGCCGATTACCTTGTCTCCACAAGGTCTTACATCGTGTCCGCACAGGAAGACGCAGGCATGCCCGGCGGCGTAAAAGTCAATCCGACCGGAAAGCTTCCGGGGAAATTTGAGTCCATTGTCGCTTCGGCAGATATGAAAGCTGTTCCAAAAAATTATTTAAAGAAAGCCGCTTGAGCATTTGCATATTTTTTCTTAAAGTATAGGAGCATGCCATGCTTTCTGCAAAAGTTAAAAATAAATTAAGAATCTATCGGCCTTACCTGCTCGCGTCGGCCTGCCTCTCTACTTCAAACTTCTTTGCGATTGCGCTTGAAGCCTGCGACATCCCGTATGCATTGATTATTTCGTCTGCAAGGCACTCCTCTATCGCCTTCTTCGAGTTGAATGACTTCTGGTAGGAGCCCTGGGTCATATGCCTCAGTGCAAGGTCTATCCTCCTCTGCGGGGCGCACTCGACAGCTTTCGGATACCTTGCGCCGCCATACTCGATGGTGATTATCTCTTCCCTCTGCGAGGAATTCTCGAGCGCCTTTACAAAGACCTTGATTGGATTTTCCCTGGTTTTCTGCTCGATGAGCCTGAGAGCCTGAACTACGATATCAAATGCCCTGTGGGATTTTCCGGTGAGATGGGAGCTTGTCTTGAAGTGCTTCTTGCTCTTGTGCCCGGGAATCATCACCTTGTTGATAAGCCTTTCAACGATAAAGACGCGGCTCTTGTGAAAGCGGCTGCCGACATACCTTGCGCCGGTTTTTGGCACGATCTTCGGCTGCAGAGAGATGTAGTCCTGCAGGCCCGGGTCATCAACCTTTATGCCGTCTGTTTTCCACCTGTTAAAAGCGAGTATAGCCATGTTATCCCTGATTATTTTCTAGCCTTTTCAAGCTTTCCCCTGAGCAAAGCGTCAAGGCTCTGGTCATTCACCTTTATTACCTGCCATCGCACTCCGGGGATGTCGCCTTTCGACTTGCCCATGGCGCCGCCGATGCACTCGACAAGGACTTCATCGTGCTCGTCAATAAGCTTTGTAGCCCCGTCTCCCGGGCAGAATGCGGTAATCTGCTTTCCGTTCTTTATGAGCTGGATGCGCACGCATTTCCTCATCGCCGAGTTCGGCTGCTTTGCCTCAAGCTGCACCTTTTCAAGAACAATGCCTTTTGCCTGGGATGCCCCTCCGAGCGGGTCTGATTTCTTCTTGAGATTATTGACTCTCCTGACATACCATTTATTCTGCCATCTCGCCCAGTGCCTTCTCTCCTTGAGCTTCTTTCCGGCATTCATTCCCTTTGATTTGCTGCCCATTTTGCTGGATTTTTATTTTTATTCTGTCTGATTAGTTTGTTATATCTTTTTATGTTATATTTTATGTTATATCTTTTTGTTATATTTGCTTTATTTTGATTGCCTTGTATTGAATGATTTTGCTGTTTTTTAACTTTTATTTTCGTTATTGCTTTTTTGGATTTTGCTGCTGTTTTTATTGGCTTTTTATTTTATTGAATTGTTTTTTATTGTTCTGTGCTTTGTTATTTTGCCCTTGTTTTCTCTCATTGAGGGTTTTCTATTGATTTTTAAATGTTATGTTATTGTTTTATTGCTAGCCTATAAAATGCTCGGTTGGCATCGGGCTCGGCTATTGCTGCTGTGCTAAAAGCATCGTTGAAGCCCCGGATGGGGCATCCCCCTCAACTCTTTTGTCATGTCAATTGCGAAGCCTCGCAAAAGAGATGCCAACCTCCTCTTTTTAATCAACCTTTATCTCAATATTCCCAAAATACCTGCCGACGATTTCCTTTACCTGCTCTACGTTTTTCCTGTCCCTTCCTATCAGCATGCCCCTGGTTTTCATGTCATTGGCAGTTATGACAACTCCGCCTTCAGCTGCCTCTATAGCCTTCGGCCTTATCGGGCTTATCAGGTTGCCGATGAACTCGGTGATATTATTGTTGAACTCTATGACCCTTATGCTTTTCTTAAGCATGCTTTCAAGCATCTTCACATTTGCCCCGTGCTTTCCGATGGCTTTCCCCATCTCGCCTTCTTCCACGATAAAAATGACCTTTTCCCCCATGATGCAGTCCTTGAGCCTTGCCCTGGTGACAGACTCAAACAGGGACATGTATTTCATGACAGATGCATCGTACTTTATTCTGGTCAAGCGATTCACCTTTTAGCGAAAGACAAGACAGAAATCGGGAACTGCTTCCTGCACATGACTCCCAGCTCATCGTTGGGATAGCTCAGCTTTATGACTTCCGCGCCCGACATCAAGGCGTATCTCTCAATGTCCTGCTCTGCTGCCTTCGGGCAGTTTGAGCTCAAAAAAATTCTCTCCACAGAGCCTTTCTTAAGCCCCTTCAATGTCCTGTCCTTCCCCACTATTGCTTTTCCTTCCTTCAAAAGCTTCTTCAGCTCTGTCGCGCTTATCTTTGTCATTTTTTGCTGCCCGCACCTATTTTTGTGACCAGCCTAGGCATGCCTGTCCCTATTGGAATAGGCTGGTTTATCATAACATTCTCGACAACTGAATTCAGCTCGTCTATTTCGCCGAGCATTGCCGCATTCAGTATGTGCTTTATCGGGGTTTCAAAAGATGCCCTTGCCAATACTGAGGATTTTTCCGAGACAACGCCGTATCTTGTGATTCCCTTGACGGTGCCGGATGTGCACATCGTGTCTGCAACAAGCATGATATGCCTCATGTCCACGTTGAGCCCCTGGCTTTCAATGACCTTGTAGACTTCATTGATTATTG
Source organism: Candidatus Woesearchaeota archaeon (assembly GCA_018303185.1). Lineage (GTDB taxonomy): Archaea > Nanobdellota > Nanobdellia > Woesearchaeales > GW2011-AR4 > JAGVYR01. The sequence continues at coordinate 28,969 of JAGVYR010000067.1, read as the reverse complement.
CCTGCCTTGCCGCTTCAATGCCGAGCACTTTCTCAATCTCAAAAATATTGTTTGTTGTTGTCCTGAAAACGTCAGCATCATCAAGCTGCAGCACATCATTCATGTTTGAGCCCGCTGTTATAATGATATACTCTTCGCCCCTCCTGACCGGAAGGACCTGGGTTATTCCCTTTACCCCCTTGAGGTGCACGTCCTTGAGCTTTTCCTTAAGCTTGTAAAGGTCGTTAAGGCTGTCATCCTTGCCCTTCATCTTGATGGCAATCGCTTCCTTATTGTCCTTGATTGTGACTGATTTCACCTGCTTTGAAATTGCTGTTGAGATCTGTGTGCCGGTCATGCCTATATCCTTTATTTTTTCCTTGTCGAGCGCGATGTCAATTGTCATGTCGACAAGGTTAAGCGAAAATTCAGAAGCCACCTCGCCGAGCAATGTCTCTTTCAAAGCCAGCGCAAGCTCCCTTATCCCTTTCCCCTGCGAATAGGGCTTCTTAAGGTAGATTTCCATCATTGGAGTGTTGATGTCCTTCATGCCGTCCAGTATCTCTATGATTCTTGGCAGGCCCATGGTGACGTTCATCTCTGCTACGCCTGCGAAATGGAATGTGTTAAGGGTCATCTGTGTTCCCGGCTCTCCTATTGACTCTGCAGATATCAGGCCTACGCTCTCGCCCGCACATACAAGGGCTTTTTTGTATTCCCCAAGTGCCAGCTCAAGGACTTTCTTAAGCTTTGCCTGCGGAAGGTTTGCTGCCTGGGCCCTTATATCGTTAAGCACCTTCTTCGGGAGCTTTCCTTCATATTCCTTTATTGATGATTCCATTTTTGAATGCCCTCATTTGCCTCTGAATTTGCCTTTAATAATGCCTGCTGCCCTTGCCTATACCTGTTCGATTATCCTTTTCACGTTTATTATTCCGTTCTCTGATTTTGAAACGTCAATGCCGTCTTCCCCATACGAAAACTGGATTATCTGGCCTGAAGAGTCCCTTACAGAGCCGTCATAATCAACCTTAAGGTCCTGCATCGCGTTGGCAAGCCTCCTGTAAAGATAGCCGGACTTAGGCGTCCTCAGTGCAGTGTCCATCAGGCTGTCTCTTCCCGTCATTGCGCCGAAGAAAAATTCAAATGGATTGAGCCCGCTCTTGAACCCGTTCCTGATGAAACCGCGGGCTTCCGGGCTCAAATCTCCTTTCTTGAAATGTGAAAGCGTCCTGCCCTCATACCCTTTGTCAATTCTCTTCCCCCTCATCGCCTGCTGGCCTACGCATGCTGCCATCTGGGCAAGATTCAGAAGGTTTCCCCTAGCACCGGACTTCGCCATTACCATTGTATGGCTGCCCTTATCTGCTTTTTCCGCAACTATCTCTCCGGTCCTGTTCCTCACTTTGTTCAGCACCTCAAGTATCCTCAGCTCAAGCGTTTCTTCCAATGATTTTCCGGGGAATGTATCAAGCTTATTGTCCTTGTAAAGCTGTATCAGCGCATCAACTTCCTGCCTTGCCTTGTCCAAAGCCTCATTTATTGCGAGCTTCGCATTTTCAGGGAGGTCTGTGTCTGATATGACTGCCGAAAACCCCGTTTTCAGCAGCACCCTTATTCCGAGCCTGAACATCTTCCCAAGCAGGTCGACAGTGAAATCCTTTCCGTATTTGTGGTGAAGATTCCTGAGAAGCAGCCCTGAGCCTTCTCCCAGGTTTGCGCTGTCCATGAACCCTTCAATAAGCTTGCCGTCCTTTATCGTGACTTCCTCTCCTGAGCGTGTCTTTCCCTTGAAATTGAAGTCATCAGGAATCAGGACTGAAAACACTTCCCTTCCGTGCACTTTCTCCTTTCTCGGAAGCTTTCCAAAGTCCTCTATTCCGATTGCAGAAAGCATGTCAACGGCTTCATGCCTCGCCATTTCCGAAAGGCTTTTTGTAAGAAGGTAATTTCCTGAAATTGCGTCCTGCACGCATCCGATGACAGAAAGCCCGTACCTTACCGATATGAGCTGTGTCTGGACTTCCATCAGTATTTCAGCTTCTGCCCTTGCCTCCTCTGTCTGCGGTATGTGGAGGTTCATCTCATCTCCGTCAAAATCAGCGTTATAAGGGTGGCATACAGCAGGATTCAGCCTTAGCGTTTTTCCTGGCAAAACTCGGACACGATGGCTCATCATGCTCATCCTGTGCAGGGACGGCTGCCTGTTAAAGACCGCAATGTCCCCGTCCATGAGGTGCCTTTCCACGATGTAGCCCGGCTGGATCTCCTCAAGCGAAGCCTCTTTTGTCTCATCAGTAATCTTCTTTTTCTTGCCGTCAGGCCTTACTATGTAGTTTGAGCCCGGATACATTTCAGGGCCTCTCCCGACAAACTGCTTAAGGTACTCCATGTTCCATTCGGTCACTCTTTCCGGGACAGTAAGCTTCATTGCTATTATCTTCGGAACGCCGACTTCATTGAGCTCGATCATGGGATCAGGGCTTATTACTGTTCTTGCAGAAAAGTTTGTCCTTTTTCCTGCAAGGTTGTGCCTTATCCTTCCTTCCTTGCTCTTGATCCTTTCGGTAATCGTTTTCAGGGGCTGCCCGCTCCTGTGCCTTGCCGGCGGGAGCTGTGCCACTGAATTGTCAAAGAAAGTTGTAACGTGATACTGCAGCAGGTCCCAAAGGTCCTCAACAATTATTTCAGGGGCTCCTGCATTGATATTCTCGAAAAGCCTCTGGTTTATCCTGACAATATCGCCCAGCTTGTGCGTCAGGTCATCCTCGCTTCTCTCTCCTGATTCCAGTGTTATGGAAGGCCTCATTGTCACCGGAGGGATTGGAAGCACTGTAAGCACCATCCATTCAGGCCTTATGAACTTGGACTTCATTCCAAAAAGCTCGACATCCTCGTCCGGAATCTTTTCAAGCCTTGTCCTTACTTCAATCGGGCTTATCCTCTTCTCATTCTCGATGTATGTAGTGGGCTTTTCGAGAGAAACCTTGTACTGCTTTGCCTTGCAGTGCGGGCATTTTGAGGCTGCTTTCATGCTAAGCATTACTTCCCTGACTTTCTTCCTTCTTGCTTCAATCCCTTTTTCCCTTTCAGCCTCGTCAAGCTGCTCGAGAGCCTTCTTTATCTTTACCGAAGGTATGAGCGCATGGCCGCATTCGCGGCATGTCCCTTTCAGGAGATTAAGCACCATGGCTGCAAATTTGATATGTATGATTGGCCTTGCAAGCTCTATGTATCCGAAGTGGCCTATGCACTCCTTCAGCTTTGAGCCGCATGTCTTGCACCTTAATCCCGGGTCAATAACTCCAAGCCTTATGTCCATCAGGCCGCCGTCAACAGGATAGCCTTCCTTGTCATAAAGCTCCGGCGTGACAATTTTGGCGGATGCCATGTCCTTAATCATCTTCGGCGACAGCACAGAAAACATTATGCTGCCTACCTGTTTCTGCGGGAACTGCTCAGCCTCAAACTTTTCTATGCTCTTTGCAGGCGTTTCTTCAGGGGCTGCCGCGCCTGCAGCTGCTGCCGGCTCTGCCGCACTTCCCTCTCCAAAAGAGGCTGTCTCCGGCTTTTCCTCCGCTTTCATGCTCTCTTTAGCAGTTTCGCCCATTTCCATAAGGCTTTCGTCTTTTTCGCCTTCCTTCATTTCTTTTGCTTCCTTCGCCATTTTAGTACTTGCTCTTAAGCTTCATCTGCGGATACAGGCCGAGTGACTTGAACTCGTCAAGTATGAGCTTGAACGCATAGCTTATCTCAACATTGCTCACTTCAGTATTTTCGCCGCATATCGGGCAGTATGTCTTTTCCTTGTATTCATCCCTTATTGCGATTGTGCCGCAGCCCTCGCATACGGGCACGATTGTCCTATCCGAATCAAACCTCTCTTTCAAAAGAAGCGAAGCTCCGTGTGCGACAAATGTGTCCTTCTCCATCTCTCCAAGCCTTAAGCCGCCTTCCTTCGCCCTGCCTTCCGTAGGCTGCCTTGTAAGCAGCTGTATCGGGCCGCGCGCCCTTGAATGGAGCTTGTTAGCCACAAGATGCTTAAGCTTCAGGTAATACATGTTTCCCACAAAGATCTGGGAGTCAAACTGCTCTCCTGTCTCTCCGTTGTAGAATGTCTCAACGCCATTCTCCCTAAAGCCAAGCTCCTTGAGCTCCTGCCTCAGCTTGTCTTCAGGCTCCGCGTCAAAAGTCGTTCCGTTAATGAGCCTTCCTGACAATGCTCCCACTTTCCCGCCTACAAGCTCGATGAGGTGCGCCATGGTCATTCTTGACGGAATTCCGTGCGGGGAAAATATTAAGTCAGGCTTGATTCCCGATGCTGAGAAAGGCATGTCTGCTTCAGGCACTATAAGGCCGACAACTCCCTTCTGGCCGTGCCTTGACGTGAATTTGTCGCCCACTTCCGGTATTCTCTGGTCGCGCAATCTTACCTGGATAAGCTTGTTTCCTTCCTCATTCTCAGTAAGCATTACAAAGTCAACAACCCCTTTCTCGCCGTGCTTCATCGTGACAGAGCTTTCCCTTCTTGTTGACGAAGCAAGGTTGTATTCTTCCATTGAGCTCAAAAATCTTGGAGGGCTTGTCTTTCCTATGATCACGTCTCCCTCGGCAACCTTTGATTCAGGATATATTATCCCGTCGTCCTCCAGATACCTGTAGTCCTTCTCGCTCCTGTACCCCTTCACATCCTTGTCGGGGATTGAGACTTCGTCCATAAGGCCGCCTGAGTACCTTAGCTCCTCGGCGACGCTTGGCCTGTAATAAGTGCTTCTTCCAAAGCCCCTGTCAATGGAACCCTTGTTGATTATAATGGCGTCTTCCATATTATAGCCCTTGTATGACATGACCGCAACCACAATATTCTGCCCTGCAGGGTGCTTGCCATACTCTGTAATTTCATGCATTATAGTCTCTACAATCGGAACCTGCGCATAGTGCAGAAGATTCACGTCCATGTCCATTCTGACCGCATAATTTGAAGCGTAAATTCCCAAGGCCTGCTTCTGGTTCTTGCTTCCCGCGTTCAATCTTGTGCTTTGGTTGAAATTCCCGTAAGGGACAAGGGCTGTGCAGTATCCAAGCATATTCAGCGGCGTTATCTCAAGATGGGAATGCTCATGCGTAAGGTCCTGCTCAAAGAATGCGACAAGGGCATTTTCCTCCTCTGATGCATCAAGGTATTCAATTATGCCCTCCTTTACAAGGTCGCTCCATGATATCTCGTTCTTCTCAAGCTGCTTTATGTGCCTGTCCGTAAGGAGCGGCTTCCCTTCCCTAACTATGATCAAAGGCCTTCTTGCCCTTCCGCGGGATGATTCGACCTCAATCCTTCCTGACTTTTTATCAAGGTAAAAATTAATGCTTGAGGGCATTATCCCCTTCCTTCTTTCATCCCTGAGCTTGCCAATGTAGCCTGCAGAATCATCAACTTCCCCTACAAACTTTCCGTTTAGGTAAACTTCTGCCATTTTTTCTCCTTATTTTTCCTTTATCGGCTTCAGGCCGTGCTGTTTGAGTGCCTTGAGCACATCTTCCTCGCTTGTCTCAGGGGATATGCTGCAAAGCAGCGCCAGATTTTTTCTCAGGCCTATGTTGGTTCCTTCCGGGGTCTCAATCGGGCACAGCCTGCCAAGATGTGTCGGATGCAGCTCCCTCGCCTGAAAATTTTCCTGGGATGCGCTCAGGGGGCTTACAACTCTCTGGAGGTGTGAAAGTGTCTCAAGATAATTGAGCCTCTGGATTCTCTGGCTGATTCCCTTCCTGCCGCCGACCCATGAGCCTGTCGCCATGGAAGAATAAATTCTCTGCGTGAGAAGCTTGTCCCTTATGATCACTTTTATTGACGGGAATTTCCCCCTTTTGACTATTCTCTGGAAATTATAAAGAAGGTCCCCTATGAGCACTTTAAGGTTCAGCCTCAAAAGGTCTGCAAGAAGGTCTCCTGCAAGCTTCAGCCTCTTATTCTTGTAGTGGTCTTTGTCGTCCGTGTCCTGCCTTCCGTTCATCACTTCTATGTACCTCTTCAGGAATTTGCATATGTTGTATGCCTTGAAAATCCTGTCCCCCTCATCGGTTCCGAGATTTGGAAGCAGGTATTTGTCAAGTATCTCCTTCATTCTCTCTATCCTTACTTCCTTGGATTGCGTTATGCCGATCCTCTTCGCCATATAGTCCAGCGCATCTTCGACTGTCTTGATGCCCACAAACTCTACGAGGTTGACTATCATCTCGTCATACTGCCTCTCGGATGAAATAAAGCGCGTTATTTCCTCATCCTTAAGCATGCCGAGCGCCTTCAATAAGACTACAGCCGGAATCCTTTTGACGCGTGTAAAAGAAAGGTAGAACATGCCGTCTTTTAATCTCTCGATTGTATGCGGTATCTTGAATGAGCCGTGCTCGGAAAACAGCCTGCCGACATATGGGCTTGCCCCTGTCGCATCCTCTTCAATCATCAGCCTGTTTGCCGCGAGATCCTCGACGGTTATAAGCACTTTCTCTGTCCCGTTGATTATGAAATAGCCGCCCGGCTCGTCAGGGTCTTCGCCCCTGTCAATGAGCTCCTGCCTTGAAAGCTTGTGCAGATGGCACCATTTGCTTTTGAGCATTATAGGAAGGCTTGCAACCTGCGTCGTGAAGCTCTCCCTCTGGACGCCGTTTATGTGTGCAGAGACTTCAATAAATGTTGGGGCGGAATAAGTCAGCTTTCTGAGCCTCGCCTCCATCGGGTGGATGTCCCTTTTGCTGCCGTCGGCTTCCGTGATTTCCGGCTTCGTGACCCAGATTCTGTCAAGCTTTATCCTGAAGTCATCAACATTATGTGGGATGATTGTAGGCACAATTTCCCTGTTCTCTTCGATTATTTTTGCAAGCTCCTTGTCAATAAAATTGTTGAAGGAATCTATATCCGAGTCTACAAAACTCTGCTCTTCAAAATATTTTTTTATCAGTGTCTTTCCGTATTTATACATTTGTAACAACCCTGTAAAAAAATGATTCCCCTGCAGTATAGCTCTGCCTTGTAATCCTGATTATGTCTCCCGGCGCCGCTCCAAGGCCCTGGATGGCCGCGTCATTCTTTGACATCTTCGGAAGCTCCTTCTCAGAAATGCTGTATTTTTCAAAAAGCTCCTTTTTCTCCTTCTCGCTGAGCTTTGAGTGCTTCGGTATGAGCGAATGCTTGTCGAGTGAAAATTTTTTCTTCATTTTGTTTCTCTGCTGATAATTATGGGCCGGACGAGATTCGAACTCGCGACCACTGCATTGCCTTCGGCATCTCGGTTTATCCTGATTTACCAGTGCCTGCTAAAAGTGCAGTGCTCTATCGCCCTCTTCGGGGATCCAGGCTGAGCTACCGGCCCGGTAGCGTGATAATAAACGCCCTGGCCGGGACTTTCAGCACCTGGCTGTGATTATAACCAGCTGTTTTGAACCCGGGTCGCAGCCGTGACAGGGCTGCGTGATAGTTGCTGCAGCACCCTTTTAGTGGGTGCCATGCCAGGCTACACTACCAGGGCATCTGCATCGGATGGCATAGATGTCTCCTTCTAAGCTGCTAAACTATTGGAATTATAGCATATAGCCTAAAGAAAGACTCTCACCCATTACATTCCGGAAAAGGAGGTTATTTATAAATCTTGCGGATTTTCTGCCATTTTTCAGCGTGTTTTAGCCTTCTGCATCTATTTTAAGCTCTTTACAAGAAACAGCTACTGCTTTCCTGGGGATAGTTTATATATAAAGATTTCGGTGTTTGGGTGGATAATTGAGAGTAGTAGGCAAAAACAGCATCTTTAAATATAAGCAAGCCAATTTAAGGTATAAGATGAAATTGACCGTGATATTAGAGCCTCAGGAAGAGGGCGGCTTTGCGGTTTATGTGCCATCTTTGCCGGGCTGTACCTCCCAAGGGGAAACAAAGGAAGAAGCATTGAACAACATAAAGGAAGCTGTAGAGCTGTATTTAGAGCCGGATACAAACGATCTCATTGAGTTTAAAGGGGAGCAGGTCAAGGTATCAGTATGAAGCTTCCAGTGATTTCTGGAATTGATGTTATAAGGAGGCTAAAGAGAGTAGGCTTTATTGCAACGAGGCAAAAAGGCTCCCATGTTAGGCTGGAAAAATTTGACGGCGAAAAAATCATCAAACTGACTGTTCCGCTCCATGATGAAATGAAGAAAGGAACATTGTTAAGAATTATTAAAGATGCCAAATTGACTGCAGAGGAATTTGAGAAATTAAAGTAATTGTTTCTTAATTAGGACGTTTCATAGTTGCACAAGAGGGCAGGCTACAAATTTTGGATTAAATTTATATTAAAAGCTCAGATTCTCTTCGATATGAGCGCTGAAGTGTTATATCAGTTATTGGAGCATTAGGAATTTGAGGCGTTATTGGCGGTTACGTCAAGCATCTTTTAGACCAAAAGGGAAAGATTGATTTGCAAATTCGTCTTATCAACGAAAATAAATATCGTTCTACATTGATACTAATGGGATGTATTTTGGAGCCAGAAAATGTGGATCAATTCAGCTTTGACAACCCTACTATTCAAAAGCAGAAGAGTCCAGCGAAAGTGAAAGAATATGCTCTAAGAAACCTAACTGAGATGTACTACAATTCATTCCTATAACGAAAGACCTAAGTTTTTAATAGCATTTGTTAGGCCTTTCGAACATAATAGGGGCTAATTGATATTAAAAATTAACAGCCCCTATTATTTGTGCTAGATACTGTGTATTGTCTTCTTTTGTTCTAATTGCCTTGCAGGCTAGCAAGAGTTTAAGAAAAACATCCCCACCCCCGGATTTGAATTTCCCGAACCAACTCTTCAATCGATTCTCCAGGAACCTTTCGGGCTCAGCTGTCTATTTTTCATCCCATGCTGATGCAGAGTCGAATAGCGAATTTATCTACAGCCGAACGCTCTGCCGTTGAGCTAGGTGGGGATGAAATTATGGTTTTATACCTGATTTATAAATATAACGAATAACAAGGCCCTGTAGAAAATCTCGCTTCGCTCGCATAGTGCCTGCTCGCCTGAATGAGCTTTTCACAGGCATGCCATCCCATAGGGCATCCCCTGTCATGCTTGATGAGCTTTAAACAAGGCTCGCAAATTGGCACTATGCTTATTTTCTACAGAGCCGAATGACAATAAGAATCAAATCTCAACAGCCAGCCTATTCGAAGAAGAAGCCAATTCTTTCCCTTCCTGCGTGAATTTTGCCGATGCTGCTGCCAGTGAAAAGCTGCCTAGAATAGGAAGTTTTGTGCTTACCCTGTAAGTCAATACCCTCTCTTCGCCGGGGTCGAGGCTGTCAACAAGCCACTGGACAAGCGTTTCTCTCTTTTCCTGCCTCACAAGATTCTGGGGCTGCAGCGTCCCTATTGAGACTTCCTTCTCAACCTGGACAAGGTAGGGCACCTGCTCAGTTATCCTTATTTCTTTAAGCTGGAACTTGCCCCTGTTCCTTAAGCGAAGCACAACCTTCATGCCTGAAATTCCGCCCTCTTCTTTCGTGACATTTGCAGCTTCCTTAAGTATAAGCAGCGGGCTCCTGAAGAAGTAATAGAACAGGCTCAAAGCGATCACCAGCACGATTATCACAAAGAGGGGCAGGAAGTTTTCCTTCTTCTCCATTGCCATGGTATTGGCGCCTTCAAGCCTGATGTCCCAAAGGATGTAGCGCTTTCCGCCCTCTGCCAGTTTTTCTGACTGGGGGCTTGTCGTGGTGAAAAGCGAGCGCATGAATGTTGTCGGAACTTTAATCTGGCCTGAATAGTACTTGTTGTTGGACAGGAATTCATACATGGTTCTTGAGCTGAGGAAGCCGCTTGATTTTTCTTTCTGGGTGAACGTCTTGTATTCAATAATTTCATATGGCTTTGTTATGGTGTTGACGACAATCCTGTCGCCCTTGTATATTGTGACAGAAAGCCTGCCTTTCTGCGGGCTCGACAATGGGTCGATTTTCTTTGTGAGGGAGATATCCTTTTCCTCCCTCGGCCCCAGAGTATAGTCAATCACATCATTGAAATGCTCGCTCTCAATCCTCACAACCATGTCATCGTAATCAACGGGATTTTGGTTGCTCAAATGCACCTTTATCGGGACGTCTTCCCTCGGGTCCATCCGGGCAGGAACGCTCACACTTGTAATGACAGTCGGGACATAGCCCCCAATCAGAGGATCAGTTGATTTTATCCCCACCTGCACAGGAACCGATATCTTCTCTCCGGTGTTGAGGGATTCGACAGTTATCGTGACAACATAAGCGCCTATCTGGGTTATATGGAGGGCATCCACAAGAATGCCGATGCTGTTGTTTGATTTTGGCGCTACTGTGAGGGTTATGGGATTTATCAAAGGCTCTGTCCTTATGCCCCAGAAAGGGTAGTCAAGCGTGGACAGCCTGAATTCTTGCATGGTATCAAGACTGTTGTATATCTCGAAAGTGAACTCTGCAGGCTCGTTTACAATGATATCATCCTTCACGGCAACAGCCTTTGGCTCAAAAGAAGGCGCGGCATAGGCAGAGGCTGCTGATACCGCTACCAAAACAGCTAACAGAATCAATTTTACGCCTTTGTCCATGCCTCTTACCACCACTTTTACTATTCAGCACTGATTAAACTACTATTTAAATGTTGCTAAATAAGATTTGTTGATATCGTTGGGAAGTTGCATAAGGCCGCATAAGCCCTAATAAAATCCTCGCACGCCACAAAAGGCGGCTGTCGCAGCTTCGCTACTCGCCTGCTACCCTCGCAGGGGGCGTCCCCCGTCAAGCCAGCGCCATTGTGGCGTGCGGCGAGGCAGGGATTCCAAAGGAATGCCGAGCAGGTTTTCGCAGAAAACCGTCGCACCGCCACCTATGGCGCGATGGAACTCAAAAAAATACTAAGAAGTGGGGCTGCCATGATTTGAACACGGATTGCTACCACTCTGGAATCTCCCTTGCAAGGAGTTGAGGATTGCCCCAAGGTAGAGTGATACCAAGTTACACTACAGCCCCGTAAGATATGGGACAGGACTGCATTATTTAAACGTTTTTAGGCGCTTCCTGTATGCCATGTAAAGAAGCATGCCGACAGCAACCTCAAAAGCCAATACGGAAAAACCGATTCCTTTGTCCGTATTTTCATAATTTGCAACAGCCCAGCCGGTTATTCTGACTATTGGGCTTCTTGCGCCTTCAGTTATGGGGCCTTTGCCGGCATTTTTTTCGTTTTTATTATTTTGATTATTATTTGTTCCATTATTGATTTTGATATTGTTTACTCTGCTGTAATCCCCTTCAATGCCTTCCTCGCTGCTTTCTGTCCCAGTACATTCCCTCAAAGTTTCAGGCTTTCCTATAGCAGCATTGCAGTTCTTCAAATCAGAACATTCCCTTGCTTCAAACCCATTGATGCAAATGCTCCATTCATTGCAATACCAGTCAGGAATGCACCTTCCGGAGCCTCCCGAGTCCGGCAAAGGGCTGCTTTCAGAAGAGGGCTTTTGGTAATCCATCTGCCTTATTCCCGAGTGCTTTAATCCGTTTATCTCATATTTTCCTATGCTTGAATTATATGTGCAAGTATATCCCTCTTGGGTTGTGTTGTCGCATTCAACCCTGAACTCATCCGCTGCAGTGCAGCCATTGCTTACTTCAGCTATGGAAGTTATGCCTGCATCCTTTATGCACACGCCGTTTTCAGATTCGTTCATCTTGTCCATGAAGAGCGCTTTTGTCCTTCCCGACGGAAGGGATATTCCGCTGAACAATATGTATCCTGTGGAGTTCCCCTGCTGCCTCTCAATCCTTACTTTTGAAAAATTGATTTTTGTCTCTGAAAGATTAAGGCTCAGCCTGAGCAGCGTCTTATTTCCTTCAAAAAATCTCAGCTCATGCACTCCCTGAAAGACTCTTGAAAGGTTTGAGGAGCCGCCAAGGCTCAGCGAGATATTTTGAATAGTAGTGTTAACGGATTTCTCATTGCCCGCAACCGCATCAAGGGAGTCATTTACGCCGTCGTCATCATTGTCGATCTCCTTCCTGTCAATGATATCTACCATGAAAAACGAAGCATTGGAAAGATAGCCGTCGGAAACATTAACCATTGCCGCATAATGCCCTGCGTCCATTGTTGTGGTTTTCCAGTAAAGTGTTCTGTTTTTTATTTCAAAATCAGAGATGTTGGAATAAATGGAAAGGGCATCATTGTTTGAATCTGATGAGTTTATTGATATGCTTATTTCATCGGTTTCGTTAACGGATATGCCATTAATTCTTTTCAGCCTTGGAGCCTTATTTATCCTTAGTGCCTTCCTTGCAAAATTATTTTCCTCATTATTTTCCTCGACAAAATCGTTTATGTCCGCAATCGCAGTGAATTCTATATCAAAAGCTGATGAAATATTGTAAGCTGCCTCGATAATTTCCCCTGCTTTCATTATCCCTTTGGAAATATTTGAAGAAAAAGAGCCATTGGAAAAAACCTCAAAGAAGCTGCTGAATGCGGCCCTGCTTCCTGAATTGTTCATCTTCACGTGAACAGTGAAATCCTGCGAGCCGTAATTATTCCTGCCGTCAGTGGACATTGAAACTGAAAGGTCAGGCAGCGGCGGCTTTTCAAAGTTTGTGTAATTGTAATAGGCAGTGGCATAAGCATCATAAACAGCATCTTCAGCCTTATTTTCAGAAAATAATTTTGCGCTTGACACAATGTAGGGCCCGTTAAGCTTCCTTGAGTATATAGAGGATCCATTGAAAGCCACCGTTATGCTCCTCTGCCCGGAATTTGATGCGGCTGATGCGGCCTTTTTCCCAATATAATTTCCAAAAGAATCCGCAAGGATTATCTCGATATTGTAATTTCCGCCTTGTTTTACTTCAATATCGGATATTATATTTAATGCATCATTCAAGCCGTCTCCGTCGGAATCCAAAGGCTCTTCAGAAAATCCCGTGAGCATCGAGCCCTGCGCAAAATCCAGATAATCATAATAATCGGTTTCATAGGCCATTGCGGTGAAAATTCCGTTGACGCTCACTGAAGTCAGGTTGTATTTTCCCGAATACCTTGTTGAGGCAATGGTTTCATTGCCAAAGTAAATTGCTATGCTGTTTGCCCCTTCCGTAAGGTTTTTTTCGCTGGATGAAAAGATAAATGAATCATTGTATTTAAGGTACGCCTCAGCCGCAAAGGCTGAATTATAGGTTATATTCATTGTTATATTAAGAAGCAGCGAGCCGCCTGAAAATTTGTCAGTCACATTTAATACCCTGATTCCCTTTTCATAATTCCGGTAATTACCCGAAGCAATATTATTCCTCTCAAGCTTAAGGTTAAATTCGCTGTCAAATATTTTCACAGAATAGGTGAAATTCCTTCCTGCCAGCACAGAAGAAGGAAATGTCGCGTTAATCCGCTTTATCCCTGAAGCAATGCTCCTGTTCGTTTCATTTGAATAAGCAGCTCCATTGGCGGCAATGCTTACAGAAAAGATATAATCGCCGGGGCTTCCTTCAGCGTCGAATTCAATCATAAGGGTATCATTAACCCCATTCCCATCCTTATCAGCCATATAATCGGTAAAATTTGAGGCATTGGCCTCATTTGAAGAAAAATCAAAGTCGAACAAAGCTATGAGGTCTGCAAGGGAAAAAGCACAGGCTGCAGGGAAGGCAAGCACTGATAAAACGAAAAAAGCCGGAATTTTGCGCTTCATGGCAGAAAATTACATTGGAATTATAAAAAATTTGCCCTAAATTGGATTGGATCAGCCTAATGCACCTTTTGCCCGATTGTTTTTTACTCGGTTAAGGCAGAGCCGCCAGAGATTTGCCTGTGAGAACGCTTCGCCTTAGCGCAAGTTTGAGCAGGCTCGCGTTCAAATCTCGGTTGTTTTTTGATTTTTTATTTTGTTGAAACATTGGATTTTGTTTGTTGGGAAAAAAACAATGCCTTATTCCCGGAACATGTATTCTGCCTCAGCCTCAAATTAATGGCGACTGCCTTAACCTTTATCGGGAAAATTGTTCTTTGCCTTAATCAGAACTCGCAACCTGCCCCGCAAAAATTTCGGCGCCTGCCTTAAGTTGGCTAAATCGTATTCGGCCTCCACAATCTCGCTATCTTGTCCTTTTCCTTCCACTTGCTCAGGAAGCTCTTCACCCTCGGCGGAAGCACACTCTCTATTACCTGCCCTTTCTCAAGGATGCTGAAAAGCTCCTTCTTCAGCTGCTGGCTGAGTTCGGTATAAAGGCCGGGGTCAGAATATATAATGCCCTCCTCAATCCTGTGGAAAGCTGTTGTGCCTTCGGGCGCAAACACTATGTAGCCCCTTTTTCCCTGTATAAGCTCCGAGAAAGTGTCCATCCCCCTGTAAATCTTCACTGGGTCTGCAAGATAGACGCCGCCTTTCTTGCCGCTCGGGTCCAATATGACAAGGTCATCGCCCTCTATCGAGACAACAACAGAGTAGTGCGCTGACTTAGCGGCAGGAAAAAGCATATTCTTCTTGTAGTCAATTATCGGCAGCGCGCCCTGGGAGAGCCAGAGCCTCATTTCCGATTTGAGCTCGGTTATGTGGTCTACGTCTATCCAGGCGCCCCCGACCTTTCCCCTGGTTATTTCATGCACTACCTCAATCAGCTTTTTCGGGTGCGTTCCTTTCCCGACTTCAGTGCCGCACTTGTCCCCTATTTCAGCCTGGGTCGCGTTGAAGCCGAAAATCTTCAGTATCATGGAAGCGCATGCGGGGCCGCAGTAGCTCGGCTTCTGCTCGACAAAATAGCCCTTAATTTTCTCCAGCGTGTCAAGGTCTGTTTCGATGTGCCTGTACGACACTTCCTTCTTTATGAATTCCCTGTTCGGGATGAATGTGTTATAGCCGAAATCGGACTTTATCGTGATGCCCTGGTTGGATATTGACTTTACAGTGCCTTCGGTGCCGTCAACCTTTACCTTATGGCCAAGCTTCAGGATTCTTGACGATTTCAGGTAAATGCCCGCTATGAAATTCTCGACAAAAGCCCTTGTGCCGAAGAAAACATACAGCAGGAGAAGCCCAAGAAGCCCGTAGAGCGCCCATCCCAGAAACCTTACTATGTTATGGACATCCATGCCGAAGATGCTCATAAGCGATACTGAAATGAGGAGATAGAGCGCTATCCTGACTGAAACGAGGGAGATGCTCAGGACATGCTCCTTGTTCTGCTCCATCATGAGGTCGGAAAGTCCTGTCGCATCGAAAAATCTCCTCAGCCCGAAGGTTATGAGGTTTGCAAGGGTAACTCCCAGTATTATAAGCAGTATGAGGAGAAGCATGTCCGGCAGGTAATCAAGCGATACTTCCAGTATATTGCTTGCTATTTTCATTGTGCCCGCAAAATCAGTCTTAAGGTAAAGCAATGCTGTGGTGAGGGTAAGTATTGTAACCAGATATCTCAGCGCCTTGTTGAGGTGGACATGGCTTATCTTCACGGTCTCTTTTCTTTTCGCGATTGCAATCACAATGGCTGAAAGGAGCCTTGAGAGCGTGAAGCCGCCTACAAGTATGAGGAAAGTGACGATTATTTTCATCGCTGCCCGGCTTACCTGTATTGCTGCCATTTTCAGAATTCTCCAATCGGAATAATAGGGCAGTGCAATATAAAGTTTATTGTTTTAGGATGCATATTTTGGTGCGCTCGGGTATATGCCAAAAAGAACCATATTTGCCGACTCTTGAGAAAACACTCCATGCGCGTTATTCATCAGGCTTTTAATATTCTCAGAGTAGAACGGAACTTTGATTGTAAGCTTTCCTCTTTCAATATTTTTCGCTAAAAAGCGGGCCCTATCAGAAAATCTTCCTATCTCCATTTTGTAAATATGCAGGCCGTTGCCAGTCAGAAGGTGCATTGCCAAAGCAATCTCGTTATATCCAAAGCCGCTTATATGGTCGCTGCCATTCTCAAGAGGTATAATTCTTGCGATAGGGCTCCTTTTATGGTGATAGCACCATCTGTTGGCTGAATAAACAAAATCCTGTGTCCTGAGAAAGGCATTCCAACTATCACTTCTAGTATGCATAATGTCAATTTGAAGCCTGTTATCAGAAACTGCCGCAAAAAGCCCGGAGAGATCGGCAGGATTTTCACCTCCGAAAAAATTACGTGCCTCCCGTCCATCAAATCCCCTTATATAAAACGGGGAAGCCTCATCCGAATAAAGAGCAAGTATCCCTCCCATTTTTTCGAATTTTGTTCCGAAACCGTAAAGGCTTGCCCGCTCTTTTGATGGTGAAGGTATTGGCGGGGAGTATGCAACCAGCTTTTTTGCGCCTTCCAGCCTAGGCAAGGCTGCCATCGCAGGAAACCCGCCAAAACTGTATGACAAAACATGCACTGCTCTTTCATGTCTCGGGGCGAGCCTTCTGCCTGCCATTTCCCTATGCGCAAAATCTACCGCGGATATGATGTCATCGACAGGAGAAAGAGTGCTTTCGTTGATGGTCATTTCCCCGCTTGAGTTGCCAAGCCCCCTGTAGTGAAGCGTTGCGACGCTGAATCCAAGATAATTGAGAAGGTGCATCCATTCAATCTCTTTGGTCAAAGGGAGTGCATCCTTGGCGATGAACACCAAAGGCTTATTCCTTTCTCCTCCTATGAAAAACACCTGCATTCCTCCGACTGAATGTTCCTCGATCTTCTTTAGCTCCAGATCTATTGGCATCTTTCCTCCTCTTATAACTCTTTTTTAACTCAGGTTTCATCAACGGGTTTTTAAAGATTTTCCAAAAGCAATTTAAATCCTGATTTTACCATCTAATTCTATGGAAGAAGAAACAAGAAAGGAGATTATGGCTTTGAAGGAAAGGATTGAATTCCTGGAAGACGAGCTTGACGAATTAAAAGAAAGGCTCGACAGCCACGAGTATAGGGATTAAAGCTCTTTGTATATGTTTTTCCTGTGCCCAACCTTCACAACCAGCAGGATTAATCTATCATTCTGGATATCAATTATCAGCCTATAGTCCCCTACCCTAAGCTTATAGTATGGCTCGCCAACAAGTTGTGTAACATATGACTCGGGCCTTATCCGTATCCTTTCCAGAGAATTAAGGATTCTTTTTTGAATTTCTTTTTCTAATTTACTAATCTGCTTTAAGGCCTTTTCCGTAAATTCTATTTGGTACATCAGAGCTTAAGCCTTCTTTTAACTTCTTCAAAAGATACTGTTTTTCCCTGCTCTGCTTCTGCCTTAGCCTCTGCTATCTCCTTCTTGGTCTGCTCGTTAAGCTCCATTGTGTCTTCCATGATGCCCCAAATGACCTCCTCGTAGGTTTCCCTGTCAAAGAGCTTCCTCTTTGAAAGTTCCTGCTGGAGCTTTCCGCTTATCTGTATTGTAGTTGCCATAGCAGGCTATAGTGCACTATAGTATTTAAAGGTTGCGGTTTATTTATACAAAGAAAGCTTCCCTGTCAGTTCCGTAACTCTGCCAAAATCCCCGAATAATATCAGCGCCCAGTAATTCAGCTCTTCATCTTTCTTTGTCTTTGTAAGTGCATACTCTTCCTCGTAAGTCCCTATGCTCATTGTATCCACAAAATCAACATATTTCAGCCCTGCCTGTGCCGCAGCATTCTTTATCGTCCTTATTTTCCCCGAGCTTGCCCTCAGCACAACAATTCCCATCTCAGAAATGTTTTCATGCACTTTCCCATCTGCACCTTCATACTTGTTCAGCCTTACCTCTTCCTTGGTTACTGCTCCCGCCCCGAAGCCAAGCATTGCGTGTGCAAGCGCATTGGCTGCCTTGCCGGCATCGAGCTTTTCATTCAATATTACTGCAAGCTTTTTGTTTTCCATAACAGCAGATTTATCCTAATTTTATATAAAGATATCGTGCAAATTCCTGTAAGTATTGACGTGCCGACAACAAAAATGTTTATAAACTCAGCAAGAAAACCCATTCAGCATGGCAACTGCTTTGTACGAGCCGCGAATTGTGAAAGGCGTCCCGATGATTCATTGTTATGCATCCGGAGAGATTGGATGGGGGCACCATACTGATACGAATTCCAGACTCCTGACTGGCATGGCACAGGAAGCGCTGGGTTTTTATAATTCCGCAAGGATATTTGCTGCAAAGGATGGCGGCAAAAACCTAAGGGAAGGCCAGTATTCTTTAGAATTCCAGAAAATACCAAAGGCATTAAGGATGCACTGGGGATTTTTCAATGATGATGCTGAGAGGGCATTCTATTCAGCAGAAAGCGGGACTGGCACTAGGGAATCTGCCACAGTCAGGAGCGCATTGCAGGACATTTCCATCATGATCTGGAATGCCTTAAATTCTGGCCAGGATTGGGGAATGGCTGAAGACTTTAACCACGTTTATTCTGTGGAGCCTGCTCCGGAAGGGATGCAGCAAATAAGCAACTTGCTTAAAATATCAACAAGTTCGCGCCTTGAAAAGCTTACAATAGGGGCGTGGAGAACCAGGTTTCATCCGCAAAATAAGATGCTGACGGAACCATATAGCCTTGAAATGCTGGACATCTATAGGGGGCAGTTGACATACGATATGCATGTAGTGGCATTTGTCCAGATTTTCAGTGATGCTGAAAAATTAAAAGTTGCTTTTGTTGGTGGCAATTTAGACAAGTTTCTTGATGAGATATACAGGGAGAGTAATATGCAGCGCGTAGTTAAGGCTACGGAAGAATGGCCATTTACTCGTGATTTCGCAACATTCCTTTATTTCGGGGATTTTTTCAGGTTGCCTGATGCTAATCCCAAACAATAACATTTATAAACATCCCAGATATCCTCCAAAAGGTAAGAGAGAAGAAGGGACCCAAAAAGCAGATTTCCTTCTTGTTTTAAAATATGGCTAAAAGAAAATTAAAGCCTTTGATGCCGAGCCTAAGGGAAAAAAAGCGATATTTGGCTTTTGAAGTTATATCAGACGGCAAAGTCCATGCAGACGCTGTTGAGAATTCAGTCTTCAGCGCTGTAAAAGACCTTACCGGAAGCCTGGGGATGGCAAGAGCAGGCCTTTTGTTCCTCAGGGATAAGTGGAATGAGGAAAAGCAGCGCGGCCTGATAAGGGTAAGCCACAAAAGTGTGGATGAATTAAGGGCGTCATTGGCCTTCATAAAAGATATAGAAAACAAGGAAGTGATTGTGAGGAGCATAGGGCTTTCAGGGGTTTTGAGGAAAGCGGCATTATATTTAACGCATTAAAAAATAACAACAGGCTAAAAACAATATTTCAATTATAAAAAATAACAAAAAAAGCACAAAACAACAGTACTCAAAAACCAATAAAAAAATTCATTACAAACAAATCATAAAACAATAATAAAAAATCACGATTATTAAAAAGGCAATGCAAGAAGGTTAAGGTCAAAATGCAACTAATTTCACTTCGTGAGTTGCACTTGATTTTACGTTAGAATTAATGAAAATTGAAAGTAGGAGGCGATGATCAAATGCAACCGATGCAGCATCAGATGATGGGATATGACCGCGCAATTACAATGTTCAGCCCTGACGGCAGGCTACTTCAGGTGGAATACGCCAAGAAGACAGTCAGGCAGGGCTCCACAGCAATTGGCATAACATGCTCAGACGGCGTCCTTTTCGTGGCAGATAAGAGGATAGTAGACTCATTGGTCGTTCCAGAGTCTGTAGAGAAAGTATGGCAGATTGACGAGCACATTGCAGCTACGGCAGCAGGAATTCTCTCGGATGCGCGCGTCCTTATAGAAAGGGCCCAGCTGAAGGCACAGCAGCACAAGGTGACTTTTGACTCGGAAATTGACATCCTGACAATAACAAAGGACATCTGCGACTTAAAGCAGATATGCACCCAGAGCG
This sequence comes from Candidatus Woesearchaeota archaeon, assembly GCA_018303185.1. Lineage (GTDB taxonomy): Archaea > Nanobdellota > Nanobdellia > Woesearchaeales > GW2011-AR4 > JAGVYR01. Next base: position 9,124 of record JAGVYR010000067.1, on the reverse strand, counting down.
GGGGCTTGAGGCCATTCGGCGTCTCAATACTCGTAGGGGGGATTGACAACCACCGCCCGAAATTATTCGAGACAGACCCGACAGGGATATATTTCGAGTACAAGGCAACCGCAATCGGCGAGGGCGAAGTGGAGATTGAGGAAATCCTGCATAAGGAATACAATCCCGGCATGAGCATAAGCGACGCCCTGAAGCTGTCATTAAAGGCATTAAAAAAGATCCTTGGGGAAAATTTCAAGATAGAGAGAATAGATGCAGCTTATATAGACTCAAAGAAGAGAAAATTCGCTAAGTTCTCGAAGGAAGACATTGAGAAAGCGGCAGGAGACAAAGCGGCAAAGAAGAAGTAAAATGGTTAATGTAGACAAGGCAGTGATAGCAAGGCTGAAAAGCCACGGCCATACTTTTGAGATTCTTGTGGACTCTGACATGGCGCTGGAGCTGAAAGCCGGAAAAGGGATAGACATAAAGAATGTTCTCGCAGCCCAGAAAGTCTTTACGGATGCGCACAAGGGCCTTGCAGCAGCTGAAGGGGCAATGAAGGAAGTTTTCGGGACTGCCGACCATCTTGAAGCTGCAAAAGCGATCATAGAAAAGGGAGAAGTCCAGATAACTGCAGAGCACAAGGCAAAGCTGAGGGAGCAAAAGTACAGGCAGATTGTAAACATGATTCATGTCAATGGTGTCGATCCAACAACACACCATCCCCATCCTCTGCAGAGGATAGAGAATGCGCTGGCAGAGGCAAAATTTCATCTCCATGAATTTGAGCCTGTGCAGAGGCAGGTGCAGGAAGCCCTGAAACTGCTGAGGCCGATACTCCCGATAAAGTTTGAAATCAAGGAAATTTCGGTAAAGATACCGCCTGAATTTGCAGCCAAGTCATACGGCATAATAAATTCATTTGGCACAAAACTTCGTGAAGATTGGCAGAATGACGGCTCCCTTCTCGTGCTGCTGGAGATTCCAGGCGGACTTGAAAGTGATTTTTACGACAAAATAAACGCACTGACTCACGGAAATGTTGAGGCAAAAGTGCAGAAAGTCAGGTGAGGTTGAATCAAATGACAGAAATAAAAGTTAAGGACAAGGACATTGTCGTTCCTGGCGAAGTTCTCGCTGTGGGGATGGACAACCTTCCGGGGCAGGGGACTTACAGGGAAGGTGACAACATAGTTGCAGGGCGCCTAGGGCTTGTGCAGCTGGACGGGAGGGCGATAAAGCTCATTCCGATGTCCGGGCGGTATATCCCAAAGAAGAACGACACGATAATCTGCAAGGTGACTGATGTCAGCATGAACGGGTGGAGAGTTGACACGAACAGCCCATACTCGGCAATGCTGCCTGTGAGGGAGGCTACCTCTGAATTCATAGCGAGAGGTGCCGATCTTACGCAGTATTACAGCATGGGCGATTACATTGTTGCAAAAATCTACAATGTTACTTCGCAGAAGCTTGTGGACATAAGCATGAAAGGCCCGGGCCTGAGGAAGCTGAGGGGCGGAAGGATGGTAGAAGTTGCATCCAACAAGGTCCCAAGGATTATTGGAAAGCAGGGCAGCATGGTAAGCATGATAAAAGACATGACCGGCTGCAACATAATTGTCGGGCAGAACGGAATTGCATGGATACAGGGCGATCCTGAGAAGGAGTTTCTTGCGATAAAGACAATAAGGAAGATTGAGCAGGAAAGCCATCTTTCAGGGCTGACAGAGAGGATAAAATCTTTCCTCGAGCAGAACGGCTGCACACAAACTCAAAGGGTGAACAATAATGAGCTATAAAGAACGAAAAAACAAGAGGGGCTTTGATGAGACAAGGCCTATGGAAGCCAAGGTCGGCGTAATAAAAAGGGCTGACGGCTCGGCATACTTCAAAATTGGAAATACTTGGGCTTATGCGGCAGTGTATGGCCCGAGAAATCTGCATCCAAAGTTTTTGCAGGACCCTTCTACAGGCATTTTAAGATGCCACTACAATATGATGCCTTTTTCAGGCTCAGGGGAAAGGGTAAGGCCCGGAGGCTCAAGAAGGTCAAAGGAGATTTCCATGGTTACGGAGAAGGCTTTGCTTCCTGTGCTCAGCCTTGAAGAGTTCCCAAACACTGTTGTCGATGTCTTCATTGAATTTCCGCAGACAGAAGCAGGAAGCAGATGTGCAGGCATAACAGCCGCTGCAATGGCTCTTGCCGATGCAGGCCTTGCAATGAAGGACATGATTGCAGCAGTCTCTGTAGGAAGGGTTGACGATAAATTGGTTGTAGACCTTGATTACTCAGAGGAAGCGTATGAAGGCGGCCCTGTTGCAGACATTCCGGTCGCGGTAATGCCCTCTTCCGGGAAGATAACTTTGCTCCAAATGGACGGGCTTGTGAAGAAGGAAATGCTGAAGGACCTTCTTGCAAAGGCAAAAGCGGCCTGCGCAAAGATCTATGAAGTCCAAAAACGGGCATTGAAGGAAAAATACACAAGAGTTGATGAAGAATGAATTCAGAATTAAGAAACCACATAATCAGGCTTCTTGAGTCGGGCACAAGGCTTGACGGAAGAAAGCTTACAGATTACAGGCAGCCTATAAAGATAGAATACGGCGTCTCGAACACTGCAGAAGGCTCGGCTAAAGTGCAGATTGGCGATACTGAAGTGATTGCCGGCGTGAAGGTTGAAATCTCAACGCCTTTTCCGGACACTCCCGAGGAAGGCGGCCTTATGGTCAATACAGAGCTTCTTCCTCTGTCCAGCCCTGACTTTGAGTCAGGCCCTCCGGGCATAGAGGCCATAGAGCTTGCAAGGGTTGTTGACAGGGCTATAAGGGAAAGCAAGGCGGTTGACTTCAAAGGATTGTGCATCGAAAAGGGCGAGAAGGCATGGTTCATTATGATTGATGTGATATCGCTGAACAGTTCCGGCAATCTTCTGGATGCCGCTTCGCTTGCTGCAATCGCAGCAGTAAAGGACATGCGCTTCCCGGCACTGAATGATGAAGGCAAGATTGAGTACAAGGAAAAGACCGATAAGAAGCTTGGGATGAAAGCGTGGCCCTTATCTGTAACAGTGTCCAAGATTGGCAGCAGCTTCATTGTTGACCCTGACCTTGACGAGGAGAAAGTCATTGACGCGAGGCTGACTGTCGGAAGCCTGGATGACGGCACCTTATGCTCAATGCAGAAAGGCGGCAATTCCCCTCTGGCAGAGCAGGACATACTCCAGATGATTGACATTGCAGTGGAGAAGGCGAAGGAACTGAGGAAGATGCTTTAGCTTGTTTTTTTATTGTTTTTATGATTTTCTCTCTGATTGTATACCTTACCACAATTTAAACAATGCTACTAGTGTACCAGGTTTATCATTGGGATTAATAAACTTCCAGCGGTAGTTATTCTCTGGTTTTGGGGTAAATTTAGATTTATCATACACGACCATTCCACGAATTGCATGTGAGAAAGCATATGTAAATGGATTATGCTGGTTATTGGGCCATTGTGTATAAAGTTCTCCTACCGGAGATGCGTAAGTGAAATCTCTTTCCGGCCAATCAGTTCCAAATGTTTTCATTGTTTCAATTTTACCGCCATCAAAGCCCCTGAATAACAATGCAGATAAATCAAAACCAGTTAGACTGTCAGTTACATGTCTGGCCAAAGGTATTTTTACATCCAAAAATAATTCTTTTACTAAAAGATTTGCTGGCATAATGCTTAGAGTTGTTCAAACTTATTTAAAGATTTGTGCCTGAAGCGCATGTGTAATTAATATATCAATCGCCATTTTTCTGTGGGAAAATTGCCCCAATTTCTTAGGATAAAACCAATAACCTAAAAAACCCCAGATGAAAACTTCCTATAAAAATGACAGAAGAGTTAAATCAAAAGCTGAAAAAATACTTTTCCCTCACAAGGGAAGCTCTGGAAAAAGTCAAAGTAAAGGAAAACCTTGACAAAGAATCGAAGAAGAAAGCTTTAGAATTGCTAAATCTCTCAAAAAGCTATTACGAGGATGCTAAGCACTTTGAGAAGCAGGGAAATTTATTAAATGCATACGGCGCTGTCTGCTATGCGCATTCATTTTTAGACTCGGGCGCAATCCTCGGCCTCTTTGACGTGGACGATGACAGGCTGTTCATGGTGGATAGGAGATAATTACTCATTCTGTTTGACTTGCTTCAGCACTTCGTCTAAGAGAGGATTAAAGCAGCTTTGTGCAATAGATATCACATCAGAAACTTCAGCTAATTTTGGCTGATAGCCGTAATAATTGATGTTATGCCTAAACCTCCTCAGGTTATCGATGGAGCTTATAGGCCTTTGTGTGTCCACTTTAAGCTTCAAAAGTTCCTTTACTGGCACCAGATGGTCTTCAGATTCAATGCCTTTAGAGATAAGCAGTGCATCCCCTAGCATCCTAAAGCTCTCATATATGTTTCTGACAATTGTTGGCCCTGCATCTTCGCTTAACGGGAGGTTCAGTGTAAATCTCATTTCTTTCTGTGCAGCCTCAATAAGGCTTAATGCATTTTTCTTATCTGGTCTTTTGTATCTCATGGGCGCACCTCTAAAAATCCTTCTAGCACTATCCCATTGGCTATGTTTGCAAACATATTTAGATTAATTCTGTTTCGTGAGAATACATGGAGGCTAACATGGACGTTTTTGCGATAGCCAAGCTGTGCAACCACGCCTAACTCACCTATCCTGACATCCTCATCATCTATTACCTCTACAGCAATGTCTAGGTCGCTGTTTTCCGCATCATCGCCTTTCCTATAGCTTCCAAACAGCACAATGGCCTTTGGGTTTGGTATTTGTTTGTGAATCGCTTCTAAAACTCCAGATTCATAAACCATCAGGATATTGTAGGCAACTTTTCTTGTGAAGTTGTATGGGTGATTTAAGTTACAAGATATCCTCCATAAGTTTCCGATTTCTTGCTTTTTTAGGAAACCTTCCCCAACAAGGAGTGTGACAACTCTATTCGCAGTAGTTTTTGATATTTTCAATAGCTTGCACAACTCAGTCAAACTTATTTCAGTGGTAGGGTATGCAAAAAACCAGTGGAGTGCTTTTTGATATGCCTCTATTTCATCTCTTGGTTCTACCGGATTAATATTAAGCTGCTTAACCATATTATATGGTTTCATGTAGAACTATATAAACTTTTTGGTTACCAGTTAGTTTCATAAGAAACCAACTGAACTTTTAGAAAACCATTATAATCGTCATAATCAAGCATAATCAATAGAAGCAACTTCTAATAAGCTTACTTCTTCCCGAAATAAAAGAACTTGTCCACTGAAACATCATCGGAAGTGAAACGGCCGTTGGCGTGGTGGGGCTCCTTCGCTGCATTTTGTCCCTGCTCCCCATCCTGCCTCTGGCTTTGCTGTACCTCTTTTCCCCTGTTCACATTTGGTGGGTTTTGTTTCTGAGCCTTCACTGACTCAATCTCTGCCTTCATGAAAGACAGCTGTGACTGCAATCCCTCGACAACGCCCTTAAGCTGCGAAACTGCCGAATTATGGCGCTCGCTCTGCTGCTCCAGCAAAAATTTGTACTTGACTTCAAGAAGCCTTATCTCCTCATCCTGCTGCTTCCCCTCAGAGCTGCTTATTATCATGCTTGCCTTGCTGCTGGCCTCATTAAGAGAACTTGCAAGCCCGCTCTTCTGCAGCGCCTGCGCAATGTGCACATTCCTCTGGGATTCTTTTAAGTCCATCATACGCCTCTATGCCCATAGCTATTAAAAAGTATAAAGATAAAATAAAAAAGAATTTGCCCTTAGGCAAAATCAATTCCAAGCTCGCTTGAAAGCCTGTGGACTTCCTTCTTCCTCGTCCTCTCGTCCACTTTTCCAAGTATCCACGGGCTGTTGACTCCTGTTATTATGGTCATAACAGTAATCCTGCCTTTCATGTTTTCCGAGACTCTTGCTCCCCAGATGACGTTTGCATCTGCATCAAGGTTTTCCGTGACAATTTCGCCCACTCTGCTTACTTCGTCAAGTGTCATGTCAGGCCCGCCTTCGATGTGGATTAAAGCGCCTGTTGCGCCTTTGTAGCTTATGTCCAGCAAAGGATTGCTCAAAGCTCCTTTTACAGCTTCATCTACCCTGTTGGTTGTGTCTGAAGCGCCAACGCCTATTGCGGCAACGCCGCCATTGGTCATTATTGCCTTGACATCCGCATAGTCCAGGTTGACAAGCGAAGGCACTGCAATTGTCTCCACTATTCCGCGAATCATTGTTGAGATAAGCTCGTTTGCAACTGCAAAAGCCTGCTGTACAGGCAAATTGCCTGCAATGTTCACAAGCCTGTTGTTGTCTATTACGATGACTGTGTCAGAAACCTGCCTTAATTGCTGCAGCCCAAACTCAGCTTTGTCGATTCTTGCCCTTTCAATGTTAAAAGGCATTGTGACTGTTCCTATGACGATTGAGCCCATGTCTTTTGCTACAGAAGCAACGATTGGCGCGCTTCCTGTTCCGGTTCCGCCGCCCATTCCTGCGCATATAAAAACCATGTCAGAGCCTTTCAAAACCTCTTTGATTTGGGACATGCTCTCCTGTGCAGCTTCAGCTCCCTTTGAAGGATAGCCTCCGCATCCTAGTCCGCGTGTAACATCTCTTCCTATCAGGAATTTCTTGTCAGCATCTGTCATGTCCAGGTGCTGCTTGTCCGTGTTGCACGCTATTATTTCAGCTCCCTTGACTCCCTTCTTATAGAGCCAATTGACCATGTTGCTGCCGCCGCCACCGCATCCTATGACTTTGATGTTGGCAGTTCCCACCATGTCATCAAAGCTCTGCTCAGGCTGATGCTTCAAAGCCTCCTTCACAATAAAGTCCATCTTAATTTCACCTCATACCAAATGTTTTAAATATTCAGGACGATACTAATATATAAATGTTACGTTTTTGTATACTAGTTTACATATATTTTCAGTAAGTTTCCTTACTATTAGTAGTAAAAAGTGTATACTAGAGTATATGAGATTTATAAATAGAGAATGACAGAATTACTGATTTTACAAAATTCCACTGCTATTTGCTATCTTCGAGAGGATTAATCATGGCTCGGGCGGGAGTGTAATTTTCAGCTCCATTTTATAAGGCGCCTCCTGTTGGTCAAGATAACTTTCTATGGCTGTAACTCTTTTTTCTAGGCCTTCAAATTGCGCTGCTATATCTGCCCCCATAGTTTCTATCTGTGCTGCTATGCCTTCCCTCATAGCTCCTATACTTCGATGTATATCTGATATTCGTATTTGCGTATAAGCCGCTAAAACTACAATATAAATGCCTATCCCCGAGTATAAAAACCACATAACCAATTTGCCATTGCGTTCAGAATCTGAAAATGCATTTACAAGTGCGTGATACAAGCTAGAGGGAGTATGCCCATCAGGTTTTTTATAATTCTCTGCCATAGATATCAACTTTAATTTTTTCTTCTAACTTTTTCTGTGTTAAACGATTTATAGTAGATTATACATACCCAAATTAGGCCGGTTTGTTACACTTTGTCTCCAAACAGCCTTTTGGATTCAAGTGTAGCAGCTTTCATAAGAAATGGATGTATGATATTCCAACCGACGCCATATGCATGACCTGTTTCAGTTAAACGACCTTGAACTAATCCCAAAAAGCTGCCACTAGGTTCGGTAAGTATTCCTCCGCTCATCCCTTCCTTTGCATAAGTGTCTGCTACCCATCTATTTTGATAGCTAATCTTGCGTTCTCGATCATTAAGCGTGGCATTCACCTGAGCAATCCTCCCTATTTGAAGGTACCTTTTAAAATCCGGCCTGGATGCCATTACTCTAATTTCTCTTCCGGCTTTTAAGTTAACATTACCGCCGGATACAAAAGCCGGCCACATGTAATTTCTATGATAGGTCTTCAAGAGCGCCAAATCATCATTCTTATCGTATGTCACAATGCGGAAGAAATAAGTTTCACCGCGATTCATAACTATCTCATATTTATCTGGTTCAGAAAACATATCCGAAGATTCACGTTTTCCTTTTAAGATACTTTCAATCCCATGGTGGGTGCAAAGCACGTAGTTGCCTATCAGAACCCCAGTACTCCACTCATTTCCTACCCGCACAACTGCAATACTTTTCTCCAATCTTTCAAATGCTCTGTCAGACGGTATATTCTCAGTATAATTGGGGTCTGTAAACAGATTAAGTATGCCTAATCCTTCTGCTTCTTCTAAACTGCTTTCCAATGATTTAACTCGTTCAATAAGTGGCTCTCTTCCTGCAACAGCTCCGCCTAAAGCCCCTCCACCGACAGCTACCACAAACTTAGGTAACCTTCTTAGTAAATCTCTTCTGCTTAGCCCATCTTGAGGCGTTTCATTAGCCATACTGATAAAAGTATAAACTCGGCATTTATAAAACTTTCTATTATTATCACTATATAGTGGTTATATACGAACCATAGAAACATTTACATTTATAAAACTTTCTATTATTATCACTATATAGTGGTTATATACGAACCATAGAAACATTTACACAATTCCCGCCCTTATCATCTGCACTGCCATCGCTACAAGAATAAGCCCGAAAAGCCTTGACAAAACATCGCTTCCCTGCCTTCCAACAACCTTAAAAAGCCATTCTGACTGCCTTAATATAAGCCATGCAAGGAAGATATTGGCGGCAGACGCGAGCATAGCGGCAAAATAGCCGTATTTGGCAACAATGAGCATGACCGTGGTTATTGTAGCAGGCCCTGTTATCAAAGGAGTGGCCATCGGGACAGAAGCAATTTCGTATTTGCTCGCACTCTTTTCAATCAGCCTCAGGTTCAGGATTATCTTAACTCCCACTATAAAAAGGATTATGCCGCCTGCAATCTCAAAGCTCTCTATGTCTATGCCGAAATAGTACAGCATTGGATTTCCGAAGACAAGAAATATGAACAGGATTATTGCCGCTATTGTTATTGCCCTGTTTATATTGCTGGCTTTCTGCTTTGAAGGGAATTTTGTAGTGAGTGAATAGAATATAGGAAGCGTTCCAATGACGTCCATCGCTACAAACAAAGCCAGAAATGCCCTTACAACTTCATCAATCATAAGAAATCTATGGAGAAGCTAATTTATAAACATTTGGTTC
>JAGVYR010000066.1 GCA_018303185.1 Candidatus Woesearchaeota archaeon | reverse complement strand
CATAGCCTGCTGAAGAAGAAGAGGGACGGATTGATTCTCGAATTCTTTGAGATCCTGAAGAGCGCAAAGACCCTAAGGGGAGAGCTTGTGGCAGAATATAAAGGAGCGGTTCGCAAGATGAATATCGCGCGCGCCATTGAAGGCGATTTGAAAGTCAAGTCGATAGCGATGGCAATCAGGGAAGCCCCTTCTGTGTCATTAAGCACGAAAAACATAATGGGCGTCCTTGTCCCGAAGATAGAAAGTAGCGCCGTGCAGAAAAAATCAATGCAGAGGGGATACGGGTTTTATAATTCGGCAGCTATCGACGAAGCGGCTCAGTCTTATGAAAAGGTTGTCGAGAAAGCGATAAGGGCTGCCGAAATTGAGAACTCCATGAAGAAGCTTTTGAAAGAGATTGAGAAGACAAAGAGAAGGGTCAATGCGCTTGAATTCAACATAATGCCTTCACTTGACAAGACCAAGTCATTTGTAGCGCTGAGGCTTGAGGAAATGGAACGCGAGAATATATTCAGGATGAAAAGGATAAAGGCTTAGTTTCATACAATCGGGGTTAGCAGCCTTGAAGTCGAATTCCTTTTATCCCGCTATCTAATCCGGCAAAGAGGATGCTCCATCCGGGGATTGTCAGTTATTAAGAAGCACGACAAGAATTCGAAGGTTTTACGAACTAAAACTCACGAACGAAGTGAGATGACTGCTAACCCGAGCGGATGCGAGTCTTGCGGCAAAAAAATGGAAAAACAGACAAAAGGCAAAATAATAAAGTGGACTGCCATAATCCTTACTGCAATCAATATCATACTGGTTTTCGGGTTTTTTGTTTATCTTTATTTCTGGGTTAAGGCGAGGGGTTAGAAAAATTAGGTATGACACCATCATACAAATATAGAAACCTTTTTAAAGTCATTCTTTGCCATAAACTCCACTATGATTGAAACAATTCTCGGAATTGGGATTGTGGGGCTCGCATTTGCCTTTTTATTGTCAAGAACCATCACAAAAATAAAGATCAAGGACAAAAAAGTGGATGAGATATCGCATCACATCCATCAGGGAGCATTGACATTTCTCAACAGCGAGTATAAGATAGTTGCTGTTTTTGCAGTGATTGTGGCTGTAGTCCTTTACTTTACTGTTGACTACGGCTTTGAGATGGCGCTGTCTTTCATTGTCGGAGTGGTGCTTTCAGCGGTTTCAGGCAGAATCGGCATGTATATTGCAACAAAGGCAAACGCAAGGACTGCTGAAGCATGCGAGACTGATATCAATTCAGGGCTGAAGATAGCCTTCAATTCTGGTGTTGTCATGGGTATTACAGTGGTAAGCTTAGGAGTCATGGGCATAGCCGTGTTTTATCTTTTCCCGCAGTTCAAGGATCCGAATATGATTTTCGGATTTGCTTTCGGAGCTTCTTATATGGCCCTGTTCGCCAGGGTTGGAGGCGGCATATACACAAAATCGGCTGATGTCGGAGCAGACCTTGTAGGCAAGGTAGAGAAGGGAATTCCGGAAGATGACCCAAGGAATCCTGCCGTCATTGCAGACAATGTAGGGGACAATGTAGGCGATGTTGCAGGAATGGGCGCTGACCTTTTCGAGAGCTATGTCGAGAGCATTGTAGCAGCAATGGTGATAGGCTTTATAACCTTTCAGGCAGGCACTGTCAGAGACAATTATGTTCTTCTTCCGCTTGCCCTGAGCGCCCTTGGAATTGTGGCATCAATACTCGGAACTTTCTTTGTAAGGGTCGGAAAAAACAGCAAAAACCTTTCAAACGCGCTTACAAAGGGAACTGTTGTTGCGGCAATACTGACTGTTGCCGGCTCTTATTTCCTCATAGATTATATGGTTGGCTCAATGGGAATGTTCTATGCCACATTATCCGGGCTTTTGGCAGGGGTAATCATAGGTTTTGCGACCGACTATTATACTTCAAACATGAGAAAGCCTGCACAGGAAGTGAGCAGCGCCTCGCAGACGGGGGCAGGAACAAATGTGATTGAAGGGCTTGCATTGGGAATGTGGAGCACAATCATTCCGGTGCTTTCAGTATGTGCAGCAATCCTCGCGGCATTCTATCTGGCAGGCGGAGCACAGGACTTTAATCACGGACTATATGGAATAGCAATCTCAGCAGTTGGCATGCTTGCAACCCTTGGAATCACTCTTGCAACTGACACTTACGGGCCTGTGGCTGACAACGCAGCCGGCATATCTGAGATGGCAGGGCTCGGAAGCAAGACAAGGAAGAGGACAGAATCTTTGGATGCAGTAGGCAACACTAGTAGGCAACACTACCGCGGCGATAGGCAAGGGATTTGCCATAGGCAGCGCAGCCCTCACTTCTCTGGTTCTTTACGTGACCTTTGTAGAAGTCATGAAGGCAAGAGGTGTCGAAATCACGCTTAGCCTTACAAATCCAACCGTGCTTGTCGGGCTTTTTATCGGAGGGCTTCTCCCATTTGTTTTCGCTTCATTGCTTCTGAAATCAGTCGGCAAAGCGGCGATACAGATGGTCAATGAAGTGAGAAGGCAGTTCAGGACCATAAAGGGGCTGATGCAGGGCAAGGCGAAGCCTGACCACAACAAGTGCATAGATATAAGCACAAAAGCAGCTTTGAGAGAGATGATTCTGCCTGGAATACTTGTGGTAGCCACCCCTATAGTTGTTGGCGTGTTTCTCGGGCCGGAAGCGCTCGGCGGCATGCTTGCCGGAAAAACCGTTGTAGGATTTTTGATGGCAGTTTTCATGGCAAACAGCGGAGGGGCATGGGACAACGCAAAGAAGTACATCGAAGCAGGACATTTTGGCGGCAAGGGAAGCGAGCCGCACAAGGCAGCCGTTGTAGGAGATACTGTGGGAGACCCTTTCAAGGACACTGCAGGGCCATCGCTTAACATACTGATAAAGCTTATGGGAATAGTGTCAATAGTGTTTGTTCCATTGTTCCTTTAATTTTTATTTTTAGGCTATAATAGGATAAAGCGGAAAGGGGGAGGTTTAGATGAACTATCTTACTTTGGAGGATATGGAGCTGGATGGAAAAAGGGTTTTACTAAGGGCAGACTACAATGTCACGTATTCCGATGGCAAGATAACAGATGACAAGAGGATACGGGAAACATTGCCCACAATAAAGTACCTTCTCGGAAAGAAATGCAAAATTATTCTTATGAGCCACTTCAACAGGCCTCAGGATGACTTAAAAAAAGGAAAAAGCATGGAAGAGGTCAGGAAGAAAAATACATTAAAGCCTGTGGCTGCAAGGCTTTCAGAGCTTCTTGGGAAGGCTGTTGTTTTTGTTGACAGCTGCAACCCGAGCAGCGTTCCGAATGCACAGGTTGTCCTGCTTGAAAATACGAGGCTGTGCAAGCAGGAAGAGAAAAATGACGAGGCGTATGCAAAAAATCTCGCTTCCCTTGCAGATGTTTACGTGAATGACGCTTTCGGATGCTCGCACAGGGCGCACGCATCTGTGCATGCCGTGACTAAATTTTTGCCAAGCTGCGCAGGCTTCCTGATGGACAAGGAAATAAAAGAGCTGAGCAGCCTTTTCAGCCCAAAGAAGCCTTTTATCGCTATAATCGGCGGAGCCAAGGCTGACAAGATTGGAGTAATAAAGTCGCTGCTGCCAAAAGTTGATTCTATAATAATAGGCGGAGTTCTGGCAAACACTTTCCTGAAATCAAGAGGACTTGACATAAAGGGCTCAAAGTTTGATGAGGAGAGCCTGGAATTTGCAAAGGAATACTGCAACCATGAAAAGATAATGCTTCCTGAGGATTTTATCGTTGCAGACAGGTTCGCCGAGGATGCAGAAAGCAGGGAGGCAGGGCTGAAAGATATTCCAGACGGATGGAGGATACTCGATATAGACGGGAAGACAATAAGGAAATACAAGGCAAAGCTGATGAAGGCAAAGACCGTGCTATGGGCAGGGCCTCTTGGAGTTTTTGAGTTTGACAAGTTTGCAACAGGAACAAGGGAAGTAGCGGAATTTCTTGCAGAATCCCATGCGCATACAATAGTGGGCGGAGGGGACAGCTCTGCCGCTGTTGACAAGTTCGGCCTTACAGAAAAGATGAGCCATGTCAGCACCGGAGGTGGAGCTTCACTGGAATTCATAGAAAAGCAGGGAAAGCTGCCCGGAATTATTGCGCTTGAGGAAAGCTATCACAGTCACAGGCAGGAAGGAGTTTCAGAAATATTATTATAGCTTGCCTTATTCTTTAATATTGCCTTAAATTATTGATATACTCTCCCCCAGCAGCGCATTTATGTCATTTTCAAGGCACTTCTTCAGCATTTCAGGCACAATCTTCTCGCCGTCATTTTTCATTGATTCTATGCCATTCCTAATTCTTTCTATGCTGTCCAGCAATGAGGCCGACTTTTCCTCCAATGCGCCTATCTCTTTCATTATTCCAATGCCTCTGATGCTGCTGTTTACGTCTTCTCTTTCTTTGCTGAGGCTCCTGTGCCTCTCCAGAAAGGCAGCAAAGAAATCCCTGTCAAGGCTCTGCAGCACTTCAAGAGACTTTTGCCTTTTCTTATCATCAAGGATTATGCTTCCAGAATCTATCGCTTTCTTTACACCCTCCAGCAATTTCAGGATTTCCAGCCCATGATCATGCAACATGGCGCCCAATGGGTCTTCAAGATACCTTTCAGCCAGCTTCTGGCTTTCAAAAGCCACTCTTGAATATTTCTTCAATGCTTTTTCCAATGCCGAAAATGAGCTTGTCAGCGCATTTTTGTTTGAATTTATCTCCCTTTCCAAAAGCGCGCTTTTCCCGTTAAGCTCATACAGCTTACTGAGGTCTTTCGAATTCATCAGATCAGCTTTTTCTTTTTCTAAGGCGTCTCTTGATTTTTTGAGCTCTTCAAGCCTCTTATGCCCGCTGTCAATCTCAGACATAATTTTTTGCTTGCGGCTGATTTTTGAGCTGGCATCACCAAGCAGCTCTTTCGATTTCAGTACAGAATCAATTTTTGAGGACAGAATCAGGCCCCTGAGCTTTCTGACCAAAACGTCCATCTCCCTTATGCTTGCTGCAATTTTTGAAGACTCATCTGCAAATGATTCCTGCAGGATAGTATAGCCCTTCAGTGTAGCTTTTGCAATCCTGTCAAGGCTCGAATCAAAATTATCGCAATCTTCAAGAAGCTTATTGTAGTTGGAACCATCAAAGCTTATGCCATCGATGAATGACTCTATCTTCCTGGCATATGCCTGCCTGTTCCCGTATATCACCTGTTTTGCCCGATGGGGTATCTTTGTGTTCATCAGTTCCGCGCTTTCAAGCTCACCGAGAAGCCTGCTGCAGTTATTTATCTCATCCGCTATCTCACCCTTTATCCTTTTGGTGCCATCATCCAGCCGCTTTGCCAGTTCCTCCTCCTTTTTATTAAGCCACGCCTCAAGATTCTCAAGCCCGACCTCTTCATTTTCATCCGCCTTCTTTACAAATATATTCCTTAATATCCTGAGCATTTTTCCTTCATTGACAGCAAACTTATTAAGCCTTTGCCCATTAATAACCTTATGAAACAGAGATATTCCAAAAAGCCGGGGGAGCATAAGAGAATTGCCAGAGAAAGGATAAACGAGCTTTTCAGGCAGGCTTCTATTGCTTTTCCTGAAAATAAGAAGATGGCAGACAGGTACGTGCAGCTTGCCAGAAAGATTGCAATGAAGTACAAGACGGTCATTCCTTCCGGCCTTAAGAGAAGATTCTGCGGGCATTGCTACAGCTATATGAAACCCGGTGCTAATCAAAGAATAAGGATTAGGAACGGAGTGAAGATTTATTTCTGCATGGAATGCAAAAAAGTGTCCAGAGTGCCATACAGGTAATTTTTTTGGATAGTTTCATTTCCATATTGAAATTTATTGGTTTTCCTATACAGAACGAAAGATTTATATACTATTTATATTACTTGCAAGTAGTTATAAATGGGGTGGTTATTTGAAAATTAAGCAGATAGGCAAAGCTGTCTGCCGCACAGGAGGATCGAAATGGAAGAATTTTTTGATGAAGACATGATGGAAGTCGAGAACATGAGGCAGGGCCGGAAGAAGATGGGGTCAAAGGACTTTGCCAAGCTCATCAATAAAAGGGATTTGTCCGAGTTCGAGATGGACGAATTGTTTATGTGAGGTGGAGAGATGGATTTTAGGTCAATAGAACGTATTTTACTTGGGCACAGGAGATTAACTATTTTGGATTCTGAAACAGCCAACAATATTTCTGTATATGTTCTGGGGAATGAAAATATAAACCCTGAAAATGGGCTTAGGCTTTCTCCTTCAAACAAAGCCCTATGGGATATTGAACACGCATTACGCTCACCGGAAGCAGAAAAGTATTATTCAAGACATCTTCATATTAGAGGTTTATGTACTGATGTCTGGGCATATTCTGCCGACCGTGACTTAACTTCAATTGGCATGCCATTCGTAGCAGAAGGAATAAACAGGGAAATTGCAGTTCTTATTGAAAGATATGCGGCTTTTTCTGGGAAAAGAACCAGTAGGGCAGTGGAAACTCTATCTCTTGATTTAAAGACTGGTCAATTTGCCGAAACATTCAGAAAAACTTTAGTAAAAGTGTATGGTTTAAGCGCTGGACAAGCAAATAAAGTTTATGATATTATGTCTGGCAAAGGCCTATCCCAAGCAGGAGCTAATCCTGAAGATCGATATGGCCCGCCAATGATATTCGGCCCGCGCCCTTCTGTGTTCTAACTTCAAGATGATACAGGAATTAGAGCGCCTTGCGGAAAAAGTAGCCAGAGAAATAGAAGAAACCGGGGCAGTAGAGATACAAGGCCGAAGGTACAATCCATACCCCTCAATCAAAAATGGAAAAGGCGGGAAGTATGATGGGTTCTGCCATCTCGGGACTGGAAAATTATTATTGCTCGCTAGAGATCTTCCTGTAGAATTAAGGGCCTTAGCATTCCACGTTCTTGGCGAATCCGCTATGGAGGATATTAACCATGTCATTGCTTTAACCACCACGGCAAATTCTGAAAAAATTGTTGTCGATGTTACTCTAAGGCAGTATTTTCCAGAGGCGAACCTTGTCTGCAACCTTGAACAATATCCGATAAAAAATCGATCTCGCTATAGGGATTTTACTCAGAATATACTGGTGGGTGTCAAATAATGCTAGGAAAAATCGTGCTGTCGGCATTTTTTGGATTGGGATTGTGCTATCATGCAGATTCAGCCTATGCGCTGTCTGCTGAAAATCCGCCGAGAAACGGCATAGTCATAAGAAACGGCAGGCAATTGACGCTTATTGAAATGGTTGAAGAAAGGCTGATGACAAGCAGGATAGTCACATACCTTGCGATGAAGGAGTACAGCATCGGCAATTGCACTGAAGCGATAAGGCTGCTTGAAAACAGGCAGGAGATTTTATTCCCGAAGGCGCATTTGGATACGAAGGCAAGCAGTAAAGATGATAATTTTTTTGCGCTTTATATCCTGGCTCAATGCCACGAAATGGCAGGGAACACTAAGCAAAGCAGCACGACATACGGAACTATAACCTCCATGCCCAAAGCCATGAGAAATGACTTCCAGATGAATGAGATATGGCGGAAATCAGCTGTGAAGTATGCACAGCACTTGCTTGAAACTCCTGGCATATCCGGCAACAGCATAGACGCTTATTGGCTATTAAGTGAAATTGCAGACGGCGATAAGGGAGATACAACAGAAAAAAATGCATTATACTTTCTTGTAGGCATATATCTCAATGCCGCAGAAGATGATATGTTCAATTACGGGTATGCGTCAGATGCTGTAAAAAGGATGGAAGCGACCTTTCCAGGAGACCCATTAACAACAGAAGCAAGGAAAAAATTGGACAGATTTAAAAATGGCGATTAAATTAAACCAAAATAAAAATGAAATCCTACGACCTTGAGCTGGAAAGAGCAGTGAATGACATTAAGGAAGCCAAAGCCAAATTAGTGTGCATACAGCTTCCAGACGGCCTGAAGCCGCAGGCCCGCGAGATACAGCAGCATCTTGAGAAGAATACAGATGCAAAAATAGTGATATGGATGGGGAGCTGCTGGGGCGGGTGCGACGTGCCTGTAAATGTCAAGGACATGGGTGCGGATTTGCTGATACAATGGGGGCATTCTGTCTACATAAGAAGCTGGTAAGAAAATTTATTACTTAATTTTATCAACATTTTTAAACAAAAACCAATTCTCATGAAAAATGCAGGAAATATTTTTAGACAATAATGGAAATCTTATAGGAGAAGAGGCATGGAAAAAGCTGATATCTTCCATGGAAAACAGCTTTGACAGCCTGGAGACAAACAAGGAAAGGATAAAGCGGGTTTTGAAAGAAAATCTTATTGAAGCGGTCAAGAAGAGGACAGATGGATTGGGGCATTACGGCATCCTTTTTTCAGGAGGCGTAGACAGCTCCACTTTAGCATTGATATCTAAGCAGCTTGGCAGAAAGTTTACCTGCTATTCAGTCGGCACAGAAAACTCTCAGGATCTAGAATCAGCACAGAGAGTTGCGGAGGAATGCGGATTTGAGCTGGAATACATGATACTTTCACTGGATGAGCTTGAGGAGTCAATAAAAAAAACACTGAAGATACTTAAAAACCCGGATATAGTATGGGCTTCCGTAGGCTCTGTAGTGAATGCAGCATGCTCACTTGCGATTGAAAATGGCGATAGATTGCTGATGGGCGGCCTTGGCAGCGAGGAGATTTTTGCCGGCTACAAGAGGCATGAGGATTCCCTCAATGCAGGAAATTTTGAGGCGCTCCACAAAGAATGCTGGACAGGGCTTAAAAACATGTGGCAGCGAGATTTATTAAGAGACTGCAGGATAGCATCAAGCCTTGGAGTCCGGCTCCTTACTCCCTATCTCGACATTGATTTGATAAATTCTTCAATGAAAATCCATCCAATGTATAAGATGAGCTATGAAGACAAAAAAATAATCCTGAGGGAAGCTGCTGAAGAGATTGGACTGAAGAAAGAGTTTGCATGGCGCCAGAAAAAGGCTGCACAATACGGCAGCAATTTTGTAAGGGGAATGGACAAGCTTGCAAGAAGAGCAGGATTTGAGTTTAAGAAAGACTACCTTAAGGGCTTAATCTAAGTGTATTTCTACAACATCTTCGTCAAGAATCTCATGGTCCAGCCTGCGAATGTCCTGGCCCGGGAATTTTGCGCTCTTTCCCCATATCCTTGCAAACCGGAACTTGCTCACAAAATCGCGGTGCAGCTTGTCGCAGAAGTCCTTTAATGTAGAGCCGCGCTGCATTATCAATGGAACATCAGTATCTGCCTTCTTTCCGGCTTCCTTGCAGTATACTCTCATGAAGTTCATCCTGTTAAATATCAGCTCTTTGAGCTCTTCTGTGTTTGTCTTCTTATCAGCTGAAATGCATATGTCCGCCTTCACTTTTTTCTTTGCTTTTTCAAGGTCTTCCCTGCTCACCATATCTATCTTATTCAGGACTGCTATTGCAGGAATGTACTTCTTGCCGCCCTCGATGGCATCTATGAGCTGGTCAGCATCTATGTCATCCCGTATGACAATGCTTGCATTATTGAGCTTAAATTCTCTCATTATGTCTTCTATTGTTTTCTTATCGAGCTTTGTCAGCCTGACAGTGGCGCCTATGTCTATGCCGCCTCTCTCTTTTTTCACTATCTTCACATCAGGCTTTTTCTGGTTTACCCTTATATTAGTATCATACACTTCCCTCTTTATGGTCTCAAGGTGCTCAGGATGGAAAACATCAACAATGAACAGTACAAGGTCAGCAGTCTGGGCAACTGCAAGCACCTCTTTGCCCCTTCCTGTTCCGGCAGCAGCGCCGCCTATTATGCCAGGGACATCAAGAACCTGTATCTTTGCGTGCTTGTACTCAAGCAGCCCCGGGATGCACGTTAATGTTGTGAAAGCGTATGCGGCAGTGGGAGAATTTGCGTTTGTAATGGCATTAAGCAGGGTGCTCTTCCCGACAGAAGGGAAGCCAACCATTATAGCAGTGCCGTCACCCGTTTTCCTGACGCTGTACCCTTCTGTCTTTCCCTTGCCAGCAACTTTTCTAATCTCTTTTTCCTTGAGTATGGCTATCTTTGCCTTTACAAGCCCTATGTGGTGCTGTGTCCTCTTGTTGTACTTTGTCTTGGAAAGCTCCTCTTCCAGGCTCTTTATCTTCTCGTTGTTTGAGGCTTTTTTTACTGCGTCTGCCATGAGTTTTCTGAAGAAATAGAGCCTATATAATAATTTGCCTTATTGTTTCGGCTTTGTTGAAACCTTGCTTACCTGAACGCGAGCCTGCTCGAACTTGCAGCAAAGGCGAGCGTTCTCGCAGGCAAATTTCGGGTTAGTGGCTTTCGCCCAATTACGTACTTCGTTGAGTATCTGTCATGTCCCGCAGTCCACAGAAAACAACAGACAAACTGACTCGCTTTCCGGGATGCAAGGAAAACTTTGTTTTCCTGCACAGAAAAGCACTGCTTTTCTTATGCTGAAAATCTTTGATTTCCAAGTTGGAGCGTCCCCCTGACCTTTTTTACTGTAGGAATAGAATGGGCACATCTCATGCCGCCAACCTTCGCTTCAACAAAGCCTTATTGTTTCACTAGGCTTTCATACAGAAGATCCATGTCCTTGTGCAGCTCTTTCTTCTCGTCAAAAGGCACCCTGTCGTAGGCTTTCTTGGCCTTCTGGTACAGCCTTTTCGCCTTCTCTATCTTTCCATTGTTCCTGCAGTCTATGCTTTTCCCAATAAGCTTTCGGCATTTATGAAACAGCCTGCTAAACTCGTTTTTGCCTTCCGGCCCAGGCACGTCAATGCCGGAACTGTCAAGTATACTCTCTATATCAGAAATCTTTGACTGGAATTTTTCCATGTCCGAATCATCACGCTTCGCTTCTGCATGCCTGAGCCTCTCTCCGAACAAGTACCTGAAGAAACTTGGCCTTTTGAATTCCTCGATTTTTGCATAAAGCTGGGCTTTTGAGCCGGCATTCCTTTTCTTTTTTGCTTTGCCCGCCTTTTTTCTGTTGGCACTAGGCATTTTTATTTCCTGCCAGCTTTTTGTAGAGCTCCATGAGGCTTTCATAAACGTCCTTTTTCTCATGATATTCAAGTTTTATATAGGATTTCCTTGCCTTGTGATAGAGCCTTTCCGCCTTTTCAGCGTCTTTGAGGTCAAAATATTTTCCTGATTCCCTTATTAACGCCCTGCATTTGGCAAGCGCCCTGCTGCCTTTCGCGTCCTTTGCGGCTCTCGATTCTTTTTGCGCCGAATCGGACTGCATTGTTTTTTCTTCTGGCTTTTCATGCTTTGGCGCCAAATGCCCGTGCTTTTTCGCTTTTTCTTCGTGCTCCGGTTTTTCCTTTCCTGGCTTTTCATGCGCCACTTTCATTGCAGGCATTGACAGTTTTGGCATCATAATCCTCTCAAAGAATCCAAGCCTGCCTCTGGCATCCGCAATCCTGTTGTGAAGCAGCAGCATTTCGTCGCTTTTTTTTGAAATTGCCGCTTCTGCCTTTTTCATCTCTTTTTCTTTGAGCGAATATTTCTTTTCCAGATGCTTTATATTGGCAAGAATTCCTGCTTTTTTCCTATCAGCATTTTTCTTAGCATTTTCCGGTCTTTTTTCCCCAAGAATTTTGTTTATCTCCCTGATCTTGCCCAAATATTCCATTTCAAGGTGTTTTTTCCTTTCAAGAATTTCCTGTTCCTGCTTTTTGCAGTCTCTTTCCCTGTTTGCATATTCAATCTTCAGCTTTGCCTTTATCTGGAGCTTTTTCCATTTTTCAATATGCGCCCTTTCCTGCCCTTCAAGCCCTTCAGCGTCAAGCTCTTCCTGAAGCTCTTTTTCCTCTTTTTTCCTGAGTTCTGCTATGTCCTTAGCTATCTGCCCTCTCCGGGAGATTTTATCCTTATACTGCCTGTCTAAATCCCCCACATTGTGGCTGTGGCTCTTTTTTAGCTCAAGCTTCATCTCTTTCTTTGTGCCGTATTCGGCAGCCTTGCCTCCGGAATCGGCATCAGCCTTTTCCAGCTCAGCATTCTTTCCTTCTATTGCTCTTTGTATGGAATCTTTATCCTGTCTTGCCTTTTCGAGCGCTTCTTTCTGTGATTTTATTTCGTTTCCAAGGCTAAACAGATGTATTTCTATCCTGTTTATCTCTTCTCGGCGCTTTTTGTTTTCGTTCTGCCGCTCTTTTTTCTTTTTCAGGGCATCTTTTTCAGCCCTTTCCAGCTCTTCTTTCCTCTTCTTTTCAATAGCAGCCCTTTGCTCTTCTTCTTTCCTCTGCATCTCAATCTGCTTTTTCCTCTGGTTTTCCTTTTCAGCCTGAGTTTTCTTTATAGCGGCCTTCTGCAGATTTTCCTCTTCTGCCTTCTTGGTTTCTTGCTTTGCGGCAGACATTTCCATGCTCTTAAGATGGCTGTAGAATTCAGAAACCTGCCCGTGGATATCGTCTCTTTCTTTTCCGGAAATATTGAGATAGGAATGCATCAGCTTTGTATGTATTCTTCTTGCCTTTGCAACCTTGCCTTTTTCTATTGCCGAGTACCCTTTTTTCAGAAGATAGCTGCACTTTTCAATATGCCTGGATTTCTCCGCTTCATATTTTTTCCTGTTCGGCTCCATCTCGGCTTCAAGCCTTTGCTTCTCTATTTTCTCTTCCTCAGCCTTTTTCTGCTTCGCCTGCTCTATCCTTTGCCGCTCAATCTCTTCGCGCCTTTTTTGGGCGTCTTTCAGCGCTTTTTCCTGCATCAGCTTCTTCTCTTTCTCTTTGAGTATTTTCAGCTTTATCCTCTGCTGCAGCGCAATCTCCCTCTGTTTTTTCCAGCTTTTTACTGCAGAGCTTATATCAGAATTTAGCCTTCTGAAGAACCTGTTTATAGCCAGCTTCCTCCTGTTTTTCTCAGTAAGCTTTTTCTTCTCTTCCTTAAGCGCCAAATCAAGCCTTTGCTTTTCGGCTTCAAGCTCCATCTTCTCCTTTCTTATCTTAATCAGGCTGCGCTGCCTTTCTTCTCTCGCTTTCTGCTTTCTTTTTGACCATTCCCTGAAGAATTCGGCGATTATAGTTGGCTTGTGCTCTTTCTTTTTAACTGGCTTTCTGGTAAGCCTGTTGAAAAATTCCCTTATCCTTTTCCTTCTCTCATACCTCAGTCTTGCTCTGGCGGCGGCTTTACTCCTCCTTTCTTCCTGCTTGGCTTTAATTATTGCAAGGCTCTCAGCTTTCTTAAGTTCGAATATCTCTCTCTTTTTCTGCTCTTCCCTCATGATTTTTTCTTCCCTGGCTTTCTGCTTCTCAAGCCTTCTCTTTTCCCTTTCAACTCTCCTCTTTAGGAGGTATTCTTTTGTGGGGACAAACATCTCCAAGAATTTTTTCAGCGCTTCCTTTCTCTCGGCGGCTCTTTTTGCAATAAGGTCTTTCCTTTCCTGCTCTTTCTTTAGCTGATACTTCTCCTTTTCTTCTTCAGCTTTCTTTCTCGATATTTCTTCCCCCTTTTTCTGATTTTCCGCTTCTTTTATCCTTTGCAGCCTCTGCTGCTCCCTGAGCTTTATCAAATGCTCTTTTCCCCTTATACTTTCCCTGCGCCTTTCTTCCCTGAGCCGCATTTTTTCTTCCTTCAGCCTTAACTTCAGTTTTTGCTTTTCCGCCCTGAGCCGCAGCTTCCCCCTTAGCCTCTCCGCCTTTTCCCTTCTCTTCCTTTCTCTTATCCGCTCCATGTTTTTCATCAGCTGCGCCCAGAAGCTTTCGTGCTTCTCTTCTTCGGCAGCAAGCACAGGCGGCTCAATCCCCCTTTTCCTGAAAATTCCCCTGCCAAACAGCTTGTTGTAGATGTAAGCTCCAAGGAAGAAATACATGTAAGCCCCTATTGTAAAGACCAGCAGGATAACTATCATGGACAGAGTCCAGCAAAGCGGATCATTCCTGCAGAATGCTATAAATGATACGGGCGTCAGCCAGAAACTTTTCGGGCCCACTGTAACTTCAAAAAGAAAGCTTGAAGTGCCTACAGAGTTTCCATAGACCGCCTTTGAGGAAAAAATATAATTTCCAGGCTTTATGTTTTCCGGAATCCTTATCGTCTTGAAAAATGAAGCCTGCGTCTGCACTATTGCGCTTTCGCTCTCGCTTATTATCCTGTTGTTGTTTATGTCAGACACTTCATATTCCATGCCAACTGAAGAAGCCTCCACGCCTTGCAGGTTGAAAAGCCTTATTTCTACGGCAACTTCGCTCCCGCGGACAATCTCCCTGTCCCTTGAGACCGGATTAAGATTGCTGTCAAAAAGGACGTTCTTTGTCTCTATCTCCACAATGACCGGCAATTCCTTTGTGTAGCTGCCCGATGATATGGTGACTTTGCCCACATAAACGCCCGGCTCGTGAATTATCCCCTCTTCAGGATTGGACGATGCAAAACTTATGGGAACAATTTTTGTCTGCCCCGGCTTTATAGAAAATTCCGGCTCTTCAACATATGCTATGTCGCGTATGCCTGAGAAGCCTATCTTTGCAGTTATATCCTTCTGCGCGACGTTCATGACCCTGAGCTCCTTGCTTATGCTTTCTCCAGATTTGACAAGGACCTTAAGCAGAATCTGGTCAACATCAAACGGGACAGAGGCCTGCTCTATTGCCTTCTTGCTGAGAGAGATGTTCCTGTTTTGGAGAAAAAATAATGACAGGATAAGGGCAAGAAGCACAAGCAGTATGAATATTACGGCCTTGAAAGGGCCTTTCCCCTTCTCCCTGACAATATGGTGGATGCCTTTCTTCTTGCCTATATACACGCTTTTTACCTTTCCCTCATTATCGCGGACATTCTGGTAATAATACGGGCCATGCTGCTTCCCTTTTTTGCTTATGAACCGCTTATAGGCCAATAAAACCACCAAATTCCTGAGTTACACTACATTTTGCGGACGAAAGAGTGGACTGCGCAGGATTAGGACTCTCTTTAAGCAGAAACATGAAATCTACCACCTCTTTTTGTAGTGTAACTGCATATACTATTTATAAATATTCCTGAAATTTGAATACAAACGGCTTTGGGGAATTGGTATATGTTCTGTTGTTGGTTGCCACCAGTTCGCACTTGGCGTTTTTTGTTTTAGATTGATTGTAGCCCATCAAACAAGCCAGAATAACTCACTTTTTCCCAAGTATTTTCCTTGGAGGCACAACTCTTGTAAGGACAAGCACGGTTATTGCCAGTATTACAAGAAGCATTGCTATGGAGGCAAGCCTTGATGACACTATGCCCTTCAGGACGCTTTCAGGAACTTCACTTACAACTTCAAAGAATTCGCTCGAAACGGCAAAGCTGCCGCTATAGAGTATCTCCACTATCGCCACATAGTTTCCTAAATCCGCATCCTTAGGAACTGGCATGGTTTTTGTGTAAGACTTCTGCCTTTCAACATCAAAATTCTCACTTGATTGATAGATTATATTCCCTGTCAAGTCTTTTATTATGTAAACGGCATTCACATTTACAGAAGATTCCGTGCCTATGTTGAGCAGAGATACCTGAGCCCTAAGATCATAGCCTCTCGGAACCCTCTTATCTGCCAATGGTATGTCCAGTTTTACATCAAATAGCGAGAATTGGGAAGAAACTTCAGCAGATACAGGAAGCCTTTTCTCAAATCCTGAAGAAGCCGCAATTATCTGGCCGGTAAACGCCCCGGTCCCCAACGGAGAAAATTCAATCTCAAATGAAGCATTTTGCCCTTCATAGAGCTGGATGTATCCTGGGTAAAGCACGGACATGTTTTCTATTTCGCCTGAAGCTGAAAGGGTTATGCCCGCGCCTTTTCCAAGATTTACTATTGTAACATTATACCTTTTTACCTCTCCAACCTTCAATGAAGCTTCTAGCTCAGCTATGCTGAAGTTATAGCTCTCTGCTGCTGAAGAGGAACCGCTTCCATTATAAGTGGAAAATCCGCCTCCGCCACCACCTGAAGAGGAGCTGGAAGAGCTTATGCCCCCCCCACCTGAAGGGCATGATGAGCTGCTGCACACATTGCTGCAGCAATACCCCCCATCACATTGGCTGGCAAGGCCGCAGGACTGCCCGTCAGCAAGCAGCCATGTCTGCAGGAATCCTACAGAGTTAGCGTAATTTGACGAGTTCAGCTTGCCGGATATGGTCCCTGAGACAATGTATGACTTATAGCCTGAGCTGTTTGCCAGCTCTCCACCGGAAGACTGCGTTGTTGATTCAAGAACGTAATTTGCGCTGCCTGATGTTTCGGCATAAGATATCATGGATACGGAAACTATTATTAAAGCAAAAAAACACAATAAAATTATTTTCCTAGCGGCCATATGAGAAATACTTGTTCAGAGGCTTAATAATTTTTCCATATTCTAAGGATTTGCCAGTTCAGGATTAATATTCGGCTCTTCTTTTCCCTGCCAGTCGACTTTCCACACTTTTATCTCAAAGCTCCCTTTGCCGCTCAGGTCAAATGGCTCAAAATGGTGCAGGCCATGTCCTTCAAGGTAATACATCCTTGTGAACATGCTGTCCACAAGCTGGGGAGACATAAACAAGCTTGAGTAAGAGCCGTCTTTTCTCGCAATAAGGAGCATTCCGACGCCTATCTTGTCCTTGGCATACGGCTTAGACACTATGCTTCTGTCTTCTTTTACATATGCGAAAACATCAGGCCTCTTGGGCGGAGAGGAAGGTATGTATGCATCCATTGATGAAAGGTTCACATCCACAAATCCCTGCTGCAGCGGGCATCTTACAATATTGTCCTGCCTTGTGCATCTGCTGTCCTGGACATAGCCAGGCCATGGGGATATCCATGCGTTAATTTCTGATTCGCTCTTCAGGCCCTGTATCTGGGAATAGTAGCTTTCAGCCTGCTCCCTTGTCAGATTAAGCTCGTTTATGTATAAGGATACTGCTTCTTCCCTGTTTTCTGCCCTCTTGAAAGTGGCTTCCATCCATGCCCTGTCAAAATCCCAGCTGCCGAAATGCGCCCACACTCCCGCCTTCCCAATCATGTCTTCAGATGTTATAAAGAAGTCTTCAGGAGCTTCACAATGGGTGTATTGAAGGGTATCTTCTGCCTGCATACTGGTCATTCCGTCTTCAAGAAGCGCTTCTTTGGCTCTTTCACGCTCTCTTATCAGCATTATCTTTTCCAGCAGCTTTATAGATTTGGGAGTGCTGTTCTTTATCTTATTTATAGTGTTGAATGCCTGGTTTCCGCCGCAGTCAAGCATCCTCAGTATCCCGACAGCCTCATCCTCGTTTCCCGTAAGGAGGGTTTTTCCGAGCCAGTGTAGCTGCGGATTGTTCTGGGAAGAGCCGTCAAGAGTTACGCGCCTGTCAGCTATGTACTTGAACCAGTGCCCGAAATCCCACCACGAGTTTATTATCGCATCCGGCTTTGAATTGTCCTTTATTTTTGTCAGGACGCTCCACCATTGGTCGTTTACATTCGGAAAATACCTTTTTGCGGTTTCATTGCCGGCTTTTACAGGGGCTACCAGGAAATAAGAAAGCAAGAGGAAGATGATTATGCCTACAAATATTTTCCTTACTTTCAATGTTTTTGAAATGACTGCTGAAAGTGACTTATGGAAAAATCCGAAAGAGGAGCCTATCCCGATTGCGATTGGCGGCAAGACAAGCATGATGAACCTCACACCCTTTGTGGCAGCGTATACAGACGAGCCCATCCAGAGGAAAAGAATTATTGCAAGCCTTATATCCGATTCATAGCCGGACTTGGCCCAGTATACGGTGCATAATACTAGTGGCACCATCATCAGCAGGATGTGGTTTCTCGGGGCCATGTTCATGCCCTGCTGTGTAGTGAGGAAATAGAGTATGGCTATAGACGGCAGGAATAACGCGAGATTCCTGAAAGCGCCCTTTGTGCTCCTGAAAACAAGGAATACCGTCCCGACAAGCGCGAAAAAGAAAAGCCATCTTCCGCCCATCGAGCCTATAAGCTCGCCTACGGAGGATTCATTGAATTCCGCAACGGTGTTCAGGACATTAGGCCACATGTTGGTGTTGGCAGCCACTTTCACTTTTGTGAAGGCAAAGGGGCTGGTGTAAGAGGCAACAAATGTCAAAGGCCCCGATATCAGCGCTATGGAAATAAAGGACACTATAAGGAATGGCAGCAAGGCTGCGGCAAATTCCTTCGTTCTCTCATCCTTAAGCAGCCTTCTGAAATCCAGCTTTTTTCCCCTGTAAGCCTCTACAGCCGCCTTTATCCCGTAGTCTGCTAGGATAGCAACAAGGATGAAATCAAAAATATACCACCAGCCCACCCAAGCGAAGCTGTATGCGCCTATTGAAAGGCCTGCAAACGCAGAGTAGACAGCTTTTGACTTAATGTTTTTTGAGCTGAAAGTAAGATAAATGAGGAAGAATACCAATACAGGAAAAAAGATGTTGTATATATCGCTGTCAGAGCCCAGGCTTCTTGAAAGGAACATCGGGTTTACAGAGATGATTACTGAGCTGAATACGGCGCCCAAAGGCCCGGAAATCCACAACATGACAAGGAACACAAGGGCTGCAATAAGAACGGCAAATACAGTAGGGACGATGAGCTGCGACTGCATCAGTGTAAAGTCCCTGTTGAACGGCTTCACAATCTTGTATAATGTTGCAATGGCGTAAGGATGCATGCTCTTTGGCAGCCTTAATTTAAGCGGAGCCAGCGTGTAAGTGTCATAGCATACGCCTTCTTCAATAGCATCGCAATTATGGCCTTTTTCCGCTATGTTTCTTGCCTGCCTCAGCCAGTAATACGAGTCTATATCCCCAATGTAAGGGTAAGATGTGTCTCCTGATTTGTACTGGAACTGGTCTTTGTACTGCTGGGCCACGTCCTTTACCTGCTGCTCAAGCTGCTGGCTGTTCTGCTTTGCAAAAGCGGCAAACTGCTCATCCACAATCCTGTTAAGGTTCTCTTCCGGAAGGCTCGGATACTGGCCCTTTACCTGCGAGTATATCTGGTTCCTGTATGCGCCGTAAACATTGCCCGCAGCCCATTCATCCGCTGCTGCAAGGTTAAGGGTCTGCGCCCTTACAAGAATTGTTATTGCTATCGGGATTATTATAAGAAGATACGGCAGCAGCTTTTTTAAATCTATCTCTATAGTGTCATTCTCTTTTTTTGACCCATCCGCATTCACGCTTTCCATAGGTTAAGCCAGCCGATATAGCCACCGATATCGCAGAAAATATGCCCTTATATAAATTTAATCAAACTCACCCCCAATTCCTGCAGGCAAATCAATTAAATTTATAAAGAAAATACTTACCCTTGAGAAAGTGCGTCGGTGGTCTAACGGCTACGCGCTAGAATCAAAGATTCGCTGGCTTACAGCGCTAGCGCGCTGTAAATGACTGCGGCCTTCCATGCGCTAGAATTCCTGCGGAATCCGCCGGGTCTTCTAGCGAAGACAGCCGCCTATCCGGGTTCGAACAACTGATGCTTGCCCTTAAAGCGAGCGCAGCTTTGAAAGTCCCGGCCGACGCATTCTTGATTTTTTTATCCGCTCTTGCCCTTATCTGTTTTTGTGCACAAACCCCCACCACTCATCGGATATAACTTTATAGGAACCATTTATTTTTTCAAATTCTTCTTTTTTATCCCAATCCGCCTCTCAGCATATTAGGGCTAAATTTGAGCGAATCGCTCCTGTGTATTTGCTGCCCTTTATCTGAATGATAAAATTTAGCAGCCCAGAATCTTGGTTGGCAAACCTGCACAACCATATTTGGCAGGCCCGCTCTTGTGTCAAAACCAAAGACAAGAGCATAGACTTCCAATCTTGAGTAATCCGGGGTTGCCTTCCCTGCGTTTGAATCGCCCATAGGCTGAATAATATCGCATGTTATTTAAGAGGCAATCGCTTAATTTTTTTAGATGACAAAAAATAACTTTCTAGACGACAGAATACACGCAAAGCATTTAAAGCACCAAATTTCTAGTCGGTAATATGATAAAAGAGGTGCACTTTTTATGCAAAATTACCGAGAATTTCTACATTTAAAAAGCCTAATCCAAGAGTTTGACTGGCTTCCCATCAAGCAAATATTAGGCAAATCAAGGTTTTCTCGTCGTGGCAGGAAAAGAGAGTTTGGGTATGTAAATTTGTTTAAGTCATTTATTTTGAAATCGTATCTTCTGATAGATGATAACACAATTTTGGTGAACAGATTGCAAGAAAATAAGTCTTATCTGGAATTTTGCGGCTTTCAAAAAATCCCGAGTCATGATACTTTAAGCAAATTCGAAAAGAAATTTTCCTATAAATTTGTAGAAATTTTTAATTTTCTCGATGGAATTTTGGAAAAAAGCAGAGCTTTTGAAAACGATGACATGAGTTTTGACAGATACCACTTTGGAGCAAAAAGCGACAAAAAGAAATTTCATGGATTTTGGCTAATGATTTTAGCGTCTACAAAACATCAAATAGCAAGAAGATTTTTAGTTGGCTATGCAAGAGAAGGACAGATAAATTTGGCGAAAGAGTTGCTAAAAGAAAAACAAGTTGATGATAGCAAAAATAATATTTTTATAACTATGGATGGTATTTTCGATTTTCGTGAAATGCACGAAATAATAATTTTAGTCCAGCACAAAATTCCTTTGGTTGGATACAATCAAAGGGCTTCAGGAATTACAGAACGAATTGATTTACCGATGACAGATTGGCATTTTAAAATCAATCCCGTCTATAAAAATAATGAATTTGTAATGGAAGAATTTAAGAAAAGAACAAGCATAGAAAGAGTCAACAGTTACTCAAAAATTTATACGCAGATTTGTTTAATACAAAATAAAGTAAAGAAAAGTCATACGATAAAAAAGACAACTGTTGAGAATATAATTGCGTTTTCATTTGTTTTAGAACAATTCAAATTGTTATCAAAAATGAAGAGAATTCAAGTTCAAAAATCGTTGTTGCTATATAAAAATTGAATTTGTCAATTGCCTCATTTAAGCCTTATTATTTACATCACTTATAAGTAGAAACTACGCTCTGCAATATTTCAAACCTTCAGGCTGAGAATCTGCGTTATCCCGTGCTCGTTCATTGAAGTCCCGTAGAGGGTGTCAGCTTCTGATATCAAAGAATCGTTGTGGCTTATGACAAGGTATTGCGCTGTGGTGCAGTAGCTTCTTACGAGCTTTGCCAGCTTCTCGCTGTTGTGCTTGTCCAAGGCTGCGTCCACTTCGTCAAGCACATAGAAAGATGCCGGCTGGTATTCCTGTATCGCGAATATGAATGCAAGCGCAGTCATTGTCTTCTCCCCTCCAGACAAGGAGCGTATGTCCATGAACTTGCTTCCTGTTATCTTGACATTGATTCTTACACCAGCCTCAAAAATGTTTTCCGGGTCCTCAAGCACAAGATACGCATCTCCTTTTGTTGAAAGCTGCGAAAAGTTGTGCTTGAACTTTGTGTTGACAATGTCGAAGTTTTTCAAGAAAAGGTCCTTTTTCTTTGCCTCTATCTCTTCCATCATCTGGACGACATCCTCCTTCTCCTTCACTAGCTTGTCTTTCTTCTCCATAAGGATATTATACTGCTTCTCAACCTCCTCGTAAATTTCCAGGGCGCGCATATTGACAGAGCCTATCTCCTCTTTCATCTTTTCAAATTTCCTTATTTCATTCTTAAGCTGCTCCTCGCTCTTCTCGAGGTCAAGCTTCACACCCTCATATTGGGAAAATTCCTGCTGCAGCCCGGACAAAATAGCCTTTATCTCCGCTATCTTGAGGGAAAGGGTATTGTTTCTTATCTCGACCTGCCTGCTGCTGTCTATGTGCTTTCCCATGTCCACTTCATTTTTCTGGATATCAGACTCAATTTTGCCCCTTTCGGCGAAGAGGCTCTTGAATTTTGCATAGAATTCCTGGGCCGCCTTTTCCCTTTCATTCAGGATTTTTTCCTTCTCCTTCACTTTCAGATTCAGCTCCCTGAGCTCTTTCTGGAATAATTCCGCATCCTTTTCGTGCTGCTTCAGTATCTTCTGCGTTTTTTCTATCTCGCTGCTGTATATCTCCGTCATCTGCGTGTCCATGCTTTTCATCTCAGAGTTTAGGGTTATTATCTCCTCGCTGAATTCCTGCATCTTCTGCTCGAAAGTGTTCAGTTCCGCTATAAGGGTGGGGTTTCTCAGCTGCGAAATCTGGCTGCGGAGCTTCTGCTTTTCCACTTTAAGCTGCATCAGCTCTGCGTTTTTCTTTGAAAGGGCGCCGTTGAGCTCCATGGCCCCTTCATCAAGCTTTTTGTCCTGCTTCCCAAGCTCCGCCTTTTTGTCTTTTGAGGCTCCAAGGTCGCTGTCCTCAAGATGAAGGGATTTTTCAGTTTTTATTATCTCGCCCTCAAGGCCCGCTTTCAGCTGTCTCAGCTCCTGGATAGCGGCTTCGTTTTCTTTTCTTCTTTTTTCGAGAATGTCAATTGTGCCCTGAAGCTCTGCAGCCATGCCATCGTATTTCTCAATATCCTTGTTTAAGTCCGATTCCTTGAATCCCATGCCCTGCCTTTTTTTGTCCCTGAATCCTCCATGCATCGCGCCGCTGAACTCTGCCAGGTCGCCGTCGAGAGTGACGAATTTTGCCTTGCCGATGCCGAGGCGCCTGGCCACGTCTATATTGTCGACAACAAAAGCGTCCCCGAAGACATACGAGAAAACATTCTTGAACTTACTGTCATACGAAATAAGGTCTATTGCCAGGCCGTGGCAGCCGTTCGCCTTACTGAAATCCTCCTGGATCTTAGAATCACGGCCCTTTATCTTGTTCAATGGGAGGAAGGTTGCCGTACCCAATCTGTTCTGCTTGAGGTATTTTATGAGATCTGAAGCTGTCTTGTCATCCTCAACAACAATGTTCTTTATCCTCGGGCCCGCTGCGATTTCCAGAGCGAGGGAATATTTTGATGCCACATTTCCCAGCTCTGCGACAGTGCCGTAGATTTTCCTGTTTTTTTTCCTTTCCTCAAGTATCTTCTTTATTGCAGTGTCTGTGTGCATCACTTCCCTTATGCTCATCTGCCTTGCATTGAGCTTTGCAATCTCCTCGCCTGCCACATGGAGCTTCTGCCTCGCATTCCCCAGCTGGGATGAAAGGCTGGAGTCCTCATCCAGCTTTTTGTTCAGCTCAAGTGTATGCTTTTTGAAATCCTCCCTTTTTTTCTTCAGCGCGTCAATCTGGCTTTTGTGCTCCTTTTCCACTTCCGCGACCTTGCTCATTTGGGACTCTATCGCATTGAGCTCATGCCTTATCGCGTCTTTCCTCCTTATGAATTCGTGCCGCCTCTCCCTTAATGACTGTATCTCTTTCTGGAGCTCTTCGCTTTTTTTGTCTATCTCCTCAACCTTTTTGTCTATGTCATTTGCGCCTTCAAGGTTATGCTTCTGCCTGAAGCCGGCAATCCTGTCCGCCATCAGCTTCCTTTCCTTAATGCGGTCATTGATTTTTTTCTGGATGCTTTCCTTTTCTTTCGCAAGCTCCTTCATCTTTGAATCAACTTCAGAAATGGAATCCTTAAGGTCTTTTTTCCTCTGCTCAAGCTTGGACAGCTCGCCCTTCAGAGCATCTATCCTGGAAGTGCTTCTCGTAAGGTCTATCTTCAGCGACTCAATTTCCTTGTTGAGCCTTACCTGCTCAACCTCGCCTTTCTCCTCTATATCCTGCGTTATTTTTTTTATTTCATCCCTTTTCCTGCTGCTGTCTTCCTTCAGCTTTGAAATTTTTTCATTGATTTTTTTCAATTCTTCAGAAGTCTTGTCGAGCTTTTCCTGCATTTCCCTGTTTTCTTTTTCCTTTGCATCAATCTGTATCCTGAGATAGGAAGCTTTGCTTTCACGGATGCGGTCATTCATGTCCTTGTACTTCAGAGCCTGGTCGCGGTCTTTTTTCAGCTCTTTAAGGTAGGTATTCCTTTCTGTCAGGACTATTTCCGTCTCTTTAAGGCGCTCTTCGACTTTTTCAAGCTCGCTGATGGCCTTTCTTTTCTTTTCCTCGTAGACTGATATGCCGGAAACTTCCTCAATAAGCTCCCTTCTTTCGATTGGCGGCATCTCGACAAACCTTACAATGTCGCCCTGCAGGATTATGTTGAATCCGTCCGGATTGATGCGGCCGTGCGAGAGAAGGTCAAGGACCTGCTGCCTTGTCATGGGCCTGTCGTTTATCTTGTAAATGGACTGGCCGTTCTGCCTGACTATCCTGCTGATCTTGACTTCTTTTTCATCAACAGGGAAAGTGCTTTTGGAGTTGTCAAAGAAAATCGAGACTTCGCCCTGCTTTGCGGGCTTTTTGCTCTTGCCGCCATTGTAGATCAGGTTTGAGGATTTTTCAGCCCTTAAAGATTTTGACGAACTTTTTCCGAGAACGAAGCATAAAGCATCCATTACATTGCTCTTTCCGGAGCCGTTCGGACCGAGAACAACATTGAAGCCGTCAGACAAAGGAAGCTCTGTGAGCTTTGCAAAGCTCTTGAAACCGTGCATTACCATCCTGTTTATCCTGGTAGGCTTGCTCACTCCATTATCTACCGATTGCGCTTGCATTTCCTCTTTCATTGGATTAGAACATGAGATATAGGTATTTAAAGGTTTTTGTTATGTAGGGATTCATATAGTAGTGGAGGATTTGGTATATTTTCAAAAACTGTTTTTCAACTGGAAAAATATGCTCCGCAATGTTAGCCGCGAGGCTCGCTCTCTATGCATAACGCTCGCCTTGCGCATCCATGACCCGCAGAAGCATTAGCCTTTAGGGCTTCTGCTCATTTCAGCATCCTTTCAAGCACTTTCCTATTTTCCTCAGGACCCTGAATCAGCAATTTTCCTGTCTTGTATAATGTTATTGTGCATGCGCCTTTCATCCTGAGCTCCTCATGCTCTGTCTTTGCTTCAATGAACCTGTATCCGAATTCTTCCAGCTTTTTCAGCTTTTCCTTGAGGCTTTTGTTGCCTTCTTCTGCAGTTTCTATAAATTTTGAGAAATCATCAAGTTTGCTCTGCAGCTTTTTCCCCTTCATCTCCATGTAAGGCATCCAGCTTTTCCTGAACAGCTCAGGATACCTGCCAATGTTTTCCTCCAAAAATTTCACCGTCTTCGGGTCGGACATGTAGCCTGAGCCGAAATCCTTCCTTATCTTTTTCTTTATGCTTTCAATTGCCCTGTCCCTTGTGACTTTTGCAAGTACTGAGGCAGCGGCCACGACAGGATAATTGAAATCGGCCTTGTGCTCAAAGACCAGTTTTATTTTTTTGTTCTTTACAAATTTTGAGAAATAGCCTTTGTAGACTTCTATGTTGTTGCTCGGTGCGTCAATTATCGCCTTTTCAGGATTGAGGGCGTTTATAATTTCGGCGCTTTTTCTTGCCTCAAGCCTGTTCAGGTTCAGCCCGCCTTTCCCGTTCACGGCATTGTCAATCTCCTCAGGCTGTATCTCTATGAGCTCAAAGCCTTTCACAATATCCTTTATCTTTTCAAACAGCTCTTCCCTTTTTTCCGGGAGAAGAAGCTTAGAATCTTTAACGCCGATAGCCTTCAGTTTAGCTTCGTCTTTCTCCCCTATCAGCACGCCGCACATTACAAGAGGGCCAATCAATGGGCCGCGGCCGGCCTCGTCAATGCCGCAAATCTTCATTTTCATTACATTCAGAGAACTGGTTAATATTATTTTTGAAAAATACGGGTTTTGAGAACAGGCTAAGCCCCAAAAAAACAGGAGAGCCGGATTATACTTTTTCAAAGGAAAGGACAGGCTGCCTACACGGCCCCTCCCGGAACAAAAGTAATAACTGCATTGGAAACCGGAGCAGCTTTAGGCGTTTTATCAGCAATCCCTAAAGTCGCAGCAGTCCCTAAAAACATCAAAGCGATAGCGGCAAGAGGGCGTGCAGTAGATATAATAATAGCTAAAGGGGGGAGTGAGCCCCTTAAGCTTTAATAGCGGGGAGAAGATTTGAACTTCCGACCTGGGGGTTATGAGCCCCCCGGGCACTCCTGACTCTTAGGTCTGCAGTCAGCTAAGGCTGCAAAAGCCCTACCCCGCTAAGTTATGCGAATGGAAGTTACTTTAAAAAGGTTGCTACGAATGCCTGCTTAAGAAAGAGCGTCATGCAGCCTCTTTGGCAGCCTGAAAATAACGATTCCGTAAAAAAGGTAGAAGACGGCGCAGCCCATCAGGAATTCTGGGAAGATGCGCAGGATTCCGAAAGAATAGACAAGGACAATCAAGACAAACTGGAAAATCGCCATGCCCCTGCTCTTCTTTTTCTTCAGCCTTGCAAACACAAACTTTGAGTTCATCAATATGCCTAGAGCAACAAGGATAAACGGCAATGCCCGGATAAAGGCGCTGCCAAGGCCATATTTCAGGATAAGTATCATGTAAGGCGCCAATAATGACGCTGACAGGGTAGTTGGTATGCCCCAGAAATCTTCGAATTTATACATCTTTGCCGAGAAATTCAGGAGCCTTAATCCGGATGAAAGCATGAAAATTACTGAAGCTGCCATCAGGGCAGCCTTATAGCCAGGAGCCATCGGCATGGCAATCCTGTACGCCAGGAATGAAGGGGCAGCACCGAATGACACGAAGTCAGAGATAGAATCAAAATAATTCCCGAATCTTGTTTTTGCATCAAGGTATGATGCTATGCTTCCATCCAGCTTGTCCAGCAGGACAGTCCAGACAATGAGCCAGGACGCATCAATGTAATTGCCCTGCACTGAAGACCTTATTGACAGCAGCCCGAAAGCAAGGCTTGCGGCTGTTATGAGGCTGGGGATGATATATTTTATCCGTGCCATTTTTGTTACCTTAAATGAAAAGACGCCGCGGGTGAGATTTGAACTCACGTGTCCTTGCGGACAGAGAATATCCAACCATGGCAAGGTATCATAAGGACCCTGGCCCTTAGCAATCCTCCGCAATGGCCGGGCTATGCGACCGCGGCACAGCACTGAGTTATTTAACCTGTTTTATAAAGATTATCATTGAAAATATATATAAACCAAAAACAAAACAGCCAGTAATATGAAAAAAATGCTGCCTTTTCTTTTGATGATTATGCTCCTGCCAATAGCCTTTGCCTCAAGCTATTATACTGCAGAAACCCTTGATTTGAAGCTGAAAGTGGGCTCTGAGGCTGTGATAAAGCCGCAATCATCAAATTACAACGTGCAGCAGGTTCTTGTCAATGTCACTTTTGCGCCCTCTGACACGATAAACCAGAAAGTGCTTTCCTTTGATGCGGGAAACTTTGGCAAATTGGAGAGCGATTCGGTAGTTTTTACATTTGACAATCCTTCCTCGGATGTTTTAGAATATGCATATACTGCAGACATAAGGACTTTTAACCGAGTCCTGGGAGTGAGGAATAAGATAAAATTTCCGCTGGAGGGCCTGCCGGAAGGCCTTGAAAGCTATATTGAGCCTGCAGAGATAATAGATTCCAATGATCCGGCAATAATTGAAGCAGCCTCCAAGGTGGCTGAGGGCGATGACGACCTTTACTCTATCGTGCATAAAGTGGCTGCATGGACAAAGAGCAATGTCGAATATAACCTTTCAACTCTAACTGCAGAAGCATCCCAGAAAGCGTCATGGGTGCTTGAGAACAGGCAGGGAGTGTGCGATGAGATAACTTCATTGTTTATTGCGATGCTTCGTTCCCTGGGCATTCCGGCAAGGTTCGTTTCGGGAGTGTCATATACAGAAAGCCCGCTTTTTGCCGAAAGATGGGGCGCCCACGGCTGGGCGGAAGTGTATTTTCCTGATGTCGGGTGGGTGCCTTTTGATGTCACATACGGCGAATTTGGATATATTGATCCTACCCATATAACTCTTGGAGAAAGCCCGGACAGCAATAAGATCGGGACGCAGTTCAAGTGGACAGGAAGGAATGCGAATCTTGAGACGAAGAGCCTTGAAATGGGCGCAGATATAATCCGCTCGGGGAAGAAATCCGATGGCAGGGTTTCAATTGAAGTGAAGCCGCTCAAGCAGGAAGTTTCTTTCGATTCCTATAATGCGATTGAAGTTAAGGTAAAGAATCCGGGCGATTTCTATGTTTCCACGGAAGCGCAAATTTCAAAGACAGACGAGCTTGAGTCCCTGGAAGGGCACACAAAGAGCGTGATGCTCAGGCCTTACCAGGAAAAGAGCGTTTTCTTCATTGTAAAGGTTTCTGACAGCCTAAGGAAGAATTTCATCTACACTTTTCCCGTCATTGCAAGAGACGAGCTTAATACCAGTGCTGAGAGCAGCTTCAAAAGCTCTGAGAATTCCCCTTACTATTCATTAAGCGAGATAGAGGAGATAGTTGGGCAGAGGGCTGAAGAGGAAGAAATGATTTATTCAAGGAATGTCGAGATACAATGCAGCATAGACAAGAAGGAATTCTACCAATACGACAGCGCAAAAATCAAATGCAATGTGAAAAACAATGGAAATGTTTTCCTTGAAAATCTGGATGTATGCTACAAGAAATGCAGTAGGATTGATTTGGGGATATCACAGGAGAAAGAGGTAGTGTTTGATGCTGATGAAAAGGCTGGGCAGCAGGATGTTTTGATACGGGCAAGGAATGATTATGTCTCCAAGACCGAGAATGTCGAATTTACTGTTTTTGATGTGCCCGTAATAAATGTAAAAGATGTGAAAGTTCCTTCATCTGTCGAGTATGGCGATAAGTTTGATGCAGAGTTTATCATGGACAAGGCATCTTTTTCAAATCCGATGAATGTGAAGGTCAAGCTGCTCCGGAACGGGCATGAAAAGGGATGGGCGATAAATGAGCTTCCTGAAGACAAGGCATTTGCAGTTAATCTTGAGGGCAGGAGGCTTAAGGAGGGTAGGAATGATTTTGAGATTTTGCTGGAGTATGAGGACGAGAATGGCAGGAAATATACAAGCAGCGGCGCTTTCTCAGTTTCATTGGTAAACCTGAATGCGCTTCAGAAGATTGCAGTAGTGTTCTTCCAGCTGAACGAATCTTTAGCTAATATAACTCCGGAGACTGCAGCCATAATTGCCGTAATGGGCTCTGCTGTCTTTATCCTTATTGTTGTTTTTGTTTTCAGGAAGAGGAATTAAAAATTACCCTCCGAATTTCCCCTCCATGGCAATTTCCTTCACAGATTTTCTTTGGCTGGGGGCTTCCCTCTCCTGCATCTCCTTCGGCAGGGATTCTTTCTTTCCTTTTTTTCCTATTGCCGCCATAGCCTCAACTTTGAATGTGTCCGGTATGCTTAATGCAGTTCTTGCCTTTTCATAGTCAAATCCTGCCATGCCGTGGGCTGCAAGACCCATATACTCTGCCTGCAGCGCAAGGTTCTCCCAGGCAGCTCCGGAATCGAAGTTTGCTGTGCCGTTCGGCTTTTCATTATGCTCAAAGTTTTTTCTTGAGACTATTACTGCCAGTACTGCAGCGTTTTTAGTCCATGACTGATTGAATTCGCCCATCAGGCTGAATAAAGTGTTCCAGTGCTCTGTATTTCTTTTTGCATAGATGAAGCGCCACGGCTGCGCATTGTATGAGGAAGGCGCCCATTTTGCAGCTTCAAATAACTGCATTAGCTGGCTGTCTGTTATTTCCTCTCCTGAAAATGCCCTTGGGCTCCACCTGCTCAGGATCAACGGATGGATATTGTATTCCGGCTTTCTCGCCTTTTTTACCTCATCAGAAACCTTAAATTCCATTTTATCACCTAAATATCGGATATACGATAGTTGTATATAAAAGTTGCGGTTAAATAATAAAATAAAAAATAAATGAAAGCATGTTTTATCCAGAGTACAGCATCCTGTCCGGCAAGAGCCTGCAGCAGCCGTCATAGGCCAAGCCCTTGGATACTGTAATCCTCAGGTTAAGGCCCGAAACAAGATTTTTCAGCCCCGGCAGATGCGATGCAAAATCACCCACACAGATTGTAGATATGCCGCGTTCTCTCGCATATTTCTCGCCATTCGTGCTTGCTTCACCCGCTACTATCAGCCCTGCCCCTAATGGAGCGACCTGCTCGACAAATTCAGGACGCAGGAACTTTCCTGTAGAGATAGCCACTTTGGATATATTCCCCTGGCTGCCACCGTTAAAGTGAGGGATGTAGCCCGGCAACAGGCAGCCGAAATATGATTTCAGCGCTGCTGCAAAATATTTCAGGCTGCCCTCAGGAGCATCCGCTATCAGGGCACCCTTCGGCACAATGATATTTTTGTATTCTATGTCGACCGGCGAGGCACTGGAAAGCCCCAGAATTTCGGCAAACGAGTCAATCAGGCCGCCTTCCATTATGTCAAGGGGCAGGTGCGCCTGATATGCTCCAATGCCAATCCTTTTTAGGGCAGCCTTCACTTCATCTCCGAACCCATGATGCATCACCAAGAAGTCTATCTCCCTTTTTCTGGATTCCCTAATTACATTCTCTGTAAGGTTAAGGCAGACTCCAATCCTCCTTATTTCCTTTGAAGCCGGGTTTATAACGCCCCTCTCCTCGAATTGAAGGCCTTCAAAGCTCGGTATTTCCTTGTCCAAAATATCTACAAGTGTATCTAGTTTCATCTTATTTTCCCTCCGTTTTGTTTTTTAGAATGGAGCTTCAGCTATGCTAAGCTCAAATGCAGATTTTTTATAGAAATAACCGGAACCAGATTCCCTTTGAATTCCTGAAAATATTTAAGTCTAAGAAAATGCGCCTACAAACCCCAAAGACAACCACTCTCTGAATCCATGTTAATTTAGAAAGCGAGACTTGTATATAAATTTTATGACATAAAAATATAAATGGGAGCATCTTAAACTGATGGCTATGGACATTGGAGAGCTTGAAAGGAGGCTTGGGGCAGAAAGGGCGCTTGTAGGCAGGCACGATTCTTGGCTTTATGCGAAAGCAAGGGAGATTGATATTGCAAATGAAGCCGACATGCAGTCGGTGCACGAGCTTGACCTGATGATGAAGCACTATATGGGAGAATTCCACTGGATTGGTGTAAGCTCAAACAACATATACTGGACTGCTACTGAAGCTCCCATATCAGTTGTAAGGGTTCCGTATCCTGACAGGGAAGGGCATACGACCTTATTGAATCCGCAAATCGTCAAAAGGTCGTGGCCTTGGCGCACTTACCCGTCTTTCGAGACATGCGGCGCGAAAAATGATGAAAGTGTGCAGGTGATGAGACATACTTTCTTTAAAGTGGATGCATTTGAGCTCATCAGAGGAGAGCCGCCAAAAAAGGTTCAGTATTCTTACAGGCTTACAGAGAAGCAGAGGCAATCTCCGGATAAGGTGCATCCTGTTGCGATTATGCAGCATGAGTTTGACCACCTTCAGGGCATTCTTATTTTCAATCACCCAGGCATTTCCAACGGGGATTTATCTTTAAAATCGCCAAGGGCGCCTTACTCAGGAAATCTATTCCCGATGGACTGACTACCAATCAATCTCTTTTCTATTGTAGAAGAATTTTCCAGTTGGCGTGTTTTTTTCTGTTGCAAGCCATACCGCAGTGTCTGCTCCTTCTTCAGCTGATATTGATGCATTTTTTCCGCCCATGTCTGTGCGAACCCAGCCCGGATGCGTGCTGTTTACCTTGATATTCGGAAAGTCGGCTGCCAAGTTTACAGTAAGGGCATTCAACGCTGTCTTTGAGATGCGGTATGCAGGATAACCGCCTGCTCCTGCGCTTAATGAGCCCATCATGCTGGACATGTTTATGATTCTTGGGCCTTCTGATTTTTTCAATAATGGAAGGAAAGCTTGGGAGACTCTTAAAGGGCCGTAGAAGTTCGTTTCCAAAGTTTTTTTGATTGTTTCAATGCCAACATCTTCAATATTTTTTTCCCTGTCTAACAAAATTCCCGCATTGTTGATTAGAATATCAAGTTTCCTGAATTCTTTTTCAATCTGTTTTGCAGCTTCCTTTATTGTTTTTTCATCGGTAACATCAATCCTTATGAAAGCAGCGTTTTTCACTTTCTTTGCAGCTTCTTTTCCTTTGCTTTCGTCCCTTGCAGCCATTATGACCTTGATTCCTTTATCCGAAAGGCCTTTGGCTACGGCAAAGCCGATGCCTTTGTTTGCTCCGGTTATCAGGGCGGTTTTCATGGGGTTTAACTATTCCTATACCTGAATTTCTTCTCATAATCCCTGTGGCTCAGGATGTCCAGTATCAGAGAAATAATCTCAACTTTACTTCCTCTTATTGTATATATCATTCTCCAGGCGCCGGAAAGGTCTGCTTTCCATAGATTATTCACGCCATACTCGATGATGTATTCTTTTGGAATCCTGTCCCTGGGAATATGTATGCCGTATTCAGGATTTGCTTTCAGCAGCTCAATTTTCTGCTTTATTGAATTCAGCAGGGTCTGATGATCGCTTCTCGTGATTCCTCCGGCAATTTCCTGCCCGACAATCCTATTCAGTTCATGGAACTCTTCTTTAGCTTCCCCAGTTATTATCACTCTTGTAGGCTTTCCCTTAAACATTATAATTCAACACCTTCCCGTATCGCTTTATCCAGTTTTGGGCTCGGGTTGTATATCCACAAAATGCCTTTTCTTCCATCCAGTATTTTCCCGCTGTCCTCAAGATATTTGAGAATGACATTTAATGTCTGGTGCATTATTTTTGCTGAAAGCTTTCTCTTCAGGCCTTCTCTCGTCATCGGGCTATTGGCCTTTTTCAGGGCATCCTCTACCATTAATACCGTCTTTAAGTTTGGATAATGTATTACTTCCGGCATTTTAATCACCCTATATGAATTTATATAGTGATATATATAAACTTATATAAATATCTTTTGTTTTAGAATCATCTCGGATCCACATGTATCGTAGCTTCAATATTGTGCTTTTTCCTGATTCTATTCTCTATGGCTTTTGCTATTGCATGTGAGCGTTTTGCAGTCATTCTGGCCGGGACCCTTATATGGAAGGTAAGCTCCTTCTGGTTAATGTAATTATGTATGTGGAAATGGTGCGGATTTGTCTCCTTGTCAAATATCTTCTTGGAAATCCTCTCTACGTCCTTAATAAGTTCCCTGCTTGGCGATTCTCCAAGAAGGTCGCTTGCGCTCTTCCTCACAATTTTGTAGGCAGCGTAGAAGATGAAAGCGGCTATTATTATCGCAAGGATGCTGTCCATGAACCATAATTTTGAGCCTATGAAGATTCCCACTAAAACAATCACTGATGAAATGGAATCAGTCCTGTGGTGCCATGCGTCTGCGTTTAATGATTGGAGCTTTGTCTTTCTTGCCGCTGCGAAGGTGTACTGGGCCATCAGCTCTTTTACTATTATTGATGTTATGACTGCTGTTATTGCTATTGCATTGTAATTTGCCAGCTTTTTGTCCCATATGTTTGAGGAGGATTCTGCCAGGATTTCAACGCCTATGGTGGCGAGCATTATGCCTATTACCATGGCTGCTATCAATTCCGCCCTTCCATGCCCGAACTGGTGCTTCTCGTCTGCAGGCTTATTTGAGACTTTCAGTCCGTAGAGCATAACTACAGAGCTTAATGACCAATGAGCCTGAAACAATTCCTGCCCAGAACTTGAATATGAAGAGGGCTGTGTTTATTACTATTGAGATTATTCCCTGCTTTACTCCGGTTTTGTAGGGGCTGTCTGCCACAGGAGCGGGAACACCTGCATGGTTTTAAATTGTTTGCGGTGGTGGATGGAAAGGTTGTATAATCAAAGGGCGTTTTTCCGTTAAATAATGAAAGACAAAAATTTTAACTTAACTTGTTTTGTCTTTCAAACAGTAGCTGATTTCTTTAAGCAATTACTTTTGTCAGCAACTAAAAAGACGAAAAGCTTTATAGGCATACACATCTAACGTATGTTAGGTAGGTATGTTCAATGAGAGATACAAAGGTTTTAGGATAGGTAAAAAATGAAATGCAATAAAGACGGCAAAACAATGAAATTTATCAAGGGAATAAAATTTAATGAGTATTCAATAGACGGGTGGAAATGCTCTTGCGGTGAAATTTATTACGACCCTGAGCAGGCACAAAAAGTGCTGCTGTTGAACAAACTAAAAAAGAAGTGCTAAAGGCAAAACTTGGCAAAATCAGAAGCAACTTAATTTTGAGATTGCCAAAAGATCTGGAGCATGCTTTCAGCTTAGAGAAGGGGGAAAATGTTTTGATTGAAGTTGAAGGCAATGGATTTAAGGTAGTGCCTGCTTAAATTAAGCCCTTAAAACTGCAAAGTCAGGCATCAAATGAGGTGAGATTAAATGCCAAAAAAGAAAGTTTCTGAGGAAAAAACAGCCAAGCAGAGCATATGCTGCGGGAAGCATAGCATGAGCTGCGGAGGCGGCGGTGCTGTATACGGCCTGGGATTCATAGGAGCTTTAGTCTATTACATCTCCAATGCTACAGGATTCTGGAACGGAGCCTTGGTAGTCCTGAAAGCCATCGTGTGGCCTGCGTTTTTAGTCTACAAGCTGATGGTGTTTTTGGGGGTGTGAGAAGGAGAGTATAACACCCGTTATACTCACCTTCCCCCAGAAACCCCTAAATACTCCCTAATCCAATTAACCCAATATGTCTCCCGCCCCATGGATAATATTAGGGCTGATTGCTGTCCTGGCCATAGCGGCATTGGCAGCATACAAGCTGAGAAACAGAAAGAAGCGCGAGACAGACTACCTCACTTTCTTCATAATAGGGCTCTTCTGGGTTCCGATAGGCATTTTCTCCGGAAATCATTTCTTCACGTTGATGGGATTTGCCTTCATGGTTTTAGGGCTTCTGCATAAGGAAAAATGGAAGCAAAATGCGGAGTGCTGGAAAAACCTAAGGATGAGGAAGTTCGGAATAATTTCATTGATTCTTGGGCTGCTCATAGCGGTGCTGATAGCGCTTTATCTGAGAATGAAGATATAG
This sequence comes from Candidatus Woesearchaeota archaeon, assembly GCA_018303185.1. Classification (GTDB taxonomy): domain Archaea; phylum Nanobdellota; class Nanobdellia; order Woesearchaeales; family GW2011-AR4; genus JAGVYR01. The sequence goes on along the minus strand of JAGVYR010000066.1, from coordinate 77,848 downwards.
AAAATCAAGCCTGTTGAAGATACGATTTATGTTCATGATAAAATGCGTCCTTATGGCCTGCCATTATGTCTACTATGCCTTTATCCACTAATTTCAGCTTTTCCATATCAACCTTCGATTTCTGCCCATCGACAGTTCTTATGATTGCAGCTTTGGATGACTCGAGCATCGCCATCCCCATCTTATCCAGCCTGAGGCGGAATGCGCCAGAAACAACAGGGTCACCGGAAAAAGCCTGGTCAAGATACAGCAGCGCCTGGCCAACTCCCATCAGACCAGGTTCATAATATTTGGTGTCATTACTCAAATAGCGTACCCCTGCATATTCGCAACTTCTCTTTTTGCTGCTAAAATGAAGGCCGTTTTATCTCTTGCTGTCTCATGGTCAGCATATCCTGCAGACCACACAGTCAACTTCAAAAGAGAATCAATCACTTTATTCATTAAGGCAGCATAGCCCCCGTCAGCTTCTTTTCCAAAGGTTTCGAAAATCTGTTCCAATCTTCTTTCAAGGTCTTCGGGTAATGGATTTGGCATAATCCAAGGAAACCGTTATCTGTATTTATATCATTCGCTTGATAACTATTCTTTAGTAGGTATCCGTTTCACATAAGTTCTATTGAAAAATTAAATTTTTTCCTTATTGAAAATAATTAAAACAATAAAAATATTAATTTACTTCCATACTGAAAATAATTAAAATACATAATTATTTATACTAATCTGGCTTCCAAAGCAGCATGGAAAGGATTGTGCCGGATACTTCTGTAATAATACGGGCTTTGCTTTCACATATGACAGCGAAAGAGGAGATAAAGCCGGCTTTGCTTTCACATATGACAGCGAAAGAGGAGATAAAGCCTGAAGAGATTATCATACATGAGGCTTCCCTGGCAGAACTGGAGCATCAGGCAAATGAGGGCAAGGCAATAGGCTTCCTTGGATTGGATGAAATAAAGAAGCTGAGGGAGCTTTCAAAAGAGAAAAATTTCACTTTAAGCTTCAAAGGGCATCGCCCAAGGGCTGCGGAAATAAGGCACGCTTCCCTAGGGGAGATTGACGCTTTAATCAGGCAGCTGGCGCATGATGAGGATGCTACCTTAGTCACATCAGATAAGGTTCAAAGCGAAGTGGCTTTTGCAAAAGGCATAAAGTGCCAATATTTTCAAGTGCCGGAAACCCAGATAAAAAAACTGAAGCTAGAAAAGTTCTTTGATGAAACAACCATGTCAGTTCACTTGAGAGAAAACGTGCCGCCATATGCAAAAAGGGGAAAGCCGGGAGAATGGGAATTCAGGGAATTAAGGAAAAAATTACTGTCACAGGAAGAAATCCAGGAAATAAGCAAGGAAATAATTGAGGAAGCGAAAATAAGAAGGGATGGCTTTATTGAGATTGAAAGGTTCGGCTCAACTATAATACAGCTTGGAAATTTCAGGATTGTGATAACAAGGCCGCCGTTTTCTGACGGGCATGAAATCACCGCAGTAAGGCCTGTAAAGAAGCTTAGCCTTGAAGACTATGAGATGAGCGAAAAGCTGAAGGAAAGGATAGGAAAGCAGGCAGAAGGCATTTTAGTTGCAGGAAGCCCGGGAATGGGAAAATCGACTTTTGCCCAGGCGCTGGCAGAAAACTATGCAAAGCAGGACAAGATTGTAAAGACAGTCGAGGCTCCAAGGGATCTTGTGCTGCCGGAATCGATAACGCAGTATGCAATAAGCCACGGGGATGCGCAGGAGATACACGATATTCTTTTATTGACAAGGCCCGACCATACCATATTTGATGAGATGAGGAATACAAAAGACTTCCAGCTCTTTGCTGATTTGAGGCTGGCAGGAGTCGGCATGGTCGGTGTCGTGCATGCCACAAACCCCATAGATGCAATACAGAGATTCTTAGGAAGGGTTGAGATGGGCGTTATCCCGCAAATCATAGACACGGTCATTTTTATCAAAAACGGAAAAATAGAAAAAACACTGTCAGTAAAAATGACAGTGAAAGTGCCTGCAGGAATGACAGAAGCTGATTTGTCAAGGCCTGTTGTGGTTGTGGATGATTTCGAGACGGGAAAGGCAGCTTATGAGATTTACAGCTATGGTGAGCAGACTGTTGTAGTGCCGGTGCAGGAAAGCAGCAGGAAGTCCGGGGCTTTGAAGCACGCCGAGAAAGGGATAAAGGATTTTTTCAGGCAATATGTGGATAGCATTGAAGTCGAGGTTTTGAATGACAATAAATGCATTGTCTATGTTCCTGAGAATGAGATTGCAGGCATTATAGGGAAGCAAGGGAAAAATATTGAAAGGATTGAGAAAGAATTGGGGATGGGCGTTGATGTCAGGGAATTGAAACATGGGCACAAGGAAAATAAATTCAATGAAAAAACAGAGAATAGAAAAGAAAACTCATTCAATGAAAAAGAGCATGGAAATGAAATCATTGGAAACGAAATAAAATACAGCCTGCACATGAAGGGCAATGCGATGCACTTCGACTTGGGAATGGAAAACCAGAACAGGGAGTTTGATGTTTACATAGGGGAAAATTACCTTCTGACAGTGCAGGCAGGCAAGACGGGCGTGATTAAAATCAAGAAAAAGAACAATATCGGGCAGGCTGTCATGAAGGCGATGAATTCAGGGGAAGAGATAAGGATTCTGGAGTAGATTAAGGCACCACAACAAGCATACAAACTTTTTTATCAGTTTTCTATAATCTTGATTATCTCTTCAATTTTTTCCGGATTCAGGCTAACCTGCAAGCCGTAGGAAGTGGGCTTCTGCAGAATAAATTCCTCTTTGATAAGCTCTTTAACAGCATTTTTTGCTTCTCCAACTGCATGTTTTGGCAGCCCTTTGTTCAAATGCTCTATAGCTGTATGCTTTCCTCCAATAATCCTTAGCCTGAACATCTTCCTCAGAATAATCTTTTTGAAGTCCATATAATACTCCAAAAGTGCAGCATATATTTATAGATTTGTTCACTATACTGAACATTAAACTATAGAAAAATATATAAACAAGTTCTCCTAATAATACAATACGATGGAAGAAAAATCATCTTTTAGAGTAGTATTTGGAGATTCCCCTATAGTCAAAGTCATAGACTTCTTTCTGGACAACAGGGAATTTGACTATAGCCTGACAGATATTGCAAAAAATGCTGATATCGGCTGGAGCACCCTGCACGGATTTTGGGGAAACATAGTAAAATTGGGGATAGTGGCAAAGACAAGGAAAATCGGGAGAGCGGAGCTGTACAAATTAAACTTGAGCAACCATCTTGTGAAGAAATTGATAGATCTGGATATTGATATTTCCAAAAAGCTTATGAATGAGGAGATTACCGACCAGAAACAGAAAGTTACTGCCTGATTCTTTTTGACGTGCCGAAGAGCATCTCTGAACTTCAATCAACAATAAAACATTCGAAAAACAAGATAAGCCTTAATCCAATCACTGCACATAAACCCACTCATCGGGCCAGTCTTTCCTTATTATGCCGTTCTCCATGTTGAAGGCAGGAAGGTAATTGTGGTGGAGCCTTATCGGCTGGTAGAGCTTCACAGTGTATGTCTTGTCTATGCAGTCTTCTCCATGGCGCTTCTTTATGTTTTGTATCACTTCGCCGTTAAAAATCTCCATCAGCTCTGCATGGCTGTCAGCCTCAAGTATTATGACAACCGCAAGATGGCCGTCTTTTTCCCCAAGAAAAGAATCTGAATGGTATTTGGCATTGAATTCCATGAACTTCTTGCTGCTCTTTATTGCGTTGAGGTAGTCTTCCTTTGTAATGCCTGTCCTGAATTGGATTGTGTAGAGCTGCTTTGCCCTGTACTCCTTGGTTGAAGAATCGCCGTGGTACACTATAGTGTGATAGCCGATAATCCCTTCTTTCTCAAGCAGCTTCCTTTTCCTGTTGACTGTCATGACAGGGATTAGTGTGTTTTTTGAGATCTGATTGTCCGAAATCCTTGGATTTCTTATTAATTGGCGGACAATCTTCGTCTCCTGCGGATCCAATTTTCTCATTTTTGCCTTTAAAATGTTACATTTATACCATAAAAACACCCAAAGCTTTATATATTTATTGTTTCAAAGATATAGAAAGGTATGACTAGTGTGGATAAGAGAATACTAGTAGGCAAGAAATGGCTCCAATAAGTACAGTGAAGGCGAATTATAAACTCCCTGTTGGGACAAAAGTCATGGCTCCCAAACTATTAGAGATAGAATTCTATGGTCGAGTTAATCATGCAAGAGCGCAATTTAGTACGGGTGTGGTTGACGGCCCTGACGGAACGATTGACGCTTTGATACAGGCTGCCGGCATTCTGCGAAGGCCGATGGATTCACAAACGCACAGGATTCTGGAGTTAAGTCTTCTCTCAGAACTACCGAGATATTCTCTTGGCTATCAAGCAATGATGGCAAAAGTGGAATCAGACGGCTTCATGGCAAGAAATGGCAGAGAAGCGGTTGAAATGCTGTTGATATATTCAAAATTGGCCGAACGTGAGAAATGATAATTAACGATTATGATTTTTTTATAATTGCAATAGTGGGGGCACATAGAGAGGAAAAAGAAGTTTTAGTGTCAGCATAAGAATACGATGACCCCACCGCCAGTTGCATGGAGAAAGCATCTCAGTAATAACTATTATTCTAAAAAGAATGTTATGGTGAAATTAAATGCATGAAGCAGCGAGACCACTTCCATATGATCCCGGAATACAACATGGAATACAATCTCCACAGGAAAAAAAGCCAAGACATCTTAGAGTTGTACGTTCCGGAGAGTTTAATATAGACGCTAGGGTTGCTGAAGCCATAGCACCTCAACCTGAAGCTCCCAAATGTTGGACATATTCGCCAAGCGGCCTTTATGCGCCCGGAGAGGTTCCAAGAGAAGACCGTCTAGGCACGTATTATAAATCTCAAGGATGGGAGCCATCCAATAATTACCACGGCTAGCTTCTGCTGAACTGGCGCCTTTCCAAAACCTTTTTATACGCTTTTTCTTTCTTGAGCAAAATGCTCGATATAAAATACGTGCGGGAACACACTCAGGAAGTTAGGAAGAACCTTGAGAAAAGAAGAAATGCTAAAATTCTGGATTGGTTTGACGACCTTGTTAAGAAGGATGAGGAATACAGGAAGCTGCTTCAGGATGAGCAAAGTCTGAGAAAAAGAAGGAATGAAGTCACTGATGAAATCAGGCAGCTGAAGAAAGAAGGCAAGGATGCGTCAAGGGCAATGCAGGAAGCAAAGGACATTCCCGGGAAAGTGAAGGAAGCGCAGGAAAAGACCGTAAAAATCAAGGAAGAGGTTGACAGGTACCTCATGCACATCCCGAACATGCTGCATGAATCAGTGCCGTACGGAAAAGACAGCAGTGAAAACAAAGTCATGAAGGAAGAAGGAAAGAAAAAGAAGTTTGACTTCAAATTAAAGCCGCACGGCGAGATTGCAGAATCATTGGGAATGGCTAATTTTGATGACGCAGGGAAGAATTCAGGGCACGGATTTTATTACCTCTTAGGGGATTTGGCAAGGACGGAACTTGCTTTGCAGAGGCTTGCCCTTGACATCCTGATAGAAAAAGGCTTCACTCTTGTAGAGCCGCCTTTGATGCTGAGGAGGGAGCCTTATGAAGGCGTTACCGACCTTGCAGATTTCGAGACGATGATGTACAAGATTGAGAATGAGGATTTGTATCTTATAGCGACATCTGAACACCCGATTGCGGCAATGTTAAAGGATAAAACCATGAATGAAAAAGAGCTGCCAAAGAAATACGCAGGAATAAGCCCGTGCTTCAGGAAAGAGCTGGGAAGCCATGGCGTGGATGAAAGGGGCTTCTTCCGCGTCCATCATTTCAACAAGGTTGAGATGTTCATTTTTTGCAGGCAGGAAGACTCATGGAAGATGCACGAGGAGCTTCTTTCCATTGCAGAAAGCATTTTCAAAAAACTGGAGCTGCCTTACAGGGTTGTGAATATCTGCACTGGTGACATTGGGATTGTTGCAGCTAAAAAATACGACATAGAAGCCTTTATGCCCCGCGAAGAAGAGTACAAGGAAGTCGTGTCATGCTCAAACTGCACTGCCTATCAGGCAAACAGGCTGAACATAAGATACCAGAAAGGCGCTGAAAAAATGCCGGTGCATACGCTGAACAGCACTGCAATAGCAACTTCAAGGGCTTTGAGGGCAATACTGGAAAATTACCAGAACAAGGACGGCACTGTAGACATTCCGAAGGTGCTGCAGCCCTACATGAATGGTTTAAAGAGATTAGAGAAAATGAGGATGCATTAGGCTAAAAAACTTTAAACCTTAGCCAGTTAGGCGCCGCCAATGATGCGGCGCATCATAATGCGGCCCAACAATGGGGCCGCCTATATAACCAAAGTTTTTTATTTCATTGCTTTGATAATAAATGAAATAACTGAAAATAAAACACCAAAAAAATGGCTCTTTTCAAGGATATGCTCAAATCCAATGAAGAACTGATAAATGACGAGTACCCGCTGGATTTCGAGTACTTACCAAAGCCTTTACTTTACAGGGAGACAGAGCAGCGGAAAGTTGCGGGATGCATAAGGCCTTTGCTTGAAGGAAGGAACGGCAGGAATGTTTTCATCCACGGGCCGCCTGGGGTAGGGAAGACAGCAGCGATAAGGCACGTTCTCAATGAGCTGGAAGACGAGACTGATGAAGTCATCCCCATATACATAAACTGCTGGCAGAAAAACTCCAGCTTTAAGCTTCTGATGGAAATGTGCGAGATCCTGAAATATAAGTTTACGCACAACAAAAGGACTGACGAGCTTTTCAACATTGTAAAGGGGATACTGAACAGGAAAGCTGCTGTAATAGCTTTGGATGAAGTGGACAAGCTTGAGGATTTTGACCTTGTCTATTCGATGCTTGAGGAGATATTCAAGAAATCAATAATCATGATAACAAATTTCCATGATTTCATTGACAAGCTGGATTTAAGGGTAAAGTCAAGATTACTGCCGGAAATGATAGAGTTCAGGCCCTATAATTTGAATGAAACAAGAGGCATACTGAAGCAAAGGTCAGAATACGCCTTTCCGCCTAATGTGCTTGAGGCAGATGCCCTTGAGACGATTGCAAAAAAGACAGCAGAGCTTGAAGACATGAGAACAGGGCTTCATCTTATGAGAGAAGCGGCTTTGGCTGCGGAAAACAGGTCCTCAAGGAAAATTGAATTAAGGGATGTGGAAGAAGCGATAAAGAAGATTGACCATCTCACAGTCAAGAGCAGCGATGAGCTGGCTTCGGATGAGAAGATGATACTGGATATATGCCGGGCGAATTCGGAGTCGAAGATAGGAGAATTATTCAAGATTTACCATGGCAAGGGCGGCTCTTTAGTGTATAAATCATTCCAGAGGAAGATTGAGAAATTAAGCGAGAACAAGTTCATTTCCACCGAAAAAGTTTCAGGCGGCAAAGACGGCAAAACTACAATAGTCAAGTACGGGCAGGCGAAGAAGCTGACGGATTTCTAAACCCCAAGCGTAGCCCTTAATTCAGGCGAAGGCTCCCACGGGGGGTCAAAAGAAACTTCAACATCTACTTCCTTCACGCCCTTAATCTCAGACAGCCTGTATTTGACTTCATCAAGAAGCATAGGGCCGTAGGGGCACATTGGCGTTGTGAAGGTCATCTTCACATATACTTTGCCATCTTCCACCTTAATCTCGTAAATCAGCTCTAAAGAATATATGTCCATGCCAAGCTCAGGGTCCTGTACCTGCTCAAGGACTTTTATTACGTCTTCTTTGGATACCATGAGCACAGGACAATTTAATACTATAAAAGCTTTGTTTTTGCGTCAATATGGGGCGAGCGAAAACCATAAGCTTTATAAATCGAAATTCATTCCCAAACCCTAGGACGGCCATAGGGGCTTGGTTCTACCCGATCCCATTCCGAACTCGGAAGTCAAGCGAGCCTCCGTTCTTGGGTGTACTGCATTTCTATGTGGGAAACCAGGAAAGCTGTCCGCCTTTTCTTATAAAGTTGCATTTCCAATAAACTTTGGCATTAAAAACAATAAAAAGCAATAAAGAGATAAGTATAAAAATACCGCATAAAGAAGCCCGTATATGTCCCTAAAAAAGCTTTTCAGGACTTTCTCCCACATGATTTTCAGGACAGGCAGCTTCAGGAACTCGATGATAAGGAAGCTCGCAAAAAAAACTGAAAACAAAAAAATCCTGGAGCTTGGGAGCGGCAAGATAGAGAAGGGAAGGCATGAGTATTCCGTAAAGAAATTTTTCAGTAGCTCCAACGATTTCATACAGTCAGACATCCATCCTGAGTACGGGCACAAAATTATAGACGTAACAAAAATGAAAAACAAGGGCGAGTTTGACATGATACTGTGCCTTAATGTGCTTGAGCATGTTTTTGGCTTCGAAAAGGCCATGGAGAACATGCACCGCGCATTAAAAAAGAATGGCACGCTTGTCTTCTTTGTCCCGGGCTTCTATCCGCTGCATGACGAGCCTTATGATTATTGGCGCTTTACAGAGCATTCGATAAGGAAACTGTTCCAAAGGTTCAGGAATGTCAGAATAAGGCATTCAGGCATAAGGCAGTACCCGTTTGCCTATTATGCCGAGGCTGTGAAATGACCCTAATCCTGGCGAATGTAAAACTTTTCTAAACCTATCTAAACCCCGTTATATCAGCTTTTGAGTGAATATGCACTTCTTTCTCAGAGCTCAAATGCCCGTTAAGAAGCCCTTTTTCAGCAAGCTCAGGGAAAACATCTGATTCAAGGCTTTTGCCGGAATATTCGAATATCTGGGGCTCTGTAATGAAGATGGGAGAGAATACAAGGTAGATGTCGGATTTCTTAGGCTTCTGGGTGAAGCTTAGGACGCGGTTGCCCTCAACCCTTACAGTGCCCTTTTCCGAAGGCTTTGAGGAAGTCGTCAGCATTATCGTGGCAACGGAATTCTGCCTTATGTGGTCGTTCCAGAGCTCCTCTATGCTTATCTTATTGAAGATTACATCCCCGTAGACAACAAGGAAGTTGCCGCCAATCTTTCCCTTAAGCAGCTTCAGCGAATCGAAAGTGCCGCTGCAGCTTTTCTCCTCTGTATAGATTATCTTAACTCCGTATTGGGAGCCGTCCTTCAGTATGTCGAAGAGCCTTGTGAGCAAACCGCCTCTTGCTATGATGTAAACAGACCTGAAATTGTTTTCGCGGAGCTTCTTCAGTGCGAGCTCAATGACTCTTTTGCCCTTTACCATTGCAGTTGGCCTGAATTCATCCGGAGAAATGAGAAGATGCTCCTCAGGGCCGCCAAGAAGTATCACGGCGCTTTTTTTCTCCCCAAGGCTGCTTTTGACTAGGTGCTCTATCGCCTGTGACCTGTTTCTTATGTAGATGTTGTCAACTATTGAGTCTATGTCGTGCAGCGTGTTCTCATCTATGGTTATGGAAATCTTCTTCTTCATGGTAGCATAAGGTAGGATAAAGGTAAGATATTTAAATAACTTTCCATAAGCAATGCCTATGAGGATAGCAATAATCGGGACAGGATATGTCGGCCTTACGAGCGGCACATGCCTCTCGGAATTGGGCAACAGTGTGGTGTGCGCTGACATAGACGAGAGCAAGATAGCGACTCTCAACAGGGGAGAGATGCCAATTTACGAGCCGGGCCTTAAGGAGCTTGTTCAGAGAAACATAAAGGACGGAAGGCTTTCTTTCACTGTCGACTTAAAAAAAGCAATAACCTTTGCAGATGTAATATTTGTATGTGTCGGAACTCCGCCAAAAGCTGACGGGGATGCGGAGCTGTCCTATGTCGAGAACACGGCAAGGATGGTTGCAGAGCACATTGACAGGTACAAGCTTGTCGTTGAGAAAAGTACTGTTCCTGTGCAGACAGGCAGGAAAGTCGAAGAAACCATAAGGAGGTTCTGCAGAAAAGGCATTGAGTTTGATGTTGCTTCAAATCCAGAATTCCTCAGGGAAGGGACAGCGATAAAGGATTTCATGGAGCCCGACAGGATAGTTGTCGGGGCTGAAAGTGAAAGGGCAAGGGAGATATTCAGGAAGCTTTACGCACCCTTAAAGGCCCCCATACTCTTTACAGACATAAACAGCGCCGAGATAATAAAGCACGCTTCCAACTCATTCCTCGCGGCAAAGATATCTTTCATAAATGCCGTTGCGAATATATGCGAGAAGACCGGTGGAAATGTGGAGCAGGTTGCAGAGGGGATGGGCTTTGACAAAAGGATAGGAAGGGCATTCCTGAATGCGGGCATAGGCTACGGAGGCTCATGCTTTCCAAAGGATGTGGATGCATTTGTAAAGATAGCTGAGAAGAACGGGTACGATTTTAAGCTGCTAAGAGAAGTGCAGGAAGTCAATAAGCGGCAGAAAGCCGCTTTTGTGAAGAAAGTCAAGGATGCCGTATGGAACCTGAAGGACAAAAAGATTGCCGTCCTTGGGCTGGCCTTCAAGCCGAATACCGACGACATGAGGGAAGCGCCTTCGATTTACATAATATCGGAGCTGCAGAAGGAAGGGGCGAAGATAAAAGCATACGATCCCGAAGCCATGGAAAAGGCAAAAGCTTTGTTCAGGAATATAGAATACTGCAAAGATGCCTATGAAGCTGCAAATGATGCAGAAGCGCTCCTTATACTTACAGAATGGAGCGAATTCATGGAGATTGACTTTGCGAAAATCGGAAAATTGATGAAAACTCCGCTTGTCATAGACGGAAGGAACATATACGGCCCAAGTGAAATGGAAAAATCAGGAATAAGATATATCAGCATGGGAAGATAAAGATGAAATGCATAATACTCTGCGCAGGATATGCGACAAGGCTCTATCCGATAACTCTTGACCAGCCAAAGCCCCTCCTTCCAATAGCCGGCAGGCCGATAATAGAGCACATAATCGCAAAGGTTGAGAAGGTTGACAGTGTTGATGAAATATTTGTGGTCACAAATGACAAGTTCTACGATTCTTTCAGGAAATGGAAGCTTTCATTCTCATCGCAAAAGCCAATAAAGATAGTGAACGACCGCACAAAAACAGAGGAGAAGAGGCTTGGCGCAATAGGAGACATGCATTTTGTGATGCAAAGCGAAAAAATCAGCGATGACATAATGGTCATTGCAGGTGACAATCTTTTTGATTTCAGCCTTGCGGCGCTTGAGCAGCTTTTCCTTGAGAAAAAAACATCTTCAATAGCATTGTACGACATTCTTGACGGAAGCCTTGCCGCAAAAAAGTACGGAGTTGTGGAGACAGGCAAAGATGGAAGCATAAAGGCGCTTGAAGAGAAGCCTGAAAGCCCTAAAACGACTCTGGTGAGCACTGCATGCTACATCTTCTCAAGGAAGGATATGGCCCTGATGGAGAAATGCATAAAGGAAAACAGCAAGCCCGACAACCTTGGAGATTTCATAAAGTACCTGATAAAGAACAGCACAGTATTTGGGCATGTATTCAGGGAAACATGGTTTGACATCGGAAGCAGGGAGCAGCTGAAGCAGGCCGATATAGTATGGAGCAGCAGAAAATGAAGGCAGCGCTTGTAACTGGAGGGGCAGGATTTCTGGGAAGCCACCTGTGCGAATTCCTTCTTGGGAAGGGCTTCAGAGTAATATGCATGGACAACCTTATAACTGGCAGCAAAAAGAACATTGAACATCTCAATAAAAATGGAAATTTTTCATTCATCAATCAGGATATTTCAAAATTCATAAAAATCGAGGAAAAAATCGATTACGTGCTTCATTTTGCCTCGCCTGCATCCCCGATAGACTACCAGAAGATACCTATACAGACGCTTAAGGCAGGCAGCTTGGGAACGCACAACACTCTCGGGCTTGCCCTGGCAAAAAAGGCGAAATACTTTCTCGCATCAACTTCCGAAGTCTATGGCGACCCTGAAGTAAACCCGCAGCCTGAGAGCTACTGGGGCAATGTAAATCCTGTTGGCCCAAGGGGCTGTTATGACGAGGCAAAGAGGTTTGCGGAAGCGCTTGTGATGGCATACCACAGGATACATAAGCTTGATACAAAGATTGTCAGGATATTCAACACTTACGGCCCAAGGATGAGGAAAAATGACGGCCGCGTTGTGCCTGCCTTTATTTCGCAGGCTCTTGAGGGAAAGCCAATAACTGTTTTCGGAGACGGGAAGCAAACAAGAAGCTTCTGCTACGTTTCCGATTTAATAGACGGCATTTACAGGCTCATGATGTCAGATATAAACGACCCAGTTAATTTAGGTAATCCCGATGAGTATGATATGCTGCAGTTTGCCGACATTATAATAAAGCTTACAGGAAGCAAAAGCAAAATCACATTCAGGCCCCTTCCTACAGACGATCCCCATGTAAGGAGGCCGGGCATAACAAAAGCAAGGAAGGAGCTTGGATGGGAGCCGAAAGTAAGCCTTGAAGACGGGCTCAGGAAGACGATTGAGTTTTTTAAAGGGGATAAATGAAAAATTCAGGCTTTGCCACAAGACTCGCTTTGCTCGGTTGGCATCAGGCTCGGCTATTGCCATTGTCTTAAAAGTACCGTTGAAGCCCCGCAGGGGGCGTCCCCCTCAACTCATTTGCTGGGAATATTAAATAACCTCTAATTCTTAAGCACCCTCTTCAATAGAGTGATGTCTTCCCTGTCAAATGCCCCAAGGATTAGAAGCATGGAGCCGTAGACAAGCGCCCCCGCTATAAAGCCGTAAAACAGGTCGCTTATCCAGCTTACAATGACAGACATGGCGGCCACTGCAATTATCGGCTTTACAGCCACGCTGAAGAACCTGTTTTTTATGCCATACTTTATTATGAAGTAGCTGTAAAGAAAGAAGAAAAAAACTTCCGTAATCAAAGTTGCGATTGCAGCTCCTATGAATCCGAATATCGGCACAAGGATAAGGTCAAGGGCAATGTTCATTACTGCGGTAGCGCCCTGGCTCACGACCCGGGATTTCTGCCTGTCCATGGATGAGAGGGTAAATCCTGAAATTATATTGATGAACCTGAGGAACATGTAGCCGGAAAGTATTTTTAATGCAAGCACTGCAGCACCGTATTCCTGGCCGTAAAGGAAATTTATGATGTTCCTTGAAAGCACAAACACTCCTGCAGAGACAGGAAGCCCCGCAATTAGCATGTACTTGTATGACTTCTGGTAGGCAAAGGAAAGGCTGTTTTTGGATGAAATGTGCAGGCGCGATATTACCGGAAATATGGCATTTGCATACATCATGGGGATAAATATGAGGGCAAGGAGTATGTTGTAAGCCGCGCTGTAGATGCCGACTTCGGCATTTCCCCTTATCTTTGAAATGATTACAATGTCTATATACATGAAAATCCCGGCAAACGCCATTGAGAAGCAGAACAATGAGGATTCTGAAAGAAGCCTCATGGAGAACGGCAGGCTGGCCCTGAAAGAAAGCGGGATGAATTTTGAGTAGGCTATAGCAGCAGAAACAAAGAGCACTGCAATTTCTGTTATGAGGAATGAAGACGCAATCCAGAGAAGCCCGTAATTCATGGCAAAACCCGCATATACCATTGCGGCAAGCAATGATATCCTTATCACCTTGACGATAGCGTCGTAATACATCTTTTCGAATGCCCTGAAAACAGAGTAATATACGAATGTGAAAGACTGCACTATCGCGAAGAGCACCATCACATAGGATATAACTTTTACGTCGCTGCCGTATCCAAGCACCTCTAAAGAGATGTAAGCAATCAGGAATGATGCCGCGCCCAGAAGGAATTTCAATATGAGCGAGTTGGAGACAATCTGTGCAGCCTTGTTCTTTTTTGTGGCAATCTCCTTTATGAGGAAAGTGCTGAAGCCGAAATCGGCCACTATAAGAATTATCATGGCAAAAGCCATTGAGAAGTTTATAATGCCAAAAGCCTCCTTTCCAAGGTAGCGGGCAAGAAAAATGAAGATGGCAAGCTGCACTACTCTGGAGAGCATTTCCGCTGAAAGCAGGCTGAGAAAATTCGCTGTTATCCTTCTGGCAGTCTTCATTTTTACTTCTTGTTGCCGAACAGGGCGTTGTAGTAGTGGAAAATTGTCCTTCCCTTGTAATGCACTATGAAGGAAGCGATTTGTATGATGAAATTGGCAGTTCCGTAAGCTGCTATATAGCCAAAAGAAAGGTAAAATTCAGGGATGACGCTGTAGCTGAGGTTTATTATCTCCAGCGCTATGATTATGTTTATGTGCACAAAATTGAAAGGAAAGCCCCACAGCTCGTTGATTTTGCCGTAAAGGGCATAGAATTTTGATCCTGCTCTTGTGCTTCCGCCCTTCAGGTTTATCTTTTCATTGAGCAAAGTGTATTTTTTAGGCAGCATGCCTTCCCTGCTCTCTAATCGGTCTATCCCCTTTTTTACGACAGCATTTTTTATTGAGGATATTATTATTGGCGGGACGAACAGGGAGCAGATGAATCCGAACAGTATTGCAGATTCCCATCCTGTGTTCCTGAATATTCCGTAACCGAAAGCGAAGAATACAAGAGGCTCCGCGACAGAGTGGTAGACTTCCTCAAGATACGTTCCTATGAGGCTGCCTTCCTTCCTGTATCTTGCGACCTCTCCGTTTACATTGTCAAGCACTATCGTGAAATGCGCGATTAAAATGCCGGCAAGCATCCACCAGAGATTACCGAAAGCAATCATGCCCGCCCCTATAAACGTAAGCAGTATCATCAGCATGGAAACCTGGTCAGCGCCAATAGGAGTGTAAAGGGACAGCTTGGTCACGTATATGGAGAATTTCATGGTAACCAGCTCCATGTAGAGCGGCCTTTTCTTTCCGGAGTCTTTATAGCAGATTTTCCTCAATTCTTTTACTGATTCCACCATTTTGCCTAAGAATAGAGCATGGTTTTTAAATTTATATGGGTTTTAGGCTTTGCCGCAAGACGGGCTTCACTCAGTTCAGCAGATTCAAAGCCTTAACTTTTTTAGCCAATAACATACGGAATTCCGGTTAATTTTGTTTTCTGTTGCAAGGCTCCGAAAATCGCGTCAGCGGAGTTGAGAAGGAGGGCGTTCTATCAAATGAGCAAAGCGGTACATCGAGAATCAGTATAGAGGCGAGAAAAAGGTTCGTCGTAGTAGTTGGGTGGAGGAAACTCAGTTACATATTTTGTCGAATTCTTCAGGTGTGATTATTTTAATTCCTCCGAAATCCTTTAATTTTAACAAATGATTATCCTGCGAAATAATATAGTCCGCATTTCCAACTACAGCAGTTTCAATGAAAATATTGTCTTTTGGATCATCTTTAACTGCCTCAATTTTTTCTTTTGGATCTACAATCATAGAATTTCTTACAATCAAATCAACCCATTCTTTAATCATTTCATCTGAAAGCTTGATTTTAAAATCTTTGAGGACTTTTATTATTTCTGAAATTGCTTCTAAAGAAGTAACCAGTGTAAATTTTTCTTCTCTCCAATTAGTTATAACTTTGTTGGAACTACCTTTCCAAAAGATTCCAGAAATAAATATATTTGTGTCAAGAACTACTTTCATTTTCTAGCTCTCTTTATGGCACTCTTAACATCGACTGGAGTTATTCCTTTTTCTTTTGCAAACTGCTGTGTTCTTTGAATTAATTTATCAAAGTTTTTGAAGGAAGGCATGGTTACTTTTTTCAAGATAACTGTATCATCTTCTCCAACAACAACAAATTTCTCACCTTCCTTTAATCCAAGCTGTTCTCTAATGTCTAAAGGAATAACTACCTGCCCTCTTGAACTCATACTTGTTATTTCCAATTTTTCCATTTTGTTCGCCTCCTTGATAAGAATATCTTATTAGTAAGACTATCTTATATATAAAGATTGTGGTTTCTTAAGCTAAAGACCTAAATTTATTAAACTCCTTTATCATGTAAATTTTTGATTGATTTGAGACAATTTACAAAAGGACTTGGTTTATCGATTCACGTATGTGATTATTTTAATGTAAATAAAACAACAAAAGCTTTTGAAAATAAACCTCACCATCAAGCGTTTGTATACTGGAAATCTAAGCCAAAAATAGTGATTAATGCTTTTGACAATTAATTGTAAAAAACTATTGTATCTAAGCATTTGCAAATTCGTTTAAAATTTTAATTGATTCAGCATTTATGCAATATTTTCCATCATCTTCTCGTTTACAATTTATAACGGTCCCATTTATTTCTATTATTTTTTGTTGAACGTATATTTTTGGATTATTGTAGACTGTTATATCGTGTTCAGCCCCGTAATACGTCATATAAGGCGGCTTCTTCATAACTCTCTCATCATCTGTAAACAGGAAGAAATCTTCACTATCCACGGTATGTAACTTTAGCCCTATGCCCTGAATAGTTATTTTATTGCCAACTGGTTTTCCAATGGTTTACCGAAGAATATTTCTCTCCTTCATCTTCCCAAGAAGCACACCAACGCATTCTTCCACTGCATATTTTGAAGTCTCAAGCACTATGTCAGGATTCTTCGGCTCCTCAAACCTGATGCCTATGCCGAGAAAATGCTCGAATCCCTTCTCTCCAAGGCGGGCTTTCTTATAGTGGCCCTTTACATCCCTCTTCTCGCAGATTTCCAGCGGGCATTTTACATACACTGTGAAGAAGTTTTTTATCGCCTTTTTTGCATAGTCCCTTGACTTTTCTGTTGGGGAGGCAACTGCGGCAATCACCATCTTTCCTTCATTATTGAGGCGGCTGCATAGGTCAGCAACACGCTGCATGTGGATATTCCTGTCCTCTAAGCTGTATCCCAAATCCGAGGATATGCTTTTCCTGACTTCATCGCCGTCAAGCAGCACAATTTCCATGCCTTTTTTCCTTAGGATATCAGCTATCCTTGAGGATATTGTTGTCTTTCCGGAGCCGTGCAGCCCAATGAACCAAAGAGTCCAGCTTTGTCTGTTTTCCATAAGATTTTTGCTTTTGTTTATTTATTATTTTAGGATATTTTTGTGTTGATTTGTTTTATTGTTTTTCTTATTGGTTTTTCGTTATTTTTATTGTCAATCCGCTCCGCAATGGTTGTCGCGAGGCTCGCTCTCATGCATAACGCTCGCCTCGCGGTTTTATTGTGAAAACCCCCCCTTTCTGGCTGTTGTTACTCTCCTTCGATTAAGCCCTATAAAACACAATGTTTTTATACGTTTTTAAAAACCTTTTTATTGCTTAATAAGGGCATTTTGGGTGGAAGATGTGGGAAAATACTATGAGGCGGCATTGATAGACTCAGCTGACGGCATACAGTTCAAGGTGTACAGCTCTTCGCATCCTAAGGGGTTCATTATAGCGAAGCCGAAGTACATACCATGCGGCACTCTGGACCTCGTAGGCCTCAAAAAGAGGTTTCTTTTCGGAAAGTGCATGTTCCGCTTTAATCTTTTCAACAAAAAGGAATCTGTCGAGAAAAATCTTGCAGCAATAAGGAAAAAATTCCCATACTACATATACGAATGCAAAAAACACAGGAACTGGTTTTTAGGGGTGCCTGAAGGCAAGGTGGAGAAATTCTATGATACAAAAAAAGGCTTTCAGGAGCTGCTTAAAGTCCCTGTTGAAGATTTGGACCCGTACCTTAAAGCTGTAAGGGAAATGACAGGCATACTGAATGATGCAGGCATAAGCAATGAAAATCTGGGAATAAGCCACTCAACGCTGCTTGGAAATTACACGCCGGGGAAATCGGACATGGACATACTCATTTTCGGAATAGAAAACGGCTGGAAGGCAGTGAAGCACCTCGAAACGCGCTCCCATCCCGCGCTGAAGTGGAAATCAGAGCAGGACTGGGCAAGGTACTTCAGGGACAGGATAGTGTCAGAAGTTTACAGCGAGCAGGAATATGCAAAGAACATGGCAAGAAAGAGGGATGACGGCTTCATAGACGGAAATGTATTCTCGCTTTTCTGCATTGAAGAAGGCAAGGGATGGTACAATTGGGAAGAGGAGCATGAGCCGCTCGGCACTGTGAAAATAAGTGGCACTGTAAAGGATGCACGCTATTCTATAGTAAGGCCGGGCTTCTATGAGCTTGAAAACACAAAAATACTGGAAGGGCACAAGGAAGTTCCGGTAAAAAGAATTGTTACGTGGGCAAGGCCTTTTGCGCTGCAGGCCAAAGAAGGGGAGAAAGTTGAAGCGTGCGGCCTTCTTGAGAAAGTAAAAGGCAAAGAGGAATACTATCAGCTTGTCCTTGGCTATTTTGACACTTACACTTCAGACAGGGGGAAAAAAGAGTACATGAAGGCTCTGATATAAAATGCACTTCTACGAATCTACAATAATCACAACAAAAGAGGGCATGCACTGCCAGGTCTACGGGAATGAGCATCCTCCGGGCAGGATTCTTGTAAAGCCGAAATACATTCCCACGGACAGGATTTCAAGCGATGCCCTGCCTTCAAGATTCCTTTCAGGAAAGAAGATGAACCGGCTTGACCTGTGGATAAACAGGGAGAAATTAAGCGAGTATATCAAGGCATTTATCAGGGCTTATCCCGGCTACATCTACAAGAGCGACATGCACGACATAAGCCCATTGTTCTTCGCCATTCCCAAGGAAAATATAGAAAAAGAATACTCGCCAAGAGACGGGCTTAGGGAGCTGATGAGCATTCCTCCCAAAGATATGGACTTTCATCTTAAGACAGTATCAGAATTTGCCGCTCTTTTGATGAAAAGCGGGCTTAAGCTCGGGGATTTTGGCATAACTTATTCAACTTTAATGGGGCATTATTCCCAGAACATATCAGACATAAACATTGTCGTCTACGGAAAGAAAAAATTCTGGGAGCTTATGAAATATCTTGAGAAAGCGCAGGACAAGGATTTAAGGTGGAAAACCTATGAAGAATGGGAGCACTTCTACACCAAAAGGAACAGGCACATGGTGCATAAAAAGGAAACCTACATTGAGAACATGCACAGGAAAAAGTCAGAGGGATTTTTTAAAAATACCTTATTCGTCATATTTGCAGTTGAAAATGAAGGCGAGACATGGTTCAAATGGGGGCAGGAGCACTATAAAAAAATAGGGCACGCCAAGGTAAAGGCAAAAGTTTCTGCGAATGCGGATTCCATTGTAAGGCCGGGCTGCTATGCTGTTTCAGGCTCAAAATTTGTCTCCGGAGACAAATCGTGCGAAAATATTAAAATTGATAAAGTAGCCTTTTATTCAAGGGATTACTGCATGCTTGCATATCCCGGAGAGAATATTGAAGTGAGCGGCACAGTTGAGGAAGTGTCTGAAAAGTCAGGCAGGAAACACAACAGGATAGTCGTTGGGTATTTTGACAGCTACATATCGGGCATGAGAGACGGAGAATACATAAGAGTATTGGATAATTAAAATGGCAAAAGAACCTGAAAAGCTGTTCAGCGAGGCAGCAAAAATGTCTAAAGAATGCAACCTATGCAGGGAAATCGCCCTTAAAGTCGGAGACAAGACCGAATACGGCGCAGCCATAATATGCAGGGTTGGAAGCAAAAAGGACGGATGGTTTGCAACACTTTCCCCGAAAACAGGAAGCAATCCCGAGGAAGATTTCACAATACAGATAATGCCTTTCGCGCACCTTACTCATTTCTCGCAGATTGATTTATATCCCAAGCTTGCCGAGAATTACGGCAGGATATTCTCAAAGGCCAGCAGGGCGCTTACAGAGGTAATGATGTCTGAGAAAAAGCTTGAAGCAGCCTCAAAGAAAAAAGATGGTGCCGCTTCAGTTGCCATTTATGGAAAATGCACCACATGGCTGGAGAAGAAAGAGCATCTTCACATCAAGATATTCCCTTTCAGGGGAAACATAGGGCAGCCTTACACGGTCGACAGCTCATTCGGGAAGAAGCAGGCTTTTAGGGATGATTCAGGGGAAGAATTCGTAAAGATGAAGCCTGTGAGGAAAGTTGTGCTTTCTGAGGAAAGGTTTGAAGAGCTCAAGGATAAGCTCATAAGGATTTTGGAAGGTTAAGATGGAGCATATAGACCTCCAGTGCCATACTGTAGCTTCTGACGGCGAGCTGGAAGCAAAGGAGCTTGTGGACCTTGCCCTGAAGCAGGGCCTTAAGGCGATTGCCATTACTGACCACGATTCCATAGGATCTGTGCAGAAAGCTATTGAATATGCAAAGGATAGGGGCATTGAGATAGTGCCGGGAGTTGAGCTGAGCTGCGATGACCCTCTTTTTGATTTTGACAAGATTGATGTTTTAGGGCTTTTGACAGATATTAACAATAAAAAACTGGCTGATTTAATCAAGCATATCAACTCGCAAAGGGACGAGAATAAAAAGCAGATAATAGAAAAGCTCAAGGGCATGGGCTATAAGATAGAGTTTAATGATGTGAAAATGGCTGTCAAAGGGACTTTTGGAAGGCCGCACATTGCAAAATACCTGCTGAAAAAATACCCTGAGAAATTCAGCTCAGTAGCGGATGTTTTTGACAGGCTTATAGGCGTGGGAAAGCCCGCTTTTCTGGAAACTCATGACAGGGTTTCCATAGAAGATGGGATAAAGGCAATCCATGGCGCAGGGGGCGTTGCAATACTTGCCCATCCCGGGATTTATCCGCAAAAAGAATCGCTTAAGCTTATCGATTATTTCCTTGATAACGGGGGCGATGGCATAGAGACTTATTACCCCTACCATATCATCTGCCCGGAGCTTAAGATTGATGAAAGAGGGAATGAGGAAATGATTAAGTTCTACAAAAGCATAGCGGCAAAAAAGCACGTCCTTGAAAGCGGCGGCAATGACCATCACGGCAATTTCAGGTTCACTCTCGGAAAAATAAAAATACCTTACAGCGTGCTTGAAAATATCAGGAGCAGGAAGGCACTATAGCTTCCTGTCCAGCATCGCCTTTTCCATCTTTGATGAAAGGGCATTCCATCTGAACTTTTCGACTTCTCTCTTATAGCTTATTTTTCTGCCGGCTGAAATGCTGAGCTTTATCTTTTCCGCCAAATCGGAAGCGCCGCCTGCCCTGAACAGGGAATTCCCGTATTTTTTCAGGACAATGCCGACATCCCCTATATCGCTCGCTACAATAGGAACATCACATGCCATGTACTCAAGCAGCTTGTAAGGGAAGCAGTATTTTGAAAATTCATTCTCGGTATTGGGGATTATGCATACATCTGCGGCATTGATTGCCATTGCAACCTGTTTCCTTTCAGGAAGGGAGCTGTAAACTACGTTTTCTTTTTTTATATCAAGACCGTAATCGACCTTTCCGCTCAGCAAAAGAAACGTATCAGGAATTTCTTTCCTTACCTCCTGAAATGCCTTGAACAAAACATCAAATCCCTTGTAATTGGATATGTGCCCGATATATGCGATTATTTTTCCATGCTGCGGCAGTTTCAGGGCTGCCCTGCACTTCTTCCTGTCCATTGGCCTGAAGATGCCTTTTTCAATGCCGTTCTGAATTGTTATCATGGGTTTTTTCCTGTATTTTCTCAGGCACTCCCTTAAAGTATCGCTTACAGTTATCACAAGATCGGCTTCCCTTACAGCCTTATGGTCAAGATGGCGGACAAACGGAATCCTGCAGGATGAATATATCTCAAAGTTGTCCTGAAGGTCGTAGACAAACTTTGTTTTGTATTTTTTAGACAGCTTATTTGCAAGGATTCCCAATAAAGGATCGGTGGTGCCGACAATCACATCATATTTTTTATTTTTTATTATTTTTTCCAGCGAAGCCAAAAGTTTTGGAATTAAAAAAAATGATACGGGCTCGATGAAATAAGTGATGCTATTTTTTTTAAAAACTTTCTTCTCCCTCTTTGTGTAATCAGGGCAGAAAAAATCCACCTTATGCCTTTTGGCGAGCGGCTCGAAGAGCCTTACCTGCCTGCCGAAATTCCCGAGGGCCATGTCCTTGTTCGCCCCGAACCTTTTCATCAAGACAAGAATTTTCATGATAGGCTCTATTGAGTATTATTTTTGTACCACTCTATTGTCTCTTTCAGGCCCTGCTCAAGGCTGTAAGCGGATTCCCATCCCAGAACTCTTTTTGCCTTTGAAGAATCAAGATACTGCCTGTCAATCTCGTTCTTTGCCTCTCCGAGAATTTTAGGCTTGGTATCCTTTCCCATTGCCTTTATTATCGCATTATAGAGGCTTAGGACAGAAACCGGTTTTCCGGTTCCGAAGTTAAAAGCCTGCCCGAGCACATCTTTCCTGTGGAGATTTTCAGCAAGAGTCAAATATGCAGAGATAGCATCCTTGATATACATATAATCCCTCTCAGGGCTGCCGTCGCTTCTTATCACGGGCTGCCCGCCCTTCAAAAGGCTGGTTATGACATCAGGAACGATGCGGCTCATGTTCATGTCGGCAGGGCCGTATGTGTTGGCATTCCTCGTTATCGCCAATGGAAGTGCATAGGTCATGAAATAGCTTCTTGCAAGAAGCTCTGCGCATGCCTTTGATGCGTCATAAGGATAATAGCCGTTCAGCGGGGATTCTTCTGTGTAAGGCAGCTTTTTCTGCTGGCCGTATGCCTTGTCAGAAGAGGCAACAATTATGCCCTTCACTGTCTTGCAAAGCCTGCATGCCTCAAGAATGTTCCACGTTCCCTTTATGTTGGATTCAAACGTTGAAAGAGGGCTGCGGTTGGCAGGGCCGACTATCGCCTGGGCCGCTATATGGAAGACAAATTCAATGTCGTATTCGTTTATTGCGCGCTCGCAGTCGGCATAATTGACAAGGTCGCCGTGGATTATAGTTATCTTATCCTTTATTCCAAGAACGTCAATATTGCTTTTCTTTTTTATGTCCCTCACTATTGTCACTACATTGGAGCCTCTTTCTATGAGCGCTTTTGCAATGTGGCTGCCTATGAATCCGTCAGCCCCTGTGACAAGCACATTGAGCCCTTTCCAGCTCATCTTATCCATGGCATCTCTCCCCGTTCAAACATCTCATTCAGCTCAATTACATCCTTTAATGTGTTCATGCTTTTCCAGAAGCCCTCGTGCCTGAAAGCCGCAATCTTTTTTTCCTTTGCAAGCGCTTCAAAAGCCCCTTTCTCGAGGTCATGCCCGCTTTTCAGGTAATTGAATATGTCCCTGCTGAAGACGTAAAATCCGCCGTTCATCCAGTGATTGAGCTTTGGCTTTTCTTTAAACTGCGTCACTTCATTGTCTTTATTCAGTTCCATGATTCCAAAAGGGGACATCAAAGGGACAGCAGTAAGGGTAACTACTTTTCCATTTTTTTTGTGAAATTTAACCAGCTTATCCATGTCCACATCGCTCAGGTCATCGCCGTAAGATACAAGGAAAGTATCCTCTTTTATCCTGTTTTTTATTCTCATCAGCCTTTCTGCCTTGTTTGAGTCTTCTCCGGTATCGGCAAAAATTATGCTCCAGTCCTTTGGGGTGCTGCCTTTGAAATGCTCCTTTATCCTGTCGCCCTTATAGCCAAGGCACAGTATAAAATCGCGGTGGCCATGGCCCGCATAAAGCTCCATGAGGTGGCGGAGTATCGGCTTATTCCCTATCTCAACAAGAGGCTTCGGTAAGCTGTCAGTAAACTCGCTCAGCCTCGTGCCTTTTCCCCCGCACAATATCACGACCTGCATGCCCTGCTGTTAACGAAGGGAATTTAAAAAGGTTTGCACTTCAAGCGGCTTTGCCTCAAATGGAGGTTAGCGGCATAAGGTGAGCCCATTCCAGATTTCCGGCAAAAGAGTTAAAGGGGACGGTTTGAGCATGCTCGAACTAACGAACGGAGTGAGATTATCCCCTGCGGGGCTTTAACGATACTTCATGAAGTACGTAAATTGGGCGAAAGCCGCTAACCCGAATGCAATGAGATTTCAGGCAAAGCCTTCTCTTACGGAATATAGACAATTTTAAAAGAGAGGCTTCATTATACATATAACAAGGCATATAATATGCAATAGTTGTATCAGCAGCAAAACACAACAAAATCAAACAATAAATAAAACAAAAAATCAGCAAAATACTATAATTCAATAAGAAAAATCAGCAAAAAAATAGCGAATACAACAACTCAATGGAGAGATAGGCAACAATATTAAAAAACAACAACAAAAAATCCAATAAAACCAACAAGATAAAAAACCATAAAATGGCAAAGAACGTACTTGTAACTGCAACAACCTTCCCGCGCTGGAAAGGGGATACAGAGCCTTCTTTTGTATTCTACCTAAGCAGGCTTCTTGCAAAGAAAGGGCATAATGTCATTGTTCTTGCGCCGCATTTTAAGGGAGCCAAGAGATTTGAAGTTATGGACGGCGTCAAAGTGCACAGGTTCAGGTATTTCCTGCCTGAGGGGATGCAGAGGCTCTGCTATGAGGGCGGCATTCTTGAGAACATGAAAAAGAGCTTTCTTGCCAGGATGCAGGCGCCTTTTTTGCTGGTTTCAGAGCTTTTTTCTATAAGAAGGATACTGAAAAAAGAGAAAATAGGCATAATCCATGCCCACTGGATAATCCCTCAGGGGCTTATAGCGGCGCTCCTTAGAAGGAGATACGGCGTGAAAGTCATTTCAACGGCACATGCAGGGGATGTATTTCCACTGAAGAAAAGGCTTTTCAGGAGGATTGCCGCATATACAATAAGGAATTCTGACTATGTTACAGTGAACAGCAGTTACACGAAAGATGCGATAAACAAAATAAAAAAAGCAAAAAACATTTCCGTCATTCCAATGGGCGTAGATTTGCAAAAATTCAATCCAAAAAACAAAAAAGAAGCTATTAAGAAGAAACTCGGAATAAAGAAAGAGCTTATACTTTCTGTCGGAAGGCTTGCCGAGAAAAAAGGGATAAAATACCTTGTCATGGCAATGCCGAAAGTGCTTGAAAGATTTCAGGATGCCCGGCTTGTCATTGTGGGCGATGGCCCTGAAAAGGAAAGGATATCAAGGATGGTTTCAGATTTAAGCCTCGGGAAAAATATAATGCTTCCTGGAAAAATAAGGAATGAGGAGCTGCCTTCATATTATGCAGCTGCAGACCTTTTTGCCGGCCCTTCGATAGTGACTGCAACCGGAGATACAGAAGGCCTTGGAGTGGTTTTTCTTGAGGCTCTTGCTTCCGGGACTGCCGTTGTAGGAAGCGATGTGGGTGGGATTCCTGACATAATAAAGCATGAGAAGACCGGGCTTCTGGTTAGGGAAAAAGACCCGAATGGGCTGGCTTCTGCAATTATAAGGATGCTTTCAGACAGAAGACTGAGGGAAAAAACAGCCAATGCAGGAAGAAAGCACGTTCTTCAGAATTATTCATGGGATAAAGTTGCAGATAATTTTGATAAAATAATAAATAAAATATAGCCCTGAAATTTTCTCCGGCTTACTTCCTCATCATATCTGCTATGAATCCGAAGATAAGTATCTGGAATCCCAGGCTCAGGATTATGACATCAAGCATCATAAGCCCGAAATGCCTGCCGGAAAGGCCGATAGTGATGTGCCTGTAGACAAGGAAAAGGCCTATCGCAACGCCAAAGCCGAATATTGCTGATCCTACGGTGCCAAAGAACTTTAGAGGCTCATAATCGCGGTATATCCTTATTATATTAATCCATGCCCTTACTGCATACCCAAAAGGGTTGCTTATGAGCCTGCTTTTGTCGAGCCTCTTTGCGAAGTAAATCGGGACTTCCTTAATCCTGAATTTCTCGCGCACGGCCCTTATTATCTGTTCCTGCGTGTAAGTGTGATTGGAACTGATCTGTATCTTTTTTGCAATGTCCCTTGTGAAAGCCCTGAAGCCTGTCTGGGCATCGCTGATTTTCAGGCCTGTTATCCTTGATATCGCCCTTGAAAATGCTATATTTCCGATTCTTTTTACAAGAGGCATGCTCTCTATCCTGCCCCTGAACCTGCTGCCAAGGACAAGGTCATAGCCGTTTTCTATCTCCTTTACCAGCTTTGGAATTTCGGCAGCTTTATACTGGGTGTCGGCGTCAATATGCACTATGATGTCAGCTCCCATCTCAAGGCATTTCTTGACTTCTGTCCTGAAAGTCTCTGCGAGGCCGTAGTTCTTCGGATGGGAGAAAACAGCCGCTCCATGCTCCTTTGCAATTTCTGCAGTGCCGTCCTTGCTGCCATCGTCCACTACCAAAACAGCATAGCTGTAGCTGTTGCTCTCCATGACCTCCTTTATTTCATCAACAACCTTGCCTATGGTGTCCTGCTCATTATAAGCAGGAACAGTAACAATTATCTTCATGCTTCTCACTAATGGTAAAATATTTAAATAGCTTTCTGTTCTGACGGAATTGAAATAAGGCATACAATGGTCAATTTCTCCGATTATCTGGCATTCTATAAGGCTGCAAGGAAGAGGGCAAGGTCAAACCAAGATTATGTGGAGTTTGAAAAATTTCAGGCAAAGATAGTTTCAGATTTTTTGAACAAAAAGAGAATAATGCTGAAAGGCAAAAAGGCGCTCGACATAGGCTGCGGCCGCGGCGGCTATACCAGGATGCTTCTGGAAGCAGGGGCAAAAGTGACTGCGCTTGACATAACCAAAGATTATTTTATGCCGCATAAGGGGATAAAATTCGTCCGTGGAGATGCGCTGAGCATGCCTTTTAAGGATAACGGGTTTGACTTTGTATTCTGCTCAAGCCTGATTGAGCATGTTGCAGACCCAAATAAGCTCGTAAATGAGATTAAGAGAGTGATGAAGCCCCATGGCATATGCTATCTGTCTTTTCCGCCATTCTGGAGCCCTGTAGGGAGCCACCAGTTCAAGCCATTCCATTATCTCGGTGAGTGGGCTGCAGTAAGGATTTCACGGGTTTTGTACGGAACCAAAAGCCAGAAATATGACGATGAGTATGGCAAGCTGAAAAAGAGGACAATAATGCAGGTAAAGCGCATTATAAGAAGGAACGGGCTCAGGATAAGAAGCATATCTACAAGGATGTCTCCAGTGAATTTTGCGAAGATTCCGCTTCTGAATGAATTCCTTACGTGGCATGCCGAGTTTATTCTTGAGAAGCCTTAGAGTGCTGGTATCATGTTAAGGCATGCCCGCCATTTGTTTTGGAGTGAGGCAGGTTATGTGTTCTGGGGCAAAAGAGATGGTTTTTTCTCAATAATAAAATCCAATGGTTCAAAAAATAAAAAATATCCAAAAAACCACCGAACCCCAAGGCGGCTCATCTTAACCGAAAAAACCCAATAAAAATCAACAAAACTGACGAAGCAGATGACGCCCTTAACCTGATTTAAAAGACAAACTTTTTAAAGTGCGGTTCCGGGCCTGATTGAGGGGTTAAATGTGGCATCTGCGCTGAGCATAATATTGTTTTTCGTGTACTGCTATGGGTTCGGAAGCATAGCAAGGCTTGCAAAGGAATCAGAGGATTTTCTTGAAAGGCACATAATGAGGATTGGGATAGGGCTTGCGGCAATGCCCGCTTTCGGCCTTCTCCTAAACCTTCTGCATATCCCCTTAGACTGGAGGATTTTTTTATTATTTAGCATAGCATTAATTGCATTTTCAATATACATTGATTTAAAAAATAAAAAGCCCGTCTTGGGCGGCTTGCAGGTAAGGCTGAATCTCTATACAATAATTGCCTTAGTTTTGCTTGCAGCCACATTCTACATGTATCTTTCAGGCTCTTTTGCCTATCCTTACCTTGAAGATGACGACCCGTGGAGCCATTCCATCGGAACAAGCTTTATTGCGCAGGAAAAAACTCTGTTTTCCGGAGGCGGGATAAAATTCCATTATCTCGACCCTTATCCTCCGACTTATGAGATGACGATGGGCATCCTGCACCAGACAAATGATTCTGTCTATTGGAACCTCAAATTTTTTAATTCCCTGATAATCTCACTTGGCATAATATTCTTTTTCTATTTCGCGAAAGAATTTATGAAGTCCTCAAGAAAAGCAGCTTTCGCCGCATTCGCCCTTTTTGCAGTGCCAGCCTACCTGAGCCATTTCATATGGGCGCTTGGATTTACAATGACACTGTATTTTGTCTCTTTCTACGCTGCTGAAAGGATAAGGGAAGACAATAAGTGGTGGAGCATTGCGGCTATTGTGATTTTGACTACAATCACTTCCTCTCCGACGCACAGCACTTATTTTGGCCTTTTTTTCCTGCTTTATTTTTTCACGAGGACTGCTGTAGAGCGCAGGTTTTTGAAATATGAGTTCATGGCGGGGGCTCTCGCTGTCTTTTTGGCATTTGCGCTATGGTGGGCCCCCATGATATATACACATGGACTTGCAGAGACAATGCGCGGCGTCCATATACAGAGTGGAGCGAATGTCCTCAGCCTCGGAGGGACAGGGGATAGGCCTTATGCCCTGCAGGATTTTCTCTGCTCCCCCAAGAGCGGATGCTATAACGGGAGCAACATGATAAACAATCCAGTTGGCATCGGGATATTTTTGTTTCCTCTGGCAGTATTCGGGCTTATTCTTTTGATATCGGGATACAAGTCGTTTTTCAACAAAGAAAATTACAACAAGGCAGTCATGATAATATGGTTTCTTTTTGCATTCTATGCAGTCAACGCTGTCAGGTTCAAGATAAAGCTCTCTCCATTCAGGGCATGGATGCTGCTTGCCTTTGTGACGGCGCTGGCCGCAGCAGAGGCTTTTGATTACATAAGAGCCTTTGTGAAATCCGCCGCTAAAGCCTTCACTAAAAATGAAAATATTGCCAAAATTTTTTCATACGGAATAATTTTACTGCTCGCATTCGCAATATACCAGACCTCTTTCATCCCAAAGTACAAGGTAAACACAGCCCAATGGTCTCCGGGGGGATTCTGGACATCTGGAGAGGAGGTAGGCGCCTATGTGTGGATGCGTGAGAACCTGCCAAAGCAGTCCAACGTGTTCACTTTTGACAATTTCGGGGCGCTGATTGGAATGGATATGGAGGCTTGTGCATGGTGCGATGAAATAAGCTCGTACAGGGCTATCGGCTTTAACCAGAGCGCCGAAGAGAACCACGCATGGCTGAAGGAAAACGGCTTCCAGTACTTAATCATTGACGGGCAGACTGCCAAGAAGTTTGGGACGGAAAACACAAACAATAAGCTGAATGATATTGCGGAATCAGGGCTGTTTTCCCCGGTTACGCAGAACAATGGCGCAGTAATATTAAAGGTTTAGGAGATTTATCCTTTAAATTGAAAACAATGGCAAATTATACAAGAAAAGCGCTTTTCAGTGTCGGCATAATAACGGCATTCACGATACTTGCCGGCATAATGGGCTATATTGTGAGGGCAATCTTTGCAAGGAAACTTCCCCTGGAAGACTTCGGCCTTTTTTACTCTGTATTGGCATTTGTGGGCATGTTCGGCATCTTCAAAAGCCTTGGAATGGACAGGGCCCTGATATACTACATTCCCAAGCTTAGGAGCGCAAAGCAGGAATCAAAGATCAAGTCTGCATTGAGGCATGTGTTTTCAATGCTTCTTGCGACAAACGCTGCGTTTTTGGTGCTGATAGCGCTCTTTTCAGGGCTGCTGCAGTCGCATTATTTCAGGCACCCAAGCGCATCTGCAGTCCTCATAATACTTGCAGTCCATTCTGTATTCGACAGCTTTGTAAACATACTGAAATTCTATGCGCAGGGCAGCCAGAGGATGGCAGTCTTCTCCAGCGTTGATTTCACAAGGATGTCAATCGCGGCAGCCTCTTCGGTTTTTGCCTTTAATCTTGGCTACGGAGTGAAGGGGGCCGCAGCCGCATATCTTGTCTCTCAGCTTGCAACATTTTTGATTTACTTTTTTATCCTGCTTGGAAAAGAGCGGCTCAGGAGCATTGAAAAGGACAGGGAGCTCTCGAAAAACCTGAGATTTTACGGCCTGCAGATAATGCTCATCTATGTCGGCGGCCTGGTGCTGAGCTATTCAGACAAGATTATGCTAACTCTTCTGCGCAATCTTACGGAAGTCGGCATATACAGCGCAGTATTCCCGACTGCAATGCTGCTGTGGTATATTCCCATGACACTGACGAGCGTCCAGCTGCCGCTCATCTCGGAATTCTGGAGCAAAGGAATGACCGAGCACATGAAGGAAGGGCTGAGGCTCCTTTACAAATTCCTCATAGCCCTCATGCTGCCTTTGTCGCTTGCGCTCTTTATATATTCCGACTTCGTGCTTCGTATTTTGTATGGCAGTGAATTTGCCGCTGGGTCGCTCGCATTCAAGGTTTTGGTCATAGGCGTCATGTTCAACTCACTGCATATGGTCAACAGCACGGTTTTTGCAGGCATAGGGAAGCCGAAAGTGAACACATGGATACTGGCAATAGGAGCCGCTGCAAATGTTGCGCTTAACATCCCTTTCATTATTATGTACGGCTATCTCGGGGCCTCAATAACTACCGCAGCCACTTACATACTGATGTCCTTAGTCGGGACAATTGCCCTTTACAGGGGAAAGATTGCTGAGCTGCCTTATGCGAACTGGGCAAAAACAGGGTTTGCAGCCGCTTTGTTTTTCGGAGTGATGGTTTACCTCAATAAAGTACTTGTCATGGAGAGTGTGCCGAAGATAGCGGTAATACTGGCATCATCCGGAGTGGTTTATCTTGCAGCCCTCTTTATGCTTAAGGTAATTTCCACGGAAGAGATTATGGATATTTTGAAAAGGCTTAAGAAATCAAAGCAATAATTTAAACCCGGTTTCGATAAACCCAATACAAATCAAAACTGCCTGCACAGCTTAGGCTCTCCCGGC
The DNA here is from genome assembly GCA_018303185.1 of Candidatus Woesearchaeota archaeon. Taxonomy (GTDB): domain Archaea; phylum Nanobdellota; class Nanobdellia; order Woesearchaeales; family GW2011-AR4; genus JAGVYR01. The sequence goes on along the minus strand of JAGVYR010000066.1, from coordinate 47,044 downwards.
TTTAAGCTGCCTTCCATAAATCGCTTTACAATATCATCATCAAACAGGTTATAAATCACCCTTAAGTGCTCAGGCCTGAAGTCCCTGAACAGGAAATTTTTTCCCGTGCCTTTCTGGCTGAATGTTTTCCATCTTTTGCCGCTCTTTATGATGTCGAGCAGCTTTATGGCCTGCTCTGCCGACTCCAGCAAAGTCCTGCAGGCAACATCATGTATGCCGTCTTCCTTCTTAAGCTGGGGAACAACTTGGTGCACAACGTTCCCGGCATCCGGTTCCGACACAAGATAATGGAAAGTGCTGCCCGCATAATTCGGCTCAAGGAAATAGAAGGGCCAGAACAAAGTTGCTGCACCACGGTATCTGGGGGAAAGGCCAAGGTGCATGTTGATTGTATCCTTAGGCAGGGCATCAATGAGCGATTGAGCAATAAGGTCGCTTCCGAAAACCAATGCGGCATCAGGCTTTGCGCGCTTTATGAAACCAATGGCGGCATCGCTGTTCAGGCTTTCTTTGGTTACTTCAAGGATTTCACATTTTGGAACGCCCTTATCCCCGCAATATTTCTTTTCAGCCGCTTCCCTATTTGTAAAATGCCTGATGAAATTATGCCTGTCAGCTTCCATTATCCCTTCGGGAGGCTGTGGCATAAACTTCTCCCTCTGTTCAATTATAGCTCCGCATAGTTCATGGCTCTGGCTTATCCGGTCCATGAAATAAAGATGCCTCCTATGGTTTCCTCCTATTACGAGCACCCTCATTGGTCCGCCTCCATATTTTATTTCACTTCCTTAAGCAGCGACAGCTTGCAAAGCCTGATAGCGGCCTCATTAAGCCTTGAACTATCAATGCCAGTTTCTTCCGATATCTCCAGCAAGGTCTTTTTTCCGTCGCTCAGGAACAGAATCCATTTTATGACGTCCAGGTCGCTCTTTTTATCCTTTTCTGCGTCTTTCCTGTTCTGGTTTATCGCGCCGCCCGTTTTCGGATAAGCCCCCCTCTTCCCCAGCATGGGCTCGCACGCATGATTCAACGGGGCATAAACGATGCTGTTCTCAAGGCTTTCTATAACTTTAAGGTATATTCCGAGCGCTTCTATAAGCCAATCGCTTTTTATGAAATCAAGATTGTCAAGGGAAGTGTGGTAATAAGGATATTCATAATACTTGTCTTTTGTTATCGTGCATATCGGAATCCTGAAAGGAAGAGAGGAAAATTGCCTCTCATCGCTGCCCTGTATGTCAAAAGGATATCTTATGAAATCAATGCCGCTCTGCCTGAATACATGCTCAATTGCCATGTCTATGATGCTGCTGCCCATGAAAGAGCGCTTGTAGCCCCTCTTCCCCGGACCGGCGACAGTGGTTATCACAAGCCCTGCCTCAATATTCTTCATCGCTTCTTCATTAAGCGAGCAGTATGCTATCGCGCCTATTGTTTCAGGCGCAATGACAAAGCGGTAAGTGTGCCTCAGCTTTCTTTTGCTTAAATTCCTGAGAAGCAGCACCCAAAGAACCATTCCTGACAAATTGTCATTTGCAAGGGAAGGATGGCAGCAGTATGTCGATATGATGAACTCCTTTCCCGAGGTTCCTTTCAGAATGCGCTCACCATAGGTGAGAGAGCCTTCCTTGAGGCTTGAGTCTATGTACATATGGTATGTTTCTTTCTTGTCGAGAGCGATGAAATCCCTGTGCTTCATGCAGAACCCGAATTTCCTGTCGTAATATGAAGTTCTGTATGGGATTGCGTCCGGCATATCGCTCATTGTATGGATATGTGCTATAAGCTCGGAATACGGCACCTTCCTGTCAACAGGTGTGCTGTATCCCATAACATGCAGGTTGCTGTCCTTTATGTCTATTATCCTTTTACCCTTTGAATCCTCGACGTATGCATCCTTCAGTTCCCATTCGGGAGGGATTTCCCAGTCGTAGCACTTGGTTCCGGAAGGAACCCCCTTTATCTCAAAATCAGCAACTTTGCTTAAAATCTTAAGGCTTTTTCTGACGCCGCTCCCTGTTATGCTCCTGTTTATGGGAAAAAGTTCCCTGAGAAGATTTTCAGCCTCTTCCTTGAGATTGTCGTTTTCCATGATTTGCCATCCGCCTATGGGCGCAATAAATATTACCTCAGCTTCCCTTTGCCCTTCATGTCCCTTATATACTGCTCAGGGCCCCTCCTGCCTATCCCTTCCAGCGATTTCAAAACAGCAGGATTTTTCTTCAGGTATGCGAGTATGTCGGCTGTTGTAAAAGACAGCCCACCCTTTCCGAGGGCCCCGATTATTTTTGCTACAGCCTCAAGCTGCGGCTTTGTATCAACAGACAGCACTATGCCTGAGCAGTCTTTTTTATAATCTATTGTTTTTATTTTAAAAAGTTCAGGATGGGTGTATATGTACGGCATGACATGCTCCCTTTCTCCGGGAAGCTTCGCATCGCGCCAAGCTCTTTCGAGCACCCCGAAACCGGCTATCTCCACGGTTCCTATCCCATTGGGCCATGATTTTCCTGTCTTAACGTAGTCATATTTTCCCCCATTAAGCCCTTTCAGGGCCAAATCAATCACGTTTGGATCGACAAGCGGGCAGTCTGAAGTCACCCTGACAATTGTATCTGCCTTGAATATTTTTGCTGCCTGATAATACCGGTCGAGAACATCCTGTTCGCTGCCCCTGTAGCAGTCAATGCCGTTCTTTGTGCAGTAATCGAATATCGGCCTGTCCCTCTCTTCTGTTGTTGTTGCAACTACGACGCGGCTTATGGATTTTGCAGCCTTTGCCCTTGCAACCGAGTACCAGAGCATAGGCTTTCCAAGTATCTTCATCATGGTCTTTCCGCCTGGATTATCGCGACAATGTTCATTTCAAGCACCTGTCTTTTAATTCTGTATATATAAATTCCGCATGTCTGCTTAACTATAGACTGATGAGAAAACAATGCATTTATTAAGGCTTTTCCTGTTTTGAAGGCATCAGAAATCCGCCTTTTTGAAATAATCGCCTTTTTCAAGAGAGCGCTTCAGTTTTTTGCCTATAAGGGATTCCTTGTGCTTTGGATAGATGGAATTCAATGGAGCCGGCCTCAATACTTCTATGTCTTCTCCCTTTACCACATGGCCGGCATCAAGGCTCTTTGACGCCCTCAGGCATCTTCTTTGTATGACCACTGTTTCCTTTTCCTCGTCATACACCTCCTTTTTATCGCCCAGCCCCGATTCCAGCAGCCTGATGGCTTTTACCATTTCTTTGAAGTCAGAAGGGTCCATCGCGAAAGGATGGTCCGGGCCGAGAGCTTTCTTGTCGTAAGTGAAATGCTTTTCAATCACGCAGGCTCCAAGAGCAACAGCGCCCAAAGGCACTATGTGCCCGGGAGAATGGTCAGAATACCCGTATAATACCTTATATCTTTCACCGAGACTTTTCATTGCTTTGATATTCGCATTTTTGAATGATGACGGGTAATTTGTTACGCATTGCAATAATACAATCTCATCATTGCCTTCTGACCTTATCGCCTCTATCGCCTCGCCAATCTCCTCAACTGTGCTTGCTCCGCAGCCTATAATCACTGGCTTTTTCTTCCCTGATATGTACTTTATCATCTCGAGCCATGTTATGTCCCCCGAGCCTATCTTGAATGCGAGAACCCCTATCTTATCAAGGTAATCAGCATTCTTTTTGTCGTATGGGGTTGAGAAGTATGTTATGCCCTTCTTCTTTGCATGTGCCATCAGCTCCTCGTTCCATTGAGTGGGAAGCTCAGCATCCCTGTAGACTTCAATCACGGGCTTTTTCCATGCAGACTGGAATGCCACTTTCAATGACCGGAATCCTTTCTCAGAGACTATATCCTCTGCCCTGAAGCTCTGGAACTTTACAGCGTCAGCCCCGCATTCCTTGGCAAGGTCAATCATGTATTTTGCTTTCTCAAGGCTTCCGTCAAAATTGGAGCCTATCTCAGCAATTATATAGCACGGGCTATTGCCCCCGACTTTCCTGCCGTCAATCGTTATTGGCTCCATTATCCCCCCTCAAAATCCGTATCTGAGCGCCATATTAAGCAAACCGAAAAATATCTTGAGGTTTGCAAAAACCCTGTTCCCGAACCTTGGGCTGTCTTTTCTCGTATTTAAAGATATACTCCCGTGCATTATGGAAAACCCGTGCCTTTTGGCCTCAAACAAGATCTGGGTTCCAACGGAATACCTCCTTTCTATTGAGCGGCATTTCCTGAAGATATCTGCCCTGTAAGCCCTGAGGCCGCACAAAGGGTCAGGAATTCCTAATTTCCTTTTGGAATACCAGGAGAACACGTATTCTGCCAGCCTTGCCCTGTAGGGCCGGGTGCCTGTAGCTATATCTGCGCCCTTGGCTATAAGATCCAGCATTTTAGGTATGTCGCTGGAATCATGCTGCCCGTCAGCATCAAGCGTCACAACCACCTTTATGCCACGCTTCAATGCAAATTTTATGCCGTCATCTATGCTCTTCGCATAACCCATGCTTCTTGAGTGCTTTACTACCATGGCACCGCTTTTTTTTGAGATGGCCGCTGTCCTGTCGCATGAGCCGTCATCCACTACAATAACCCCTTTGACGTGCTTCTTTGCGCCGGAGATAACTTTTTTTATTGTGCCTTCCTCATTCAGTGCAGGTATGATGCAGTAAGCGCTTCTTTCAGCCAATTTTTTTTGTTTCATCGTTCCCTTCAACAATGCTGATGCTATGAATCCAATGCAGCCTTGAGCCTTTTGGCGTATCCCCGCTTCTCAAGCTCGAGGAACCTCTTTAATCCTTCTTTTGTCCCGAGGATTTGCGTATCAACTGCTTTGGAGATTCTGCTGATGTTCAAATCGAGCTTGTGGCCTCTTTTCGCCTTAAAAAATTCCTCTGCGCTTGCGGGCTTTATCAGTGATTTATCCAGTCCTGCCAGCTCAGCAATCATGACAGCAAAATCATATTTCGAGCACGAGTCAGAGCCGCCAAGATGAAATGTGCCGGTTACTCTTTTAGTGAAAATCTCTTCAATGGCCTCCGCCATGTTGTTGACAAGTATGGGCGAAAATATGGCATCTGTAAAGCCGTTTATATTTTTCCTTTCCCTAAGGCTTAAAAGCACCCATTCAGCAATGCTTGTCTTGTTGAGTATGTTCCACCCATAAGGGATTATCCTTAAGATGCAGTGATTTTCATATTCTCCTACCATCCGCTCGCATTGCAGCTTGAGTTCCCCATAGTAATTTGTTGGGTTTGGAGTGTCTTTCTCGGAATAATGCCCATTTTTCCCGTCAAACACTGCATTGGTCGACATGAAGATAAAGAACGAACCGTGCCTTTTTGCCAGGCTGAGGGCGTTTTCAGTCGCCTTGAATATGTTGTCATACGCATAATTCCTGTTCTGCTCGCAGTAGTCAAGATTTGTGGGGCCTGCGCAGTGTATCACCGCATCAAACCGCTTTTTTACCGAATCCACTTCGCTTTTTTTTGTAAGGTCAAGCCGAAAAACGTCGCATGGCTTTATATTGACCTTATTCTGGCTGTATGTCCCAGCTATATTGTATTTTCCAAGATACTCGTGAGCCAAATTTCCCCCGACCAGCCCGCTTACACCGGTTATAAGAATATCCAATTTAGATTCTCCGCGCCCAAGGATTATATGAGCCCGAGTTTTTTGAACAGTTTAGTGGCTTCATCCAGGCTCAGCAGGCACTGGTCTGAGCTGTAATGGTCCATTGAATCTTCAGACAATTTTTTTCCGTGGACAGCATATTCCGCGCCCTTTACCCTGTTTATTTCGGATGTTATCACGAACATGTCCTGGAAACTGTAAGTGCGCCTCACTTCAGCGTCGTTCAGCATCCATTCATTTATCTTTTCTCCCGGCCTCAGGCCGCATATTACCACTTCCATGCCGGAATTGTGCTTTCTTTTGAGTATGGTTATAAGGTCTGTAATCCTGAACGAATCCAGCTTAGGCACGAAGACTTCGCCGCCCTTGCAGTATATGAGGCTCTTGAATATAAGCTCCACAGCCTGCTGCGGCGTTATTATGAAGCGCGTCATCCTCCTGTCAGTCAGCATTATCGGCTCTCCCTTCTTTATCCTCGATTCGAAGAAAGGTATGACAGAGCCGGTACTTTCAAGCACGTTGCCGTACCTTACCACTGTGAATATTGTCCTGCACGCCCCTTTATTCCTGTTGCTTTCAGAGAAGATGCGCTCGGCAAGGAACTTGCACGCGCCGTATGTATTTACAGGCGAGCAGGCCTTGTCAGTCGAGATAAATACTGCCTTCTCCACATTGTTTGCAAGGCATGCCCTCACTACATTCAATGTGCCTATTACATTTGTCTTGACAGACTCTTCAACATTGTACTCAATCATGTCCAGCCTTTTGAGGGCGGCGGCATGTATGACAATATCGGCTCCCTTTGCCGCCTTTTCCATCCTTTCATAGTCCCTGACATCCCCGACAAAATGCCTAAGCTTAATATTGTGGCCGAACTGCTCCTGCATGTTGTGGTGCTTCACTTCATCCCTGCTCAGGAGCCTTATGCTGTGGGGCTCATATTTAAGTATTTCAGAAGTGATGTGCCTGCCGAGATAGCCTGTCCCGCCTGTTATAAGGACAGTTTTCGCCATGAACAGCTTTTTGAGCTTTTTTTCGTCAATCATTCTTGTTTCCCCAATGAGCATAAGCCGAAGCTTAACGACCACTGCATGGTCCTCGCGCTGGATATAAAAGCTTTATGGAATAAAACCGGATAACACCATCAAAAAATATATAAACGAAATCAGAGTGCAAAAGCCATCATGGAAACAGACCAGATGAAAGTGTGGAAAGGTGAGTTTGGAGCCATTTACACTGACAGGAACAAATACCAGAATGAGTCCATGGATGAGCTGTACATGAAGGATTTCGGCATCACAAGAACTGAGATGAACAGGCGTTTTCTCGGAAAGCTTGACAGGTCAATGAAGATACTTGAGATAGGCCCGAATTCCGGAAACCAGCTTATAGAGCTGTCAAAAATGGGATTCAGGAACCTGAGCGCTGTCGAGCTTAATCCCCACGCAATAGAAGTCGCCAAGAAAGCCGTTCCTTCTGCAAACATCGTGCAGGGCAATATATTCAAGATTCCTTTCCCTGACAGAAGCTTTGATATGGTGTTCACATCAAGGGTGCTGATCCACATAAGCCCGAAGGACATACAGAGAGCCCTGAAGGAGATATGCAGGGTAGCAAAGGAATATATCTGGGGCTTTGAATACTTCACGCCGGAATGTACTGAGGTAAATTACCGCGGGCACGAGAATCTCCTGTGGAAGACGGATTTTGCCGGAGAATACCTCCAGATCTTTCCCGGACTGGAAATGGTGAAGAGAGAGAAATTCAAGTACCTTTATGACGACAATGTTGATGAGATGTTCCTTCTGAGGAAGAAGTGACTCACCGCATGAACACAATTCTCCCAAACACAACAAAAAGCTTTTTATAAGCCTAAAATCAGGCTGTGCTGATGGAAAAAGTCGGATGTATCTTCATCAAAGATGCAAGGGATGCTGAGTCGCTCAATGTATTGCTCCGGAAAGGCAGGATAAGCCCCAAAGATACTGCAATTGTAGCATGGGACAGGCCTCTTGCAAAAACTCTTGAGAAGCACGGCATGAAGACACTGGTTCTGGAGGACTTTACGAAGCACATCGGATTCGATGACATAAGGGGCAGGGCGCTTGAGCTTGTCAAGACATTCCCGCATAAGAAACTTATCGGAAAAAAATCGCTTGTGGAGCTTTTAGAGTATAACGGCCAGTCTCTGTGGTGGTTCGTGAGGCAGGGCTTTTTCATACACTGCGCTGTCGTGCTGAAAGAGTCGTATTCTGTTGAAACGGCAATAAGGCGACTTAAGGCGCAGAATATAGGGGTGTTATCCCGCGATGCAGTATACAATTCAATGATGGAAGAGATTGGGAAGAGGCTTAATGTCGCAGTTAAATTTCATGATTCCTGCGCAAAGCCGGGCAACGACCTGACAGCCAGAGCGGCATTTTCAGAGTTTCCTGTAAGGATCTTCAGGGCGCTTCAGGGGATTCTCAGGGCGCCTTTCACAAAACCCGGGAAGGCGGAAAAAAACGTGCTCGTATTCACGCAGGCCCATATGTGGACCGCTCTTGCACAAGGCATTGAAGGGGATGCAAACTGCCACACAATAATAGAAGCGCTCAAAAAAAGCGGCAGATACAGCCTTACGCTGCTTGACGTGGCTGTAAACAGGCAGGCCGCATTAAAAGGGATTAAGAAGAAAAAAAGCCCATACATCCCATACGAATATTTCACTTTCAAAAGCTTCTTTGATATCGGGATGAATTTAAGGCTGCTGTCTCTGAAGAAACGCCTGAAGGCTGTGTTTGCCTCAATAGACGGAAAGCCGAAAGTAAGGGGAGCCATGGAATGCGGGGGCGTGGATGCTTACTCAATCCTGAGGCCAGTCATAAGCCATTATTTCCACGGCCGGTTCGATTCATTCGCTTCGGCAGCAAGAAATATTGAAATAGGGATGAAACTCATCAAGGGCAGGAAGATAGACTATGTAATCTGTGTTGACGAAAACGGCTCTTCAAGATTCCTTGTTTTTGCGGCTAGGCAGGCAGGGGCCAATTCCGTCGCCGTACAGCATGGGATAATCCACCCCTATCATATTTCCTACAACTATGGCACCGATGATTTCGGGCTGCACGAAAACGGGCTCGGCTGCATTTTGGCGGACAAGACTGCTGTTTTCGGAGATTATTTCAGGGAATTGCTGCTTAAGTACGGAAACTATCCTGCGGACGGGATCTTTGTAACCGGCCAGCCAAAGACGGACATAATATACGAACGGAAAAAAAACTATTCCAAGGAGGGCTTATGCAGAAAGCTTGCAATAAGCCCGGAAAAGAAAATTGTGATGTTTGCCTCAGGGCCCCTCAAGGATTCCATGGAAATGAAAACTGCGCTTTCTGCCCTTGCAGAATCACTTCGGCAAGCGAGAAACGCCCATCTTGTCATAAAGCTGCATCCAAATGATGATGAGCAATATTATAGAGACATAATGAAAGAGCTTGATTTCAGTTGCACAATCATAAGGGACATAGACCTTTACGAGCTACTTTATGCTTCTGATATTGTAATTGCGATAAACTCCACTGTGCTGCTTGACGCGCTTCTTATGAAGAAAAAAGTATTGCAACTTAACCTGCTTGAAAGATACGAACTTATAGGGGGAGCAGGAAAAGAGATGCTTCCGAGGATAACCGGCAAAGTGCAGCTATCCAATGAAATAAAGAAGATGCTGTCAGGAAAGAGGCCAGAGCAGCAAATGCCTTCCGGCAGGAAAGGCTTTTCCCATTATTACATGGATGTTGACGGCAAGGCGACGGAGAGGCTTGTAAAACTGCTTGATAACGGGATGATTAGGCATGGGTAAGGCAACATTCGATTATTCGGTGGAATTCGACCACAGGTATGATGAGTCAAAAAGGTTCATAGACTGCTATTTCAATGACTCTGAAATCAAAGGAAAAAAGGTTCTCATTGCCGGCTGCAGAACCGGATACGACGCTCCTGTTTTCCTAGCGAAAGGAGCCAAATATGCTGCAGGGATTGACATAAGCCGGAGCTGAATCCGGAAGGCTGAAAAGAAATATCCAATTAAAGGAAAAACCAAATTTGCTGTAGGTAATATTGCAGATTTGTCAGATTTTAAAGATTCTGAGTTTGATGTTGCCTTCTGCATCGGAACGATATTTTATCTGGATAATGCAGGTATGGCAAAGGCGCTATCTGAATTCCTCAGGGTTACAAAACCAAAAGGCATTGTGCTTGTGTCTTTCCAGAAGAATAAAGGCATGATAACAAGAGCCTTCACTTTTGCTGCAAATGCCGTGCCTATATGGCTATATCTACCGATAATAGGCTTACTTTCTTTTTTTATAATGCCGTTTTCCAAACTGCTGCTTGGCAGAAGAGTCAGCAGGGCCTACATAAGGAATGACGTCCTCCTCAGCCTCAAAGGACTGCACTACGGCCAGCCGTTCAATATCAAGGAGAAATTCAGGATAAAGACTGCTGAGACAGAATACTCTTCAGAGAAAACAACCGCAACTTACAAGATAAAGGTTCCGCCAGATAAAAATCTAGATTCCATAAAGTTCTGATCAGAAAACCGATTTTATAACTCTGCATACTTCCCTTATATGGCCTTCCTCCAGAAGAGCAGAGGACGGAAGGCTTATTCCCTCGCGGTGAAGCATCGAGGAAACGGGAAATTTCTCCGAACTCCTAAACATGGGCAGCTCATGCATTGGCCAGAAGAAAGGCCTTGTCTCTATGCCTCTGTTTTTCAGTGCAATTTCAATTGCATCTTTTTTTGAGGACAGCATTGAGAAGAACCAGAATACATTCTTTGCCCATTCCTTCTCTGCAGGGAACCTTATGTCGCCCACGCCTTCAAGAAAATCCATGTACTTTCCGGCAATCCGCCTTTTTTTCTCTATTATCCTGTCAAGCTTCCTGAGCTGGGCAACCCCTATCGCGGCCTGTATGTTCGTCATGCGGTAATTATAGCCTATCATGTCATGCCAGTACCTTCTTTTCTCATCCATCGCGTGGTTCTTGAGGTGCTCTATCTTTTCCCAAAGCTCTTTCCTGCCAGTAACGCACATGCCGCCCTCTCCTGTTGTGATTAGCTTGCTGGCATGGAAAGAGAAGCATCCTATGTCTCCTATCGTGCCAACTTTCCTGCCTTTATACTCTGCTCCTGCAGCCTCTGCACAGTCCTCAACCACGAAGAGGCCATTCTTGCGCGCAAGCTCCATTATGGGATCCATATCCGCAGGATGGCCGTAAAGGTGGACAGGGATTATGGCTTTTGTCTTTTTTGTTATCTTTTTGGCAACTTCCTTTGGGTCAATGTTCCATGTGTCTTTTTCGACATCTGCAAGCACCACTTTAGCGCCGATAAAAGCGGCTGCGTTTGCAGTGGCTACAAAGGTCATATCCGGCACAATGACTTCGTCCCCGGGCTTTATTCCAAGCGCGAGAAGCGCCGCATGGATTGCGACCGTGCCGTTCGTTACTGTGGAAGCATGCTTAGAGCCCAAATATCCGGAAAAGTCCTTTTCAAACTGGCCTAAATACTTTCCAAGCGCGCCAATCCATGTGGATTTGACAGCGTCAATCACATTATTAAGCTCTTCATCACCAAGAAGAGGATCAGCAAACGGAATCTTCATAGTCCCAGCCTCAGCTGCAAAGCTCGCCTGAAATATATAAAGCCGTATTTTAATAAGCTTTGCGATTTGGATGCGCCATGTGTCCTGTATATGTATGTGTAAGGTATCTCAAGTATGCGGAAGCCCATTTTAGCGCTCCTGTAGAAGATTTCAAGGTCAAACTCGCCCCACACGCTTTTGTGCCTGAACTTAATGCGGTCAAAGCACGACTTCCTTATCATATGGTAGCCGTTGGTGAGGTCTTTTACCTTTATTCCCATAATTACTTTAGCGACCATACTGAAAAGATAGGGAGCGAGAACGCGGCTTAAAGGAGCCTTTATCCCGCCGCCTTTGACGAACCTTGAAGCTGATATGATGTCATAGTCATTCTTATGCTTCAGGAACTGCTTAAGGCATTCCGGCGAATGTGAAAAGTCAGCATCCATTATGACAATGAACTCGCCCCTTGAGAGCTTAATCCCGTCGGTTATTGCAGAGAAGATGCCCTTTTTGCCGTACCTGTGCAGGGCAATGACGCTTTCAGATGCCAGCCTGTCCATTATTTCCGGGGTTTTATCTCCTGAGTTGTCATCCACTATTATTATTTCATGGCTAACGCCTTTCAGGCTGCTCCTGATTGCGGAAACGAGCTTTCTTATGTTGCCTTCCTCATTCAGCGTGGCAAGTATGACCGACACCGATTTTTTCTTTCCGGGAAGCTTTTTTGGAAAACTTAAATTTTCCTTCCTTGAGTGAACACAGACATATGCCGTTTTATCGCCTTTATTCCCCATTTTAGCCCCAAAAACGGTTTAAGGCTCCTTATCTTTCTTTAATAATCTTTCTATGGGTTATTAATGCGAAACATCATGAAAACGTTTATATATCCACACAGGCAAATCAATGGTGAAGGTGAGGGGATGGAAAAAAGGAAAAAGCTAATCCTGCTATTGCTGGTTATATTCACTGCCGCTTTTCTAATAAGGAGCATTAACATCTCTTACGAGAATTTCTGGATTGATGAGGGAGTTACAGTTTATTCTGACTCTGCAGGCAGCGTTTTAGAGGTTTTTAAGAATGCACAGGCAAACTCTTATCTCCCTTTTTACCATATTATGCTGCATCAGTGGATGGCTGCTTTCGGAATGTCTGAATTTGCAGCGAGGTCATTATCGGCTTTGATAGGCGCATTATCTGCAGCAGCCTTATTTTTCATGGCTGACAGGCTTTTTGAAAGAAAGGCGGCGTTAATATCAACGGCCATTGTTTTAGTGTCGCCTTTCCATGTATCCTACTCCCAGGAGGCAAGGTCTTATGCAATGCTGTTTCTTCTCTCTGCTTTGTCATTCTACTTTTTCATAAGCTACTTAAAGGAGCCTGAGAAGAAAAACCTCGCCCTTTACGGCATATTCACGCTTATGTTTCTTTTAACGCATCCTTTGGCTCCTGTGATGCTGATAGCGCAGAACATGATATTTTTTTCCTATGTTGCAGCGCTTAAGGCTTACAAAAGAGCAGTTCAATGGATAATTGCACAGTCATTGGTGGGAGCTGCAGCCCTTCCTTTCTATTATTTTCTGCTGCCCTCCCTAAACAGCTTCTCAAAAACGTCATGGATTCCCATTCCCGGGATAAAAGACCTTGTTAAGGCATTCTATTTCTTTTCAGCGGGCACCACAAAAACCGCCCTTTCACTTGCTGCCGGAATTGCTCTTTGCGCGATTTTTGCATTCCTTTTATTGAGGCTTCTTTACAATGAATACTGTGAATACAGAAAGTCCGGAAAAATTGATATCAATACAGCGGTGCTTTTCGGGTGGCTCATTTTGCCGATGCTGATTTTTTTCACGGCTTCACAGGTATTGCAGCCGACTTATGTAATAAGGTATTTCATATACTCTCTTGCACCATTCATAATGCTGTCAGCCCGCTCAATTTCTTCAATGAAAAAGCCTCTTGGAACTGCAGCAATACTTGCCATAACAATCCTGTCGGTCGCCATTCTTTCCATAGATTTCAGCTTCAGGAACAAAGAGGACTGGAAATCTGTTTCGGAATACCTTGACAAAAACATGGCTGAAGAAGACTTAGTGTATGTAAACACGCCTTATTCAATATATTCTCTTGCCTATTACCATGACAAGGAATGCTTTGCCAGCAGGGATTTGTTGGGATGCATGGAATCAAAAGGGATAAAGGGAGTTGCCAATGCCGGCGAAATAGACAGGGACGAAATTCGGGGCAAGAGCGCCTATCTTGTACTCTTCAACTCAAAATATACAGACCCTGACGGAAGCCTCCTCAGGTTTTTCAGTCAGGGATACGGGCTTGATGGCAAGGCAGAGCCGACAAATATAGAAATCTACCATTTTATTCCAGCCAGCCAATAACATTTAAAAAACAAGGCAAATATCCGGAAACAATGCGCAAAATAACAGTCGGCAATTTCAGGCTTGACAAAACAGAAAGGGATTACATAGAGGAAATTATGGACTCGAACTGGATTTCAGAGGGCAAGTTTGTCAGGCGCTTTGAGGAGGAATGGGCAAAGTACATAGGCACCAAATTCTCCGTCGTCACAAACTCCGGCACATCTGCGCTTATTGCAGCAATATTTGCTGTAAAGCACAAGTATGGCATCAAAGACGGGAGCAAGGTGCTTACCACGCCGCTGACATATAATGCGACTGTAAATGCGATAGTGCACAACAGGCTTGAGCCTGCATTTGCCGACATAAGGATGGACAATTACTGCATAGACGCAGATAAAATGGCGGAGTTTTTTGAAAAAAATCCCGATACAAAACTCACAGTGCCTGTCCATCTTATGGGGTTTACTGCCGATATGGACAGCATAAACGCGATGGCAAAAAAATACGGCTGCAGGGTCATCGAAGACGCTGCAGAATCAAACGGCAGCGTTTACAAGGGAAAGATGGCCGGGAGCCTTTCTGACGCTTCGATATTCTCATTCTATGTCTCGCACAACATACAGGCTGGGGAGCTTGGAGCCATCAATACGAGCGACAGGGAGATAATGGAGCTTGTGAAAAGGATAAAAGTCAACGGCGAGATGATAGACGACGAAAGCAGGGCGGAGGGAAACTGCGAACTGAGGTTTAAGCACGACCTTATAGGGTACAATTTCAAGGCAATGGAATTCCAGGCGGCATTTGCGCTTGCCCAGATAAAGAAAGCAGGCCTGATACTGAAGAAGCGCCAGGAAAATGTCAGAGTGCTTAATGACGGGCTGAGAAAATATGACCATATCCTCCAGCTTCCGGAACATTCCGGGAATTACAGCTATCTTGCCTACCCGCTCCTGATAAAGAAGCCGCAGGCAATAAGCAGGAAAAAGCTGACAGTGGAACTGGAGAAAAGAGGCATCCAGACAAGGCCGCTGTTCCACTGCATACCCACAAGGCAGCCGGCATACATGCACATGAAGAAGCAGTACGAAAGAAAGCTGCCAAATGCGGAATATGCCAGCGACAACGGGTTTTATATAGGAGTTCACCAATTCCTAAGCGGCGAAGACGTGGATTATGTGGTAAAATCATTCAGGGAGGTTTTGCCGAAATAAAATGACCAAGACAGCACTGATAACAGGAATTACCGGGCAGGACGGCTCATACCTTGCAGAACTCCTTCTCAACAAGGGCTATATGGTCCATGGAATTGTAAGAAGGTCAAGCTCTTTCAACAGGGCAAGGCTCAGCAGCATTTTTGACTTTGCCCATGAAAAGTCAAGCAACCTCAAGCTGCATTACGGGGACATGACAGATTCAAGCTCGATACTGAAGATATTAAAGCAGACGAGTCCCGAGGAGATATACAACCTTGCAGCCCAAAGCCATGTTCAGGTATCATTTGAGGTTCCTGAATACACGGCAAACGCGGATGCACTTGGAACACTGAGGATTCTTGAGGCCACAAAGGTTCTGGACATGACAGGAAGGGCCAAATTCTACAATGCCTCGACAAGCGAGCTTTACGGGCTTGTGCAGGAAACTCCACAGACGGAAAAGACGCCTTTCCATCCAAGAAGCCCTTACGGAATAGCAAAGCTGTATGCGCACTGGATAACAACCAACTACCGTGAAGCATATAACATGTTTGCATGCAATGGGATCCTTTTCAACCATGAGTCTGAGAGAAGGGGCGAAAATTTCGTCTCGAAGAAAATCACCCAGCAGGTGGCGAAAATAAAGCTGGGGCTGGACAAGAAGCTTTTCCTTGGAAATCTCAATGCAAGAAGGGACTGGGGCTACGCAAAAGAATATGTTGAGGCGATATGGCTTATGCTGCAGCAGAAGTCTCCGGAAGATTTTGTCATAGCCACAGGCGAGACGCATTCAGTAAGGGAATTTGCAGAGTTGTCTTTCAGGGAAGTGGGCATAGATATTGAATGGAAAGGCAAAGGGAAAGATGAAAAGGGGATAAACAAAAAGACCGGCGAAGTTATTATTGAAGTTGACCAGAGATATTTCAGGCCGGCTGAAGTCGATTTCCTGCAGGGAGATGCGTCCAAGGCAAAGAAAAAGCTGGGATGGGAAGCAAAGACGAAGTTCAAGGATCTGGTAAAAATAATGGTCAATTACGACCTCAGGAAGTTTTCTGAGCAGATTAAGTAGATGCCCTAAAAAACAAACCTTTTAAAAGCCCTATTTCTATCCCCTACTGCTATGGCACAGGTACATGAGACCGCGGAAGTGTCTGAAAAGGCGGGAATCGGGGAGGGCACGAAGGTGTGGAATTTCTCGCAGGTGAGGGAAGGCGCTTCCATAGGCAGCAACTGCATTCTCGGAAAGAACGTCTACATAGATACTGGTGTAAAGATAGGCAGCAGCTGCAAGATACAGAACAATTCTTCAATCTATCATGGAACTACAATAGAGGACGGAGTTTTCATAGGCCCGCATGTCGTTTTGACAAATGACAAAAACCCAAGGGCGACAACCAAAGAAGGAAAGCTGAGAGGGGAAAGAGACTGGAAATGCGGCCGAATTCTTGTAAAAAAAGGCGCTTCAATAGGGGCCCGCTCAGTCATATTGCCGGACATCACAATCGGAAAGAATGCAATGGTAGGGGCAGGCTCTGTTGTCACGAAAAATGTTGCAGACTATGAGCTTGTTTACGGAAATCCTGCAAGACACCAGGGTTATGTATGCACATGCGGGGAAAAAATAATTTCCATTGAGGAAAAAGGCAGCGCTCTTATTCTCAACTGCGGAAAGTGCGGGGAAAAAATAACTTCCAAAAGGAAAAATGATACCGATATCTAAGCCCTTCATAGGGGAAGAGGAGATAAATGCTGTTGTTTCAGTCCTGAAGTCAGGGACAATAGCGCAAGGGCCGAAAGTCGCGGAAGCAGAGGCAAAGTTCGCAAGGCTCTGCGGCACAAGATTTGCCGTGGCAACAAACAGCGGCACTTCTGCCCTTCATTCTGCCATTTTTGCGGCAGGGATAAAGCCGGGAGACGAGGTTATAACAACGCCATTCACTTTCATAGCCACTGCAAATACAATCCTTATGCAGGGCGCAAAGCCCATTTTCGCCGACATAAAGGAGGAGTCTTTCAACATCAATCCGGAAGAAGTTAAAAAGAAAATAACCAGGAAAACAAAGGCGATACTTGCAGTTGATCTGTACGGAAACCCGTGCGATTATGATTCATTAAATAAGATAGCAAAAGAAAATAATCTTGTGCTGGTTGACGATGCTGCCCAGTCCGTGAATGCTGAATACAAAGGAAAGAAAGCGGGCAATTTTGCGGATATCTCCTCTTTCTCATTTTACGCGACCAAGAACATAACCGCGGGAGAAGGAGGAATGCTCACCACAAGCAATGAGGGATTTGCGGAAAAGGCAAGGCTTATGAGGCAGCACGGCCGCTCTAAAATGACAAATTATGAATATTCAGGGCTGGGATATAACTACAGGATGACGGATATTGCCGCAGCAATACTGCTTGAGCAGCTGAAAAAGGCTGACTTCATAACAAGCAAACGGATTGAGATTGCAGCAAAATTGACAAAGGGGCTGAAAGGCGTAAAGGGAATAATAACACCGTCAGCAGGCGATGGGGCAAAGCATGTGTTCCACCAATATACAATAAGGATAAATAATGAATTTGGCATTGGCAGGGAAAATATCATTGAAAAACTTGGCAGCAGGGGCATAAACACCGGCGTCTATTATCCGAAGCCGCTGCACTTGATTGAGCATTTCGCTGCAATGGGCTATAAGCAGGGCGATTTTCCGGCAGCGGAGAAAGCTGCAAATGAAGTGCTTTCATTGCCTGTGCATCCGTCGCTGTCAGATGAAGATATAAGGCTTATCGTGGATTCTATAAGGGATCTTGAATGATTTAACTATCTTAAAAACATCCAATGAAAAAATGAGAAGGCATGCAATAAAAGAAAAGACAATCACATCAAAACAAATGCACAATAAAGAAAAATATGCAAAACGCAATAAATAAAATCAAGACAGCTGAAATAAAAAAATGAAAAAACTGAGGGTTGCGGTAATCGGGGCAGGGGCAATGGGGAAAAGCCATGCCCGCGTGTATTCTGAGCTTGAAAATGCGGATTTAGTTGCTGTGTGCGATTCCGACAAAAAAACCGCGGATGAGATTGCAGCAAAATACGCAGTAAAGGCGTATTACAATTACAGAAAGCTGCTTTCTTCTGAGAAGCTGGATGCTGTTTCAATCTGCGTGCCCACAAAATTCCACAGGGAAGTGGCAGTGGAAGCAGCAGCAAGGAAGGTAAATATGCTTGTTGAAAAGCCTATTGCTCCCTCGATGGAGGATGCAGAAGCTATCATAGAAGCTTCAAAAAAAGCAAACGTGAAGCTTATGGTAGGGCATATAGAGCGCTTCAATCCGGTAATCATTGAACTGAAGAAAAGAATCCAAAATGGAGAATTGGGCAAGATATACAAAGTCCATTGTGTGAGGCTCAGCCCGTTCCCGCAGAGGATTGTGGATGTCGGAGTTATAGTGGATTTTGCGATACATGACATAGATGTGCTGAGGCATATTGCAGGCTCAAAGATAAAAAGGGTTTACGCCGAGACAGCCCAAAGGATACATTCAGCGCATGAAGACCTGCTTATAGGCACAATGAGGTTTGAGAACGGGACGCTTGGAGTATTAAATACGAACTGGCTGACTCCCAAGAAAGTGAGGGAGATTACAGTTACCGGGGAAAAGGGTATGTTTGCCGCAAATTACATAACCCAGGAAATGAATTTCTTTGAGAATGAATTTACAAGGCAAAATCTGGGCTACAATGGAAATTTCATGAACGTCATTGAGGGAAAAGCTTCAGAAGTGGAAATCGCAAAGAAGGAGCCCCTAAAGAATGAGCTTGAAGCATTCCTTGAATGCATCCGTGAGAACAAGCCTTCCCCAATTTCCGGGGAGGAGGGAATGAGAACCCTCGAAATCGCCCAAAAATTCCTTGAATCAGCTAAAAAGCATGAGGTTGTTGAGCCATGAGTTCCGGCTTTAAAGTCAGCGTGATAGGGCTGGGAAAGGCAGGGCTTCCGCTGGCAGCTGTCATAGCGGATGCAGGCATTGAAGTCATAGGGGTTGATGTTGACAAGCAGAGGGCTGAGGACATAAATTCCGGCAAAAACCCGATTCCGGAGGAAAATGGGCTTTCAGAGCTGATAAAAAAGAATCACGGCAAAAATCTTAAGGCGACTTCAGATCCAATAGCCGCGGCAAAGGAGAGCAATGCGCATATAGTCATTGTCCCGTTATTCATTGATGAAAGCACAAAAAAGCCGGATTTTTCCATAATTGAAAAGGCAATGGAAAATGTAGGGAAAGGCCTGAAAAAGGGAGATATTGTTGTCCTTGAAACCACAGTTCCTGTAAAAACCACAGAAACCCTTGCAAAAGGCATCCTTGAAAAGAATTCAAAGCTGAAGGCAGGAACAGATTTTTACCTGGCGCACAGCCCTGAAAGGATAATGACGGGATATTCTATCTCGCGCTTCAGGGAATTCCCGAAGCTTGTTGGCGGGATAAACAGCGAAAGCACAGAAAAGGCTTTTGGGCTCTACAAGAAATTTGCCAACCCCGTAAAAGTGAGCAATGCAGGGACTGCAGAGCTTGCAAAGATTGCCGAAGGAATTTACAGGGACGTGAATATCGCGCTTGCAAATGAGTTGCTCAAGGTTTCTGAAAAATACGGAATCGACTTCTGGGAAATGAAGGAAGCGGCAAGGCACCAGTACTGCAGCATACTTGAGCCGGGAAATGTCGGAGGGCACTGTATTCCTGTCTATCCGTGGTTTGTCCTCAATGAGATGGAAGCGCCTCTTATAAAAGAGGCAAGAAAGCTCAACGACGGCATGGCAGAATATTACGTGAAAAAAGCCATCAATATTGCAGGCAAAGGAAAAAAGATAGGCATTGTGGGGCTGAGCTACAGGGAAGGCGTCAAAGAGAAAGCATATTCAAGGGCCTTTGCAGTCATCAGGCTGCTTAGGGACAAAGGATACGAAGTTTATGGGATTGATGCAATGTACAATGAAAATGAGATAAAGAAAGAATTCGGCATAGAGGCAATAAAGGATTTCAATAAAATGGATTCAATAATACTGATGAACAAAAACAGCGAATATATCGGGAAATTAAAAAAAATGCGAAACAGGGTTGTAGACGTAAAAAACACATTAAAATGAAAATTGCATCAATAGTGGGGGCAAGGCCGCAGTTCGTGAAGCAGGCTCCCCTGAGCAGGCTGCTAAGGAAAAAGCATCAGGAGATAATAATCCATACCGGGCAGCATTATGATGATAACATGAGCAAAATTTTCTTTTCCGAGCTCAAAATACCGGAGCCGGACTATAACCTAGGCGTGGGCTCGTCATCGCATGCAAGGCAGACTGCAGAAATCATGACAAGGCTGGAGCCGGTTCTTGAGAAGGAAAAGCCCGATTTAGTGATTGTCTTAGGCGACACCAATACAACCGCTGCAGGCGCCCTTACGGCTGCAAAGATGGGAATCAAAACCGCGCACATCGAGGCAGGCATGAGGAGCTTCGACAGGAGCATGCCGGAGGAGCTTAACAGAATTGTGGCTGACCATCTGTCAGACTTACTGCTGTGCCCGACAAAAGAAGCGATGAAAAACCTGAAAAATGAGGGGCTTGGGAAAAAAGCTTCCCTTACAGGGGATATAATGATTGACGCAATAAAGGAATTCCTTGCGATTGCAGAAAAAAAGTCCGGAATCCTTAAAAACCTGAAGCTCGAAAGCAAAGGCTATCTGCTTGCCACCATCCACAGGGCTTCTAATACAGACAATATGGAGAATCTTAAATCAATAATGTCCGCCTTTGCCGAATCCCGGGAGAAAATAATTTTCCCAATGCATCCAAGGACAAGGAAATTCATTGAAAAATACGGGCTTTTAAACAAAATAAAAAAGCCGGAAATCCAGATAGTCGAGCCTTTAGGATATTTTGATATGCTTATACTCGAGAAAAACGCAAAAAAGATACTTACAGATTCAGGCGGCGTGCAGAAAGAGGCATACTTCTTCAAAGTGCCGTGCATTACACTAAGGGAAAATACAGAATGGGTGGAGACAGTGAAGGACGGATGGAACACGCTTGCGGGCACAAACAGGAAAAAAATACTGGATGCGGCCAGAAATTTTAACCCAAAAGGCAAGCAATCAGAGGATTATGGCGGCGGAAAGGCAAGCAGGAAGATACTGGAGGCCATCGAAAGCCTATAACCTGAGGAACTCTGCTGCAATCTTATCATAGCTGTAATTTTCCTTTGCCGCCTTTAAAGAATTTAATGCCATGCTTTTTCTCAGCTTGTGGTCTTTAGCAATTTTCAGTATTGCGTCTTTCAGCCCCTCTTTGTCATTCTGCCTGAACTTTATGCCGTTGCCGAAAGACACAAGATGGCTGAGCTGAAGGTCCACTATTATTATCGGAAGGGAGCACGCCATGGCTTCAATGATGCTTACTGAGTTGTTGCCGGGCCATACCCCTACGTCTGCGGCTGAAAAATAATCCTTCACTTTCTTTTTGTCCACAAACCCGGTGAAGGCTATCCTGCCCTCTAGGCCATTTTTTTTTGCAAGCGCCTTAAGCTCGGATATATATGCGCTTTCTCCGCCGCCCACAATAAGCAGCTTTACACTGCCTTCTTTCATCTCTGCCAATGCATTCAGGAGAAGCTCAAGGCCTTTTCTCCTCACTATTGTGCCGGAGAACACAAGAACCGTGTCCTTATCGCGGAACCCAAGCTTTTTTCTCAATTCCTCCCTCTTTTTTCCGTTGAACCTGAAGAAATCCATATCAACTCCAAGGGGAATCAATTTTATCCTGGATGGCTTTATTCCATGGCTCTTCACCAGAAAATCCTTGGTTTCCTGGGTGACTGCAACAACCCTGTCAGCTTTTGAAAGGCAGTAATTGACAATCGGCCTCCTTATGATATTGTAGTCAAGAAATCTCAGAATTTTCTTTGTTATCGGATGTTTTGGGATTTTATGGTAAAAGTCGTGCTGGTCAACTATAAGCCTATACCCAATTTTTTTCTTGTAAAAGGCAGCCGGCAATGTGAAAGCCTGCCTGCTCTCGTGCGAGAAGACAATGTCTGGCCTTATTTTTTTCAGGCATTCCTTGAAGCCCCCGCATGCAATGAAATCAGAATACTCAAAAAAATGCCTGAGCCTGTGCACCTTTATCCCGTCAATCACAGCAAGCCCTGCCTTTCTTTTTCTTGAAGTGTCCTTTGCCCCGGCCTCCTTCAGCATCTCCTCAATGTCGGGGAATGGATAAAGCATGTCTGAGGTGATTACATGGACATCATGCCCCATCTCCCTGTGCTTTTTCGCAAGATAGTACTCCTGGTAGCCAAGCTCAGGGACAAAGTAGCCTACAGCATGTACAATCTTCATATCCTGCAAGAGCGGGAAAGCATTAATAAATCTTACCACAATTTTTATAAATCAGCTTAAAATCGTTGATTCATGAAGATATTCTTTACAGGAGGCTCCGGCTTTATTGCGCTTCCCATAGTAAGAAAGCTGCTTGAAAAAGGGCACCATGTGAAAGTCCTTGACTTAAGGAAGCCCGCATTAGAGCACAAGAACCTTGAGTTCGTGAAAAAGTCAGTCAATGAGGACATAATCCAGGATATAAAAGGCTGCGATTATGTGATGCATTTCGCGGCTATTTTGGGAGTGGACAATTCCGACAACCATCCGCTGGACACGATGCGCGTTAACCTGGAGGGCTCTGTCAATGTGTTCAAAAGCGCCATAAAGGCGGGTGCCAGGAACATGATTTACTCATCTTCTTCAGAAGTTTATGGAGAGCCAAGAGAGCTGCCTATAAAAGAAGACAGCACAAAAGGGCCAGTCTCGACCTATGGAGTGTCTAAGCTCGCTTCAGAGATATATGCAAAGGCATTCAACAAGGAATTCGGAAGCGACATAAGGATTGTAAGGTTTTTCAATGTATACGGGCCCGGGCAGCTTGACAATTGGGTAGTGCCGATTTTTCTGAAAAGAGCAGCCAATAATGAAATGATAACTGTTTTCGGCCAGGGAAACCAGACCCGCTGTTTCACTTATGTTGAGGATATTGCCGACGGCGTCCTTGTTGTCATGGAAAAGGGCATGGCAGGAGAGGCGTACAACATAGGGAATACCCAGCCAACCACCATACTTGAGCTTGCCCAGCTCGCAAAAGAGATGACTGGCAGCAAGTCCGAGATAAAGGTTATGGGCTATGGCAATGAAACAAGGCTCAGGGAAAGGGAAATAGAATACAGGGTGCCTGACATCACAAAAATGAGGGCGCTTGGCTGGCAGCCTAAAGTTATGGTGAGGGAAGGGATTAAGAGGATACTTGAGGCGAGGAAAAATTAATGCTTTACCCATGGACCGCGTTCAAAATGTAGGTTAGCAGCCAAAAGTGAGCCTAATAAAAACACGAGGCGAGCGCAATGTGCAGAAGCGAGTTTCGTGGCTAACATTGCGGAGCATATTAAGAAAATGCCTATTTCAGGTAATTAACTATTGGCGTAAGCCGCTAACCCGAGATTTGCCTGCGAGAACGCTCGCAGGCTCGAGTTCAGGTGAAGCGAGTCTTGGGACAAAACGCCCGATACAGCGACATATTTATAAACAAAATTGCAAGACCCATGCCAATGAAAATCACTGTCGTGGGACTGGGATATGTGGGCCTGCCTCTTGCCTGCCTGTGCGCTGAAAAAGGCCATGATGTCTCAGGGCTGGACATAGACAGCGCAAGAGTGGAAAAAATTAGCAAGGGCATAAGCCCGATAGAGGATGAAAGCCTTGCAAAAAAGCTGAAGAAAGTAAAAATCAGGGCAACAGCAAAGCCTGAAGAGTGCATCCCAAAATCAGAGATAATAATTGTGTGCGTTCCGACTCCTGTCGACCATAGCCATTCTCCTGACCTGAAGCCGCTTATAGATTCAGTAACAACCGTCTCAAAGCACATAAAGAAAGGCTCCATGCTCGTAATAGAATCCACTATAAACCCGGGTGTTGTGGAAGAGGTTGTAGCACCGATACTGAAGGCGGCGGGCATTGACCCCGCAAAGAATGACATCCATCTCTCCCATTGCCCTGAAAGGATAGACCCTGGAAACAAAAAATGGACCGTGGAGAATATCCCAAGGGTTGTGGGCGCAGTAACGAATGAGGCGCTGAAAAAGGCAGCAGAATTCTACCGCGGCATAATCTCGGCGGAAATAACGGAACTGAGCACTGTCAAGGCCGCTGAAGCGACTAAGATAATGGAGAACACATTTAGGGATATTAACATAGCGTTCATAAACGAGATGGCAAGGAGCTTCGACATGCTTGGAATAGACATAATGGAAGTCATAAAGGGCGCTTCCACAAAGCCGTTTGCGTTCATGCCCCACTATCCCGGCATAGGAGTGGGAGGGCACTGCATTCCCGTTGACCCTTACTACCTTATAAAAAGGGCAAAGCAGACGGGTTTCGACCATCGCTTCCTTAGCCTTGCCCGCGAAATCAATGAAAGCATGCCGCACTACACCGCAGAATTGGTAGAAAAGGCAATACTCTCAAAAGCAGGCATCATGCAGGGCGCGAAAATCGGCGTCATGGGGCTTGCCTATAAGGCAAATGTAGACGATATAAGGGAAAGCCCTGCCTTAAAGCTTCTCTCCATCCTCAGGGGAAAAGGCGCTGATGTGAGGGCATTTGACCCTCATGTCGCAGACATGTCTGATTTTGTGGATTTGAATGAGCTGCTTGATTTCTCGGATTACCTCATCATAGCCACAGACCATGCCGAATTCAAAAAGATTCTCGCTGAAGACTTCAAAAAGAACAATATAAAAGCCATAATTGACGGCAAGAACTGCCTCGACATGGGCGCGATAAAAGGATTGAAGATATTGTATCACGGGATTGGAAGGAGCTAGCCGCAGCATCTACCTGTTTTCTTCGTCCAGCAGCATACTCAGCTTTCTTGCAACATATTCCCTTCCATCCTGCTTAAGATGCTCATTGGGTATTGAGATGTAGTTGAAATAGCTCGCATTGAGGTCAAAAGACATGTCCACGAGCACCACATTTGAATTTTTCACTGAATTCTGTATCGTCTTTATGTTCTGCCCTACAACGGCTGTGAAGTCGCTGCCGATATAGCCTATTCCGGACTCGTAATCTATCGGGGAGGTATACAGCAGGAGCTTAACGCCGCAGCTTTCATAGTTCATTACCATCTTTTTCAGGGAGCTTATGCGCCCATGGCTCTCGCCAATCAATGGCATGTACTCAAAGATGAACTGGCCTGCGACCTCTTCTGAGGAAGATGGCCTTTCAATAAGGTAATCAGAAACTTTGCCTCTTGGAGTTGCGTTATAATAGACTGTCCTGCTTTTCCATTCTTCTTCCAGCCTGCTTTCCTTTTCCTTGTCATTTCCGAATAAATGGTAGAATCTCAGCCAAAGCCTGAGCGGCAATGTATTGCCTTCTCTCCCGGATTTCAGCCATCTTATCTGGTTATTGAACTGGTAGGCTGGCCTTGTTGCAGATTCTTCAGAGAAGGACACCCTCAGGTTTATCGGCACAATCGCAAGCTTCGGCCTGTTTTCCGAGTTGCAGACGTACTCGCTGTAAGCTTCATAGATGCCGAGATGGTATGCGGCGTGCGATATCTCCACGACCTCCCGCCCGGAATATCCTGCAAGGAATGAGGCAATGCTTCTCCTGTCAGGGTCATTCGGCGCGTACAGGTAGACGCTGGAATCGCCGAAATAGATTATGTCCGGGCTTTTTTCGGAAAGTGCCCTGTCAAGCTTTTCAACCTGCTCAAAAGGATTGTCAAGCTTTGATTCAATGAACAAGGCAAGGGCAAGAGCCAAGGCTATGAAAATGATGCCCTTCATGGCAAACCTTTTTTTGTCTTCCGTCTCAGAACTGGAAGTATATGAACTGGACGCCACTTTTTCCCAAAAATACTATGCTCAGCACTATGGCAAGGTATACAGCCCAGCGCAGTGGCAGGGGCCTGCCTGAAAGGAACTGCCTTATGCTCCTATGCTCCTGTATGAAATGCACGAACTCCATGAACGCTATGACTGCAAATGATATGAAAAGCTCATTCCAGCTGAATCCTATGTTTATTCCTGTGAAATTGAAGCTGATGCCTGAAAACAGGTGCGTTACGATGTAGAGTGCATCCGAAAGTGAATTCGCCCTGAAAAATATCCATCCCAGATTTACGATTAAAAATGTCCAGCCAACTTCAATAAGCATCAATGCTCTGGGAAGCCTGTCAAGCGCAATGGCATGGAATGCTTTATTCTTGAAGGGCCTTGCCATGATCTCAAATACTATGTACATGCCGTGCAATGCCCCCCAGATTACAAATGTCCAGTTGGCACCGTGCCACAGGCCGCTTGCGACGAACACTACAAGAAGGTTCAGGTACATTCTTGGGACTGAGACGCGGCTCCCGCCAAGAGGAATATAGACATAATCCTTGAACCATGTTGAAAGGGAGATGTGCCATCTCCTCCAAAACTCGCCGATTGACCTTGAAAAATAAGGCCTTTTGAAATTATCCATAAGATTGAATCCCATTATCTGGGCAGAGCCTATTGCTATATCGGAGTATCCTGAAAAATCGCAGTAAATCTGGAATGCAAAGAATATGGTTGCCAGAATCAACGGAATCCCAGTGTAATCAGTTGGATTGCCGTAGACTGTGCTCACAAGAACTGCAAGCCTGTCTGCAACAACCATCTTCTTGAAAAAGCCCCAAAGCATGAGTTTGAAGCCGTCAGAAGCCATCTTGTAATTGAAATCGTGCTTTTTGTAGAACTGTGGCAGGAGGTGTTTTGCCCTTTCAATCGGGCCTGCGACAAGCTGCGGGAAATAGGAAACATATACTGCGAATATGCCAAGATGCCTTTCCGGCTTTATTTTTCCCCTGTACACGTCTATGGTGTAGCTGATTGTCTGGAAGGTGTAAAAGCTTATCCCGACGGGAAGGAGAACTTTTAATGTCATTGGGCTGAGCTGTATGCTGAACTTTTCAAGCAGGGCCCTTGCTGAATCGCTGAAGAAGTTGAAGTACTTGAAGGCGAAAAGCATCCCGAGATTTCCGGCAAGGCTTAAACTCAGGAAAAGCCGCTTTTTCCTGATTGAGTCGGTGCCACGTATTTTTATCGCGGCTATGTAGTCTATTAGCGTTGAGATGATTATCAGGATTACATATTCGGCTTTCCAGCTCATGTAGAAATAATAGCTGCTGACAAGAAGCAAAGTCCAGCGGAACCTGTGCGGGATGCTGAAATATATCAGTGTTACAATAGGAAAGAATACAAGGAAGTGCAGCGAATTGAACAGCATTTTACATCTTGGCTAAAAAATCAGTTTAAATATATTTCCATGGGCTAGGCTGCGTTCAAAATCTCGCTTCACCTGAACGCGAGCCTGCTCGAACTTGCTGTAAGGGTGAGCGTTCTCGCAGGCAAATCTCGGGTTAGCGGCTTACGCCCAATTTATGCATTTGATAAGGTGCCGTTGGACTTTGCTAAAGCTTGTGGGGGTCCCCCTCAACTCCTTCGCTGGAAATCTAAATGGGCTCACTTAGGGCTGCTAACCTACATTCGGGACAGAGCCGCTGTATCAGGCTAAACCTTTAAAAACAGCAAATGAAAACACTCCATGTATGAAAGTGCTCATAACAGGAGGCTCCGGCGCTCTTGGCAGGAGCCTGAAGGAAGCGTTCGGGGGGGCTTATATGCCTTCAAGCAGAGAGATGGATGTGACCGACAGGGAATTGACAAGAAAAAAGATACTTGAATACAGGCCTGACATGCTCATGCATGCCGCCGCCCTTGTAAATATACCAAAGTGCGAGCAGGAAAAAAAGTATGCGTGGAATGTTAATGTTGAAGGCGTGCAGAATGTTGTGAATGCCCTTAAAGAACTCGATAATGGCTGCTATCTCATCTATATGTCCACTGCGTGCGTATTTGCAGGCGAAAAGGAGAAATATTATATTGAAGATGACCCAGCATGCCCTGCCAATTATTACGGCTTCACGAAACTTTGCGGAGAGATTGTGACGAGGCAGTATCCAAACACTTTGATAATCAGGACCAATTTTGCAGCAAGAGGAAAATGGAAGCATCCAAAAGCGTTTGTTGACCGCTTTGGGACATACCTTTTCACTGACCAGGTTGTTTCAGCCATGAAAGAGCTTATCAGCCTTAAAAAAACAGGCCTGTTCCACGTTGTCGGGGACAAAAGAATCAGCATGCATGAGCTTGCTACCTTGGGAGGAGACACGGAAGTCGGCAAAATCTCGCTTAAAGAGTATAATGGGCCGCATGTGACTGTTGATATGAGCATGTCTACTGTAAGGTGGAAGAAATACAGGATTGCATGATATCTTATTGCATGGAATAACTTATTATTAAATGCTAAAATGAAATCTTCAAAGAAAGCAAAAAAAGCACTTTATGCAGGATTTCAGGATTTTCTGAAAAAAAACAGGTTTGAGACCATAGTTTTCATTCTTATCGCAATCCTCATGATACCAAATTTCTGGAACATCTACATGTGGCACGATGAGGCTGAGACAGCGATACTGGGAAAAAACACCATGCAATACGGTGTGCCAAAAGTCTATGACGGAAAGAATCTTTTCACGAATTTCGGCAAGGAGGTGGACTATAACTCCGAGGGCATTTGGGACTATAGCTCTTGGCTGCACTTTTACGTAGCAGCTTTCTCTTTCATGCTTTTCGGGATTTCAACATTCTCAGCGAGGCTTCCTTTTGTGCTGATAGGGGTGCTTTCATTCATACCTTTTGTGATTCTTTTCAGGAGGATATCCATCAACAGCATGCATTACCGGCTTTCTGTCCTGGCCTTGCTGCTTTTCGTGCCCTATTACCTTTATTCAAGGCAGTCCCGGTATTTCTCGCTGCTGATGCTTTCCATTTCATTGCTGCTCATAGCAACCCATAAAATTTGCAGCGAAAAAAGAATAGCGTGGAGAGACGCTGCGCTTTTTGCTGTTTCTTCCATCCTGATTTTCCATTCAAATTTCCTCTCATTTGCGGTGATGATTGTTTCTGTTTCAATATTTTTATTCATTCATTGGATTAAAAACCCTAAACTGAGGAAAGAGCTTTTCAGGAAGGGCTTTTTTGCGTACTTGCTGATATTCGTATTCGCATTCCCGTTTGCCTTGTATGCAGATGCGTTCGGGAGGGCGCAGTCGAGAGGGACTTTGGACGATTTTGTCATCAGGAAAATAGATTTCATCTTCCACAGCATAAACTCAAACATGCCGTTAATACTGCTTATGGCAGCCTGCCTTGCTGCAGCATTTTATTACTTCCGTAAGGAAGGCAGTGAAGTGAAAGGCAAAGTATATTTTTCATTGTTCTTTTCGATTGTGCCAATAGCATTGCTCTTGTTCCCAAGATACAGCGATGCAAGGTACATTACAGGGATGTTTCCCGTATGGATATCATTTGCACTTTTAACTGCAGTTTTCCTGCTTAAGAGCAAAAAAACAGCCATGAAGGCAGCAGGAATAGCCGTGCTTGCGCTTTTTTTGCTTACAAACTTCTTTTACGCAGCAAGCTTCTACCCTTTCATTCTTGGCAGCGGCATTATAGAGGATAAATGCCATACATTGATGCCGCAGAAAGGCGAATTCTGCGGCAAATGGATTGATGAAAATTTTGCCCGGCAGGCAAAGATAAGCTTCCCGTTTTTCTATTACCTCTACGAGATAACGCACGACTATGACGGGCCGACCGAGGGCATTTCAAAATATCTTCTTGAGAATGGCACTCCGGACAGCGTAGTGTTCGCCAACCTCAAATACACGGCCGAGCTGCAGTTCTACACAGGAATGAAAGTGCTTGGAGAATTTGAGTATAAGGAAACGGAGATTGTCCCTGATTTTATCGTCATAGACTCTCCTGACAGGCTTGATATCGGAAGGGTTGCGTATCTTGTGAATTATGCAGAATCCCGCGATTATAGGAAGGTTGAGCTGCCTTATCCGGACATTCCGTGGGAAAACAGGCCCGTGCTTTACTACCATAAGTTCTGGACGCAGCCTGTAATAGTGCCTGCCGTTGTTTATGTAAGGGAATGATTTCATCTTCATGATAATATATTTAAACAGTGTTTTTCACCCATGTAGCGGGGTTTGATGTTTGGGATGGCAAAACCAAGAATATTATTCTGCGGATACAGGAAATGGGCTCTTGACATAATCAATGCAATAGCAGCCCCATACAAGGATAAGATAGATGCAGTAATAATAAAGTCAAAAGATGAATATGATGAAAAGATAAAAGATGCTAAGCCCGAACTCGCTTTCTTCATAGGATGGAGCTGGATAATAAAGGATGAAATTCCAAGAAATGTGAAGAAGATATGCCTTCATCCCTCTCCGCTGCCAAGATATCGTGGGGGAAGCCCGCTGCAGCACCAGATAATAAACGGCGAGAAAGACAGCGCAGTTACATATTTTATCATGGATGATGCTATTGATGCAGGCCCAATTTTATGGCAGCAGCCCTTTTCGCTTGATGGCGAGCTGGATGAGGTGTTTGGAAGGCTAACAGAGCTTGGGAAAAAAGGGCTCAAGGATATACTGGACAAATATCTTGCCACCGGAAAGTTAGACGGAAAGAAACAGGACGAGAGCGAGGCCACTTCATACAAAAGAAGAACACCAAAGGAAAGCGAGATAAAAACAGAAGATTTTAAAAACTTCACGTCAAGGCAGATTTACGACAAGATAAGGGCGCTGCAGGACCCTTACCCGAATGCTTTTGTAGTGTGCAAGGACGGCACAAAGCTGTACCTGCAGAAGGCAAAAACTGAAGAGGAGAAAGAATAATGAAGAAACTTGTAATTTCGCCGCACATTGACGATGAAGTGCTCGGATGCGGGGGCATTCTTGACAAGGATACTTTCGTTCTGCACTGCGGCGTCGAGGACAGGAGCTACATTGATGAAAATGGGAGAATAGCGGAGATTGAGGCAGTGCAGAAAGTTGCGGGCTTTAAGATGAAGCTGCTCAAGAACAAAGTGAATGAATACAGGATCATTGACCTTATCCCTGAGTTTGAAAAAGCGCTTAATGAGCTGAAGCCTGAGCAGGTTTTCATCCCCCATCCATCCTACAACCAGGACCACAGGGCTGTGTATAAAGCGGCCATTGTGGCGGCGAGGCCGCATGACACTGTGTTTTTTGCAAAGAAAGTTCTTGTATATGAACAGGAGCATGTGCTTTTCTGGGATCATGCATCTGCAATAAAGTTTTCTCCAAATTATTTCGTGCCTATAGACATAGAAAGAAAGCTGAAGATGTATTCTCTTCTTAAGTCGCAGGTGAGGAGCTTCAGGAGCCCGGAGCATGTAAGGGCTTTGTCTGTCCTGAGGGGCGGGCAATGCAAATCCGGCTATGCAGAGGCATTCCAGATAATAAGGTGGATAGACTAGCAAGATGGCATTTCCTTATGTTTCGCTTGTTGTCGTGAACTATAACGGGCAGGACATAATAGGCAAATGCCTCCAGTCTCTTTCTGAGATAAGCTATCCCAAGAAAAGTTATGAAACAATAGTTGTTGACAACGCTTCTTCTGACAGGAGCATTTCAATAATAAAGAAGTTCAAAGTAAAGCTGATAACGAACAGGGAAAATATGGGATATGTCGGAGTGAATGCGTGCCTTGGAAAAGCAAGGGGAAAATATCTCTTTATATTGAACAACGACCTTGAACTTGACAATAACTGCGTCAGAGCGCTGGTTGATGTGCTTGAGAAAGACAAATCTGCAGCTATCGGGGCGCCAAAGTTCATAAATTACTTTGACAGGAAGATTGAGTCAAGCGGAACGTGGGTTTCAAGGGCTTTCTATACGGGGCATTATGCCGATGCCGGCGAGGAGCAGAAGCTCAAGGAAATCCCCTATCTCGGGATAGAGATGGTTCGCACAGAGCTGGCTAAAAAATTTGGCTATATCTATGACCCTGACTATTTCATATATGCGGAAGACCTTGACCTTTCGCTCAGGATGAAGCTGATGGGATACAGGACAATGTATGTTCCAGAAGCTGTTGTGTACCATATGCATGCCATAACTACAAAGAAAAACCGCTCAGGCAGGATGACTTTTTTGCTCGAGAGAAACCTGCTTATGACTTTCTTCAAGGCGCTTTCGTGGAAGAGCATAATGCTATACCTGCCCTATGTGCTTTTGATGAGGGCGATTGCGCTGTCAAAAGACCTAATAACGCTCAATTTCAGGCAATTTTACAGCAGGGCAAAGGCATTGTCCTGGATTGCCTTCAATTTTGGAAAAGTCATGAAAAGAAGGAAACAGGTGCAGAAATTCAGGAAAGTGCAGGATAAGGAAGTTTTATCCGTATTTTCCGAGAAGCATATGTTCAGGAAGAAGGCTTTTCTCTGAGGCTGTACACTTTTGTTCCGGTGTTTTTATTTTCATAGATTAATTTTTTAGCTTCTATTTCCGCCAAAATCGAACCATCTATTTTTGTTCTTGCATCCAGCGGAAATTCCTGATTGACGAAGGCATAATCGGTCTTTTCAATGTTTTCTTCCGTTGGCTGGTATGACTGCCTGTTTATGCTGTATGTGCCGCACTGCCCGCCGAATATGAATGCTGAATTTTTTTCTGTGTTTTCCTTAATCCAACCAAAATCATCATTGTATTTATTCCACGAATTCGCCGCGTAGGAAATTTTGAAGAATGCAGTGAATACAAATCCGACTGCAATTATTATAAGCAATGATTTTATTACCAATGAATATTTTGGCGTTCTATTGAAAATCCATAAAATCCCTACTGCCCATATTGCAGCTATGGCCGGCAGCGCGGGAAGGAAGAATCTGCTTACAGACCATCCTGTGTTGGGGATGTAAATCAATGCCTGGATGAGGAAGAAAAGAATCCATGCAATCAGTATACTTTTCTCATTGTTTATTTTCTTTTTATTTTTTATTTCCTTATTGTTTTTTGTTTCATTGTCTTTATCTATTCGATTAAAAAACCCGAAAGCCAGCGGAAGCGTAAAAATTACTGTGGCAAGAAGCCATCCTGCGAATATAATTTTGATGAAAGGCAGCTTTATGAAAAAAATGTTTGAAAGCACGCCGTCAGGCACCCCAAAGAAGCCAAGATACGGGTAAATCAATACATTAGGGTGCAGGAAGCGCGAAAGGTCAAATGCGGAATAAGAGGCCTGCTGTATCCCATGGAAAAGGAAGTTTAGGAACGGCCATACAGGATTTCCGAGAAGAAGCCAGTTCCTTATGTGCCATGGGGCTGCTATTGCTGCGGATATAATGATTATTTTTGAAAAGCTTCCAAAAACTGCCTTATTGTCGCCCTTATGCCTTGTGTATGCAATGAACAGCATCAATGGTATTACAAAGGCACCATTGTATTTGGTGAGCATTGACAATCCTGCAGAGACAGCAGCGAGATAATAGCTGCCCTCAAGGGCAAAGTAGATGCTCAAAATGACAAAAAAGGATAATGCCGCTTCAACATAGCCGAAAGTGCTGTAATCAAGGCCTATCGGGATGAAGGAAAGGAACAGAATTGAGTAGAATGATGTCTTTTCATCGAAAAGTTTTTTGAAAATCAAATAAGAGAAAACCAATGTTAAAGATGCAAACAATGGAGAAACTAATTTCATACCAAAATCTCCTGCCATCCTGTAGGAAAAGGCTGCAATTATGTGGAACAGCGGAGAGGGCCAGAAGGGCTCATCCCTGCCAAGCGCTTCAAAGGAAGGGAGATTTCCCTCTTCTGCTATGAACCTTGATGCTGAGAAATGCCAGCACGCATCCCCTGCAGGATGGTAGAGAAATACGAGAGCGAGCCTGATTGCTATGGCAATTGCTATTGTAATGAGTGCTGCTTTTTTGTAGTCAAATCTATCTTTCATTTCAGCGCCTTCAAAACCGCTTTCGCAAAACCCTTTATGCTGCCTTTCTTCACCAAATACCCATTCTTCACGACTTCTGGATGCGAGCCTATATTGAAAGCTATCACTTTCTTGCCGCAGGCCTGAGCCTCTGCAGCAGGAAGATTGAAGCCTTCCCACAATGAGCAGGTAACGTAAAGGTCGCAGGCTCCGTAAAAGGCAGGAAGAAGCTTATCATCGAAGTATCCTGTGAATATAACGTCTTTATTTGCCATTTTTTTTAGTTTTTTAAAATAATTTTCAAAAGTCGGCTTTCCTGCAATGATTAATTTAACATCCTTCCTTTCCTTTCTTATCATGCCAAATGCCTTTAGCAGCAGATGAATTCCCTTATGCGGCGATATCCTCCCTATGTAGAGCAGGATTTTTTTGCTTTTCAATTTGTACTTTTTTATTATCTTATTTCCTTTTACCTTTATATTAAAGCGCCTGTCTATTGTGTTGTATTTCACTTCGCTTACAATCCCGTAATGCTTTTTCATCTCTTCTTTCAGGAAGCGGCTTACTGAATATGCCCTGTCAACATGCCTTACTGTGAAATGGTCAAGTATTGAGAAGAAAAGCATGTAAATCCAGCCGAAGATGCCCATGTCCCCTGCGTTTATGCCGTGGTTGTAATACTCGTACCTTATATTGTATTTTTTCTTTGCCATGTATGCGAGCCAGTTCATCGGATAGAAATGGCTTATTACCAAGTCAAAATCTTTCAGCTTCTGGTAATTCTTCATTGCTTTTAAGTCAAGGAAGAAAAAAAGCCGGTACAGCCTCTGCAGCATGGGATTTTTCGGCATTCCCAGTTCAATGACTTTGTATCCTTTTGCCCTGATTTTTGCCTCCAGAGCAAATACAGTGACCTTGTGCCTTTTTCTTGAGAATGATTCTGCCTGCTGCTGCGCTACCCTGTCTATTCCCGAGTAATAGCTGAATGTTGGTGTCAAGATTGCGATTTTCATCTTAGCCTTCCCATCAAATGCAGCATTTTCAGCCTTGAAACCATCCAGTAGCCCATTGCAAGCTGCCTTATTCCCAATTTGGATTTTCCTTTCTTCCTGTTTATGAAGGTTATCGGGATTTCTTTTATCTTCAATCCTTTAAGGTGCGCCCTGAACAAAACTTCCTGCACTATGGCAGGGCCTTTTGATTCCAGCGTCTTGGGATTGATTTTTTCCATTGCTTTTCTGCTGAAAGCGCGGAAGCCTGAGTTGCAGTCCCTAACTTTTATTCCAAGCATCAATCTTATGTAAAGGTTTGCTCCCAAAGTGATTATTCTTCTTATCATTCCTCTTCCAATCTCTTTGCTTCCCTTTACCCTTCTTGAGCCAAGCACAATGTCTGCATTTTTCAATTCCTTTATCATCTGCGGAATGTATCTCGGGTCGTGGGAGAAATCAGCATCCATCTCAACTATAATGCCTGCATTTTTATCAAGGCAATAAATAAAGCCATCTTTTCCCGCTGCGCCCCTGCCCCTGTTTTTCATCCTTCTCAGGATATGGATGTTTTTGTTTTTTCTGGAAAGCTTTTCCACAATTTCCCAAGTCCTGTCAGGGCTGTTGTCATCCACTACAGCAATATTCAGGTTCTTTATCTTCAGCCTTAAAATTTCATTTATCAGGCTGGCTATATTCTCTCTTTCGTTGTAGGTTGGGATAAGTATGAAAGGATTCATTTTAACCTTTTAACCCCCTCTACAAACTCATCCAAATTCCATTCAGGCGGATTCTCGCACTTTGCCTTGTATGAGCAGTAATCCTTTCCTTTCGCGATTATCTTTACTCCCTTATTGTACAGCTCAATCTCGCTTGCGGAAGTCGGGTAAAAAAAAGCGACAACCTTTTTCCCCAGCCCAATCCCGATATGCATCGCGAGGCTGTCGGATGTGACAAGAACAGAGCACAAATCCACCAAAGCAGCGAAATCCAGCAGGGAATTATTGCAGCCTGCGTCAATCACTCCAATGGTCTTTTCCAGAATATCCCGGTTCCTTTTCTCCTCTTCAGGGCCGCCGAAGAGGATTATTTTCGCTTCGGGAAATGCGTGCTGCATTTTCTTTATCAATTCCACAGTGTCAGCAATGCTTAATTTCTTGTCCTGCCACCTGCCGCCGGCGCCCGTGTTGAACCCTGCAATGAAATCACTCTTTCCTATCCCTTTCCTCTCGGCGAACTGCCACGCAAAATCAATGCTGATATCATCAAGTATAAGCGCAGGCGGGTATTTTTCCCAGTCTTTCAAGCCAAGTATCGAGAAATGGATTTCCTGGTAGGTCTTTTTGTTCAAAGCCTTCAGTTCATCGGCATTTTTCTTGCCGAACCTTGAAATCAGCCCCATGTCAAACCATAAGGCTGAATCCTGAGTGTATGTTTTTTTGCCATTTTCAATATAAGCGCCAACAAGGCTTTTTTTCCTTGTGTCAGATGCGAGCCTGCACGCATTTTCGTCATCATCCAGGTTCAGCACAAGGCTGAATTCCTGCGAGAAAGAAGGGTTGTTCTCTATGAAATAGATATTGTTGATATGCGGATTATTCTTGAGGAGGCCAAAGGCATTCCTTTTAGTAACCCATGCTATGCTGCAGCCTTTGTACCTTTCTTTCAGGGGCTCAAGCAGCGAGGCTGTCCGCAAGACGTCGCCGATTGCCCCGAGCTTTATTATGAGTATGTTCATAGCCTTATCGAATAATAAGGCATTTTAAAAGCTTTCTCCTTAATAGTCTGGTTGCCTTTGTCTCTTTACCCGCACGCCACGCGGCGGCTGGACGGTCAAATCTCACTGCGTTCGATTTGCCCTAGGCGGCATCCCGCAGGGAGCGTCCCCTGCCGCCTCCAGCGCCATAGTGGCGTGCTATGAGCCGGGGGATGCCCCATCCGGGGTGGCGAATAGGGCTTTTGCGAAGCAAAAGACCGTAGCACCGCCATTGACTGCATTATCACAATCAAACTCAGAACAAAGCATAAATAAAAGGAGACAGGGCGCTGCTCTGGCCGAATATTATAAAGGCGCCTGCAAGTATAAGCATTATGATTATGGGAGTGAGCCACCATGCCTTCCTTACCCTCAAAAAATTCCAAAGCTCCCCTAAAAGCGGCTTATTCCTTGCCATTTTCCATGCCTTCTATCTTTTCTGCCAAAATACTGCCCCAAAGCTCTGCGCCCTTTGCATTGAAATGGGGGTCGTAATCGTAATATGCGCTGATGTTTCTGCCTTCTATATTAATCTTGCTGAATTCCTGCATAAGGTCAACAGATTCTATTCCTGCTGATGAAGACAATGCAGCAACCATCCTGGAAGGCAGGCCAATGTCAATGCTTTCGCTGCCTATATTGTTCTCTGAAAGGTATCTTTCCCTAAAGCCGCTGTAAACCTGAATCTTATCGGGAATGTAAACAAGAATGAACCTGCAGCTGTCTTCCCTGCATGCAGCGTCCATGCTGCTGATGCCTTCCAAAGAAGCCCGCCAGGCGCCTTTAAGGGAATCAATCCTTGCAACATCAATGACAGGAGTGCCTATCCTTGCGCCCTGAGAAACGCCTGCACCCGAAAGAAGCCCTCTTGCCCTGTAGAGGAAATTCCTTATGCTGTCAGAACCGAGCAGCAGCATGTTCCTGTAGCCCTGATACAGCTGATACGACCTTAAATGAAGCACGAACTTCCTGAAGCTTCCGGCATTTTTGCTTATTACGCAGCCATCCTCAAAAGCCAGTGATCCAAAAACAGGACCATCGGGCACATCATTGTTGTAGAATCCGAACACGACATAATCCGGATTGTATTTTGGAATAAGCGCATTTATCATATTAAGAGCCTGCCCAGTCCCATAGCCGCCAACTCCTGCGTTTATGACTTCAACTTTCTTTCCAAGACTGCCTTGAAGCGCCTTTTCCATGACATGCTGGAATGTTTCATTCTGGTTTAATCCAAGGCCGAACGCGAAAGAATCGCCTGCAGTAAGAATTCTTAAAGTGCCCGGGCTTTTTTCACCAAAATCCCTTTCATCCCTGATTCCATCATTGTTTGTTATGTACCTTACTGAATATTCAGCCTCTTTATGCTTCAAATCAATATTAGCCTTGTTGGCATAGGTATTTTCGCTGTCTGCACTGTACAGGCCGCATGACAATGGCGCATCAAAAACAAATCTCAGGGCGAACTCAAGTATGGCGAAACACAGGGCTATTGCAGCTATCATAACTGCAATGTTAATCCACATCTCCTTCTTTTTCCTTCTTTTAGTCCTTGGCATACTTCTCAGAGTCCCACATATCCTTCTTATTGTCTTCCCTTTTTATTAGGAAGCGGTCAATAACCAAATAATCTATTCCTGTGCCCATCATGCACTTATATGCATCCGGGGGAGTGCATACTATCGGCTCGCCCCTTATGTTAAATGAGGTATTTATCAGAATAGGGATGCCTGAAAGTTTCCCAAATTCCTTGATAAGGGCATAGTATCTTTCATTCTGCCCCTTCCTGACTGTCTGCAGCCTGCCTGAGCCGTCCACATGGGTGACTGCAGGTATTTTCTCAC
The DNA here is from genome assembly GCA_018303185.1 of Candidatus Woesearchaeota archaeon. Lineage (GTDB taxonomy): Archaea > Nanobdellota > Nanobdellia > Woesearchaeales > GW2011-AR4 > JAGVYR01. Next base: position 8,700 of record JAGVYR010000066.1, on the reverse strand, counting down.
GGAATTCAGGCTTTATCGGATAGACCATGAGCATGTAATCTGCAGGCTCCGGAATAGGGACATCACAATCAAAATACTTCAGGGCATCATCCTCGCACACGACAGGAGCGAAAGGCCTGAACTTCTCCCTGTGCTTCACTTTAAGGTTTAAAATTTCCTGCATCCCGGGATTGCATGGGTTGGAAAGGATGCTTCTTGCCCCCAAAGCCCTTGGCCCCCATTCCATCCTTCCCTGGAACCATCCTATGACATTGTTTTCAAAAATAAGCTTTGCGGCATTTTTTACAAGGGATTCTTCATGTTCAAATTCACTGTAATTTATCTTATTGCTTTCCAAAAACTCCCTTATCCCCCTTGTTTCATATCCGGGGCCAAGATACGCATCTTTGAAAATATAATTGCGTTCATTCCCAAGTATAGCATTGTAAGCGTAGCATGCGGCGCCTATGCTTGTTCCTCCGTCTCCTGCATCCGGCTGAATCCAGATGCTTTTGAACGGCGTTTTTTTCAATATCTTTCCGTTGTAAACGCTGTTAAGGGCGACGCCGCCTGCAAGCACAACGTTTTCACACTTCGTCTCATTATAAAGATGAATAAGCATCTTCGTCATTATGTCTTCTGTGAGCATCTGGAGGGCTGCGGCAATGTCCTTGTGCCTCTGCGCCATTTCCGAATCACGCTTTGCTATTGGCCCGCCAAGCAGGCTGCATAATTTCTCCGAGGGCATCCTGTCTGCGTAATGGTATTTGAAGTAGCCCATGTCCATGCAGTAGCTGCCGTCCTCTTTGACGTCAACAATTTTTTTTAATCTTTCATAATACGGGTTTTTTGCCCTATCCATTGTTCCATACGGGCTTAATCCCATGACCTTGTACTCGGAATTATTTACGGAAAAGCCAAGGTACGCGGTTATCGTGGAATAAAGAAGGCCTATCGAATGCGGGAATCTTATCTCTTTGAGGAGCTTAATCTCATTGCCTTCTGCAATGCCGTAAGCAGTCGTTGTCCATTCTCCGACGCCATCTGCCGTGAGGACTGCAGCCTTTTGGAACGGGGAAACAAGGAAAGAGGAGGCCGCATGTGCCATGTGATGGTCTATGAAAAAAATGTCGCCTTTGTATCCAAGCCTCTTTTTTATTATCCTAGTGACGCGGAGCTTCTCATTTATCCAGGAAGGCATTGAGCTTAGGAAAGTCTTGAGGCTTTTCGGAAAAGACTGGATGTGCTGTGACAAAACCCTTTCAAACTTCAGGAAAGGCTTTTCATAGAAAGCTATGTGGCTTATGCCTGCAATAGAGATTTTTTCATTCTCAAGCAGCCACCTTATTGAATTTGCCGGGAAGGAAGTGTCATGCTTCTTTCTTGTAAACCTTTCTTCCTGAGCTGCCGCTACTATGGTGCCGTCCTTCAGCAATGCGGCGCTGGAATCATGGTAAAAGCAGCTTATCCCGAGTATGTACATTTTTATCAGAACTGCCTGTAGTAATAATCCTCCTCTTCTTTTCCCAGCTCAAGCTTTTCCCAGTAGGTTTTTTTGCCGCTGTCAGGCTTTTTGGGAAAAAATTCTTTCCTCATGAGCTTTGCAAATATTGACGTTATTCCCACGCCAATGATATAGACAAAAAACAGCAGCGCAGTGTTGATTATTATGGTAATGCAATGCCCGAATTCCTTCATGCCGTGCTTAAAGCCAAGAAAAAAGCTCATTTCAGCAGCCTCTTTATCCCCATGCCCAGCAAAGGCACTGCAAGCGTGGCAGCCATGAGGTGGAAGTAAGTCCACGATTCAGGGAATTTTTTCAGGAATGTCAGAATGAGAAATAATGCAGCCGTAAAAAGGAAATATCCCAGAACGAAGCCCATCTTGGAGCCTGCCTCAAAACCCGCAGAGTTTTCTGCCTGTGCCATACCTAAGCGGGTCGGCCAATAGTATTTAAATTTTGTTCAATATCTTAATTAGCCTTTAGCACACTAAGCGCCGGCTATGGCGGTGCGACGGTCAAAAACCTCGTTTCATTCGGTTTTGCCCTACCCGGCGTCCCATAAGGAACCCTGCCTCGCCGCACGCCAGTTGCCCGCGAGGCTCGCTAAGCGCTCGCCAAATCACTGGCGCTGGCTTGACGGGGGTCGGTTTGAGCTTCGCTCGAACTAACGAACGAAGTGAGATTATCCCCTTCGGGGTGTCAAGCGAGCGAAGCGACAGCAGCCGATGTGGTGGCGTGGGCAATAAGTTTACTTTATACGAGCGGACTTTAATATCCGTAATAATAGATAAAGTCCGCTGGATATAGGCACAGTTATTTATTTACGATTATTAATGTCCGTGCCTATAATTAGCTTTGAAGGGATATTATTGAATAATGCCACAAATATTTATAAATGATTTGCCAATTTAATATAGCATGAAGATAGATAAGAAACAGGCTGAGCTGCTGGCATTCCTGGCACTGTACCTTTTTGCGCTGTTCTACTGGTCGCTGCCCTATCAGGAACGTAATTTGCCGTACGGCGAATATGACGCAATGTCGCACTTCCAGGTTGCTGATTTCATCTCGCAGAATGACGCTTCCTTTGTCAGGCTGCCTCCCTACATTGACCTCAGATACTGGCATGACAACAAGTTCAGGCCGCACACATTATGGTATCCGCCTACGTTCCATTCCTCGCTGGCAGCCATGCAGACTCTTGGCGGCGACCGTGTTCTGGGCGTGTTCCTGATGAACACAATACTGAATACATTCATTCTAATAACCCTGTTCCTTTTCATGAGAAATTTCTTCGGCTTCCTCCCTGGGATGCTCTCCTCGCTGCTTTTGATTTTCTCGCCAAGGGACATCATGCCGTATCTCTGGGGGCAGTGGCCTGAAAGGTTCGGATATGCCTTCGTGCCGCTTATAATCTACTGCTATTACAAATACAATATGTCTTTTGACGAAAAACCCCTATACATCTGCCTCACTTCCATCCTGCTTATAATGAACTTGCTCGTGCATCCCATGGTGTTTTTTCATTCACTCATTGCGCTTGCCGTAACATTCATCTTCCTCAGCATAAAAGATAAGAAGATAAAAGTGAACTTTAAGCATGTCGGTGTTTGTGCAGTAATCTTCATAGCGATATTTTTCATGTTTCCGCTGCAAACTTTGAACATGCTGCCAAGGCTCGGCATCAATGCGCTCAGGTCTTCTGAGATCGGGGAAGCGGCCCCAAGCGCCGGAGCAGACTTCTCAAGAATTTTCAGGTGGTCTTTCAACCCAGAGCAGTTTCAGGGCAGCGTGCCTGCAAGCTATTTTTCCTTTTCAGAAATGCACGGGCTGTGGACGCTTCCATTGCTTCTGCTTGGGGTGCTTGCCGCATTATTAAGAAGGAAGGACGGGGATTTATTGCTGCTCGCATGGCTCGTCAGCTTATATATAGTGCTGCACAGGGATGCCTTCGGCATGCAGAACCTTATCCATAGGTCTTTGTCCGCATCAGCCCATATTTTTGTGCCATTGGCAGTGCTGGGCATGCTTGCAATCCCGGAACTGATAAAGCTGAAGAACCCTATAAAAGGCTGGGCAAAATACCCTCTTGCTGCAGTTTTCGTCTATATGGCCCTTTCAGTGAACATGGCGCAGGCATCGCAGCTCATAAACAAGGATACGTACAACAATCCGCTTACAACACTTACGCAGGACCAATTTGATGCGGCAGAGTGGATAATGCGGAATGCGCCTCTTGACAGCAATGTTTCCATGCTTGGCGTGCCGCACACTCCGGAATTCTTAAGCGCGACAGCAAAGAACATAAGATGGTTTGCAGCAGCCTCGCAGCATGTGACAAGGTTTTATTACCTTTACCCGCAGGATGAAGATTCTATAAGAAGCCACATGGAGAAGGATTATATAATGCTTGACTATTACATTCCTTTGGGGCTGAACATGCAGGAGCTTGTAAGCTCAATGCAGGAGATAGAGGAAAAAAGGCTTTCAAATCAAACGTTGGTTTTCAATAAGAACACTATAAGGGTGTATAAGCTTGAATCTTGAGCAGCTGAAGGAGGATTATGGGATTGCCGCCATAGCTTTCATAGCGGGCTGCATATTTTTCTATGCAGTATTCGGCTTTTCAGGCCTGAGGATATTTTTATCCCTTGTTTTGCTCTCACTGCCTTTTTATTACTTCTTTTCAGCCTTTGACATGGAAGTGCTGGAGAAGATTGTGCTGTCGCTTATACTGGGTGTTACATTAATACCCTCGCTGGCTTATCTTATAGGGCTTTTATTGCCGTTCAGCGCAGGGATAGTGGTTTCGTTCCTCCTGTTCTTTTTTGGGGCGCACTTGTTCGTGAGAAGGAAGAAAAGTTATCCAGAATAATGAGTTTCATCCGAAAAACCTAAAATATTTATCCCGGTTTCCGAGTAAGGTTAAAATAGCTATTTGATTTCTCAACCTTAATTTTTCGGGTTTTTCCGTCGAGAAAAGAGGGGTGGTTAGCTTGAGAAGGCTAAATAAGGTCGTAATAGCTGTGCTTATATTGATTTTTCTGTCTCTATCTGCCATAAGCCAGATTCCAGGCAAGCTTGTAAATGTATTTACGAATTCAGAGCAGGTCACTGCAAATATTGCCGTAAAGCAGGATGAAACGTGCACGACAGAATTTTATGAAGAGGGCAATGATGTTTATGGGACTTGCACAAAGATTGTGAACAGCACATCATGTACCAACTCAACAGGCCCCAATACGGGATGCACCACATCGCAGGAAGAGGTTTCCTACGGCTGCATTACCGGAGTTAATGCAATTTTAAGGAATAAAACTCAATGCAGCCCTGAAGGAAAATATTTGCTCGAAATAAATGACGGCTCCAAAATCTCAAAAAAGCAGCTCGATTTCGGGCAATGGGGAGCGTGCAAGTACGAGAATGAAAATAATTGCCTGATTGTCATTTGTGTAGCGCATGATGATTTAAAGGCCAGTTCACTGACTGCAAGGGCGGCAAAAGCTGCCAGCGCTTTGAAGTATGCGACGGCAGCCTTCGCGTTTTTGTGAAGAACTCAAGGGAGGATTTTGTAGAGGAGGATCCAAGCTTCTACCTGCCTAAATTGGGCCTGAAGGAGGTGGGAGAATGAAAATGAAAGCTGCCTTTTTGGCCTTCATGATTGTTTTGCTGATTTCACCAGCATTCGCACTTATGAAATCTTTTCAGCCTGATTCCGTCAATGGAACGGATGCAAATATAGAGAACGGCACATCGGGGGACACAAATTATGGGAGCTATGCATTCCCTTCTGTTGGTATAGAAACTACCGGAAAAAGGTGGCTGTTCAGCTGGAACTTCACATCCAAAAGCTTTCCGCAAGAGGTTAATGTGGTAAGTTGCAAATTAAATTTATATGTGCACAGCAATAATGGAGTAACAAACAATAAGACTTACGGGATATTCAGGGTGAACCGCTCATGGTCAGAATCAACTGTCACATGGAATAACTTCGGTTCTGTTGCCGGCGGAAAAAACATCACCGATTTCGACAGCCAGAGCAATATTGTTGCAGGAAGGGAAGGCAGCTTCAATACTGGCACGAGGGCTAACTTCACTTTATCAAACGCTTACTGCACTGATATGCTTAATAGGAATCTGGGAAAATATGATAAGGGACTAATTATGATGTCTTGGTATGCTGAGCATTCAGGTTCCTCCCAAGACAGGTATTTCTGGCGCGATAGTGATCATACAACTCCGGCGGACAGGCCAATCTTATACCTTGAATATGATGAAGAATCCGGTGCCACGTACATAACTGGCTATAATGATGAGGGCTCTTCATGCATAAATTGGAATACAAACACATCGAACCCATGCGAAACTGACGACACTACCCCTACCATCTATTTCAATACAAGCACTTATGCATTTTGTGCCGTAAGCAAGTATGACCAGAACTATACAACAATGGGCAGCTCAAGAAACTGCACTATAGGGGAAGGGACGCTGGAGCATGGATGCACATTGACGCCTCAGGATTCGCTTTCATCTGAATATTCTCTTGTTTATATATCCTGCAAGAATCTTTTCCAAAATGAGAATCAAACCAGCACCAGCGGCCCATTGTCTATACACATTCTTCCTAATGACCTAGAGTCCGACAGCAGGGACAACGTAGAATCCGGCATCCAAAATGCTCTTAGCAGCGACTATACTATCTTTACAGACCAAAAAATCTATACAAGGAATTCTGCAAATGAACAGAAAGTTGGCACATTCGACAAGGTTGTTAAGTGGATGAACAAAATCTGGGCATTCAATATAATCACAGGAAATGACACTTATGTTAGAATGTCGAACATAAGCCCAGTATTCTATAACATCGAGATGTTCAACATAAGCGCAGCAAACATCAACAGCACTGTCTATACAGCTATCATGGCAACCAAATGAGGTGATGGGGAAGAGGTGCTATTATGGCTCTGAAAAAGGGATGGTGGCTGCTCATCCTGCTACTGCTTGTACCATTATCCCTTGCAGTAAATGATGAATACAAGCCATATTTGCACAAGCCATCTATTCCCTCAAACCCTGCTCCAAAGCTTTACGGCAGCTATTCCACTAATTTGTTTCCGGGAGCTGCCACTTATTCTTACCCAATAGAAGTGCTGAAAGGCACAAATGGGTTGCAGCCTTCCTTGACAATAAGCTATAACAGCCAATCTGTAAAGCAAAGACCGTCAATTCTAGGAGCAGGATGGTCTCTTACGCAGAATTACATCTACAGGAATGTTAATTTCACGCCCTCAAATGTTTCTGATGATTTCTTTGTTTTGGTATTGAACGGGGCTAATTATGATTTAATCTACGATAAGAAAGACTTATTTTACCATACAGAAACCGAGACTTTTGCAAGGATAGAAAACCTTACCGGAGCCCCAAACGGTCTGGGCACATACTGGCTTGTCACTTTAAAGGACGGCACTCAGTTAAGGTTTGGATACAACAGCGATTCAGAGCTGATTTCAAACCTCTATCCTTATGCCTCGAAATGGAGCCTTGACTTGATACAAGATACTTTTGGAAATTCAATAGCATATTCCTATCTTGAAAATCCCCATATTCAGGATTCTGGCGCTGTTTACCTTTCGGAGATAAAATACAATAATGATGAGAAAAGAAAAATAATCTTCAGCTATGAAAGCTCTGCAAGGCCTGACAGGAGAATTTCCTATGAAAACGGCAACAAGGCTGATGAAAGCAGGAGAATGTCCGGGATTTTTGTCCTATTTGAGGGAAAGCTTGTAAGAAGGTATATTTTTTCCTACAAAAGCCTTAATGACGAAGGCTCCCTGTCTTCCTTGTCAGGCATAGCCTACATTGGCTCTGACAATGCTTCCGTGCTCCATAATATGTCATTCGGCTATTACAAGTCTGATTCCGTTTATAGGAATTCAAGCAAGTATGTAGCTCCGGTAGCGTTTTCTGATGCCACCAATGATTTTGGCCTGAGGCTTGCTGACTTAAATAATGACGGCTATATAGATTTGATACAGTCCAGGCAGGCTACAAGCGAAAAGAAAGTTTGGCTTAATGGCCATTCGAATTGGACAGAAGCATCCTCATTTAGCCCTCCTGAGTATTTCACAGACGGCTCGAACCTTGACAAAGGATTAAGGCTTGCGGATGTCAACAATGACGGCTTTCCTGACCTTTTGCTGGGATATGGAACATCAAAGAGCGCATGGCTTAACAACGGAACAGGTTGGCATAGGGATATAGCATGGGACCCTCCGATTGCATTTGTTTCTGCTGGCGTTGATGGGGGAGTGCAGCTTGCTGATTTCAATGGGGATGGAAGGGTAGATATCCTCCAGGCAAAGGAAGGCGCGGCAAAGAAAGCCTACCTTAATAAGGGAAATGGCTGGAAGGATGCAAGCTCAGACTGGATAATGCCTTCCTATTTTGTCAAGTCCGATGGCAGCGATTATGGTGCAAGGCTTTCTGACATAAACGGAGACGGGCTTGTAGATGTGGCTGAAGGGTATAATTTCGGCACTGAGACGAGGAAAGCATGGCTGAATAACGGGACTGGATGGGTTAGCTATGATTCCTATGCCCCTCCCACTGTCTTTACTTCCAGCGCAAGAGTGGATGAGGGCGCAAGGCTGGCTGACCTGAATGGCGACGGCTTAGAGGACATAATAGTTGATTTCGCCAATAGCACAGAGATTATGAGGGGGGCCTGGATAAACTATGGCAGGGGCTGGGTTTCAAGAAGCGCATGGAAGTCGCCTGAGCCTTTCACCCTTAACGGGAAAAACATAGGCAGGCGGATTGCAGATGTAAATGGAGATGGCATTGGGGACATAATAGTCGCCTATAATGAAGGCTCAAACCAGTATAGGCATGTCGTCCTGAGAAATTCCACATTGCCCTACATGCTCGCCAACATCACGAATGAATTCGGCGGCATTACCCGCATAGATTACACACAGTCAACTGAATTCAACAATACAGGCGAAGACGGCATAGGAGACATAGGCTTCAACGTCTGGGTTGTTGATAACATTATTCAGGATAACAATTTATTTTCCAATATTAATAATTCAAATTCATCGAATAAAAATTACAAATTTAACATCAATGCAGTAACTAATTATTCTTACTGGGGCGGCTCTTACAATTACAACGATTCCGAATTCCGCGGTTTTAATATTGTCAACGAGACT
>JAGVYR010000027.1 GCA_018303185.1 Candidatus Woesearchaeota archaeon | reverse complement strand
AATTAGCATAGAAGAGTATCTTGAAACGCTCACTGACCTTGATTTTAAGAGGCACATTATTGACGGAGAATTGTACTATCTCCATACAATTGAGGTCAGCGAAAGAGGGGTTGGAAAAGAAAAATTACTCATCTCCTACAAAAACGGAGATGAGGAAGAGACTAGGATAAATGTGACAAATCTCCTGCAGCATAGTGATGAGTCAATACTTCGTTTACTGTTAAAGAGGTGGAAAATTGAAACATGGCATAGGGATGGAAAACAGCATCTAGGATTGGAGGACTATCAAGTGCGCAAGTTTGGTGCAATGCAGAAAGTCGTATGCGCTATTCTTGTAGCTTATACCCAGCTAATCCTGATGAAAAAGGACAGGCTTCTAAAGCCGCTGAATAGGGTTCTTAAGACGATAGGTGAGGGATGTAGGTATCTAAGATTAATTGCCCTTAAGGGTGCTTTCTGGCTAAAGCAGAAAGCCAAGAATATTGTAGAATTCAAAAAAATACTCAATCAACAGGTTTTTGTCAAAAACGCAAAAGTCTAGAAAGCAAAAAATTTATATAGTATAATCCTATTTTTAGGATAGATTAAACCTAAAATAGCGAAAACCGAACTAATCCTCGGGCTAAAGCTTTGCAAAGCAAAGTCACGAACAAAGTGACTCGACCCGAGGTTTTTATCGTTCGGTTTTCGGGATTGAAAATTCCTTGCGGAATTTTCAATAAGGAAAATGTTAAAAAAATCGCACAGGATACTGGATATATTTGCTAAGAACCCGACTATTGCCTATATATTCAGCGAAGTGAAGGATTCCATTAATAGCAGGTCTGAAAGCTACACATACAACTCACTCAATTTTTTTGTAAAAGAAGGCATTTTAGACAAAGAGAAAAAAGGCGGGCTGGGAATTTACAAAATAGCAAATACGCCTAAAGCGATTTCTTTTTTATCTTTGGCCGCAGAATATAAAGCATGGAATAGAAAAGATATTCCGCTGGACAGCATTAATGGGCTGATGAATAAAATTGATGTTAGCTTTTTTGCGCTATTAGTGACTGGAAGTTTTGTTAGAGGAAAACAAACTCCGAAATCAGATTTAGATGTTGTACTGATAGTGCCGCAGAATCCTAAAAAAATAATTGCGGGATTACGGCATTTTTGTGAAATGAATATCCCCCAGATACACCTATATGCATTTTCAGATGATGAGTTTAAGCAAATGCTGCTGGACGAAAAGCATAATTACGGCAAAGAGGCTGTAAAAAACAGCTTAATTTTTTATGGCGGGGAGGCATATTATAAAATACTGCTTGAGGTGATGAAGCGTGGGTTCTCTTATTGAAATGTATCTTGATAGGGCAAATAATGAAATAATGGCTGCTGGATCATTAAAAAGGCTGAGTGAACAGGAAGAGGACAAAATAAGCTTTGATTTGCCTGGCGATATTAGTTTTTATAGCTCTGTAATCTTGCATTCTTATTATGCTATTTTTTATGCGGCAAAAGCAATTCTATTGACGAAAGATATAGAAACAAAATCTCCAGAAGTGCATAAAAAAACGTTTGCTGAATTTAAGGAAAATTTTGTCGATACAAAGGAATTGGATGTAAGCTTTCTTAAGATATACAGGAAAATGATTGTCCGTGCAGATGAGCTTTTAGAGATTTTTAGGGATGAAAAATGGAAGAGGGGGCATTTTACCTATCAGACCATTCCTCAAGCAAATAAAGGGCCAGCTGAAGACTCGCTAAAGAATTCAAAGTTTTTCGTTTCAAATATAATGAAAGTGATAGGAGAACGATAGGTTGGCTTCAAGACTGCATAGAAGGCATATCCGGCATAATGTCCCTGAAGAGCCTCCATGCGCAAAGGAAGCAGCCAAACGCGTCAAGTCCCTCAGCGGCATTGCCCCTCAAAGGAGAATATTTACCGTAAACTATGCCCTCAAATCGCCAGAATAATCCCTGAACTTCCAAAACGCTCAGCCAAATCCTAGAAAATATTGCATTGAACACGAAATAAAATATTCCTTAATTCACCATTTTGCAATGCTACTAAAAGTTTTTAATCGGTTTGTGTTATTTATGGCTAAAAGAGGGTGGCATATGGGATTTTTGAAATTCTTGAAAAAATCAAAGGAAGACAGGCTGGATTTGCCTTTTGACCAGGACCTGGACATACCGCCTCCGCCGCCTGCAGGAGACATGAAACTGCCCGAGATGCCTAAGATGCCTGAATTTGACGATTCTGACTTTAAGCTTGAAGACATAAAAAGCGACCTTCCTTCGATAATGGATGAGATGCCAAAGCTGAAGCCTTTCGAAGATAAGGAAGGGGCGCCCGAAACTTATGGTTATGGCTCCCAAAAAGCTATGCCTGAGCAGAAACCAAGGCTGTTTGAGCCCAGGCAAAAAATGCCGGAGCCTATGCCCTCTCCAGAGAGTAAAAGGCCTTCAATGAGCCCGATGGAAAGGCTTGAAAGGGGCGCTGTCATGGAGGAAAGGCACGTGCTCAGAAGGGACAAGGGAAGCCTGAAGCCCATTTTTGTAAGAGTTGACAAGTTTAAGGACATAAGGAGGAGCGTCTCTGTCATAAGGAATGATCTTAAAGAGGCTGAAGAAGGCATTGAAAGGATAGAAGGCAGAAGAAACAGCATGGAAAGGGAGCTTGTAAAATTTGAGAAAGGGCTTGACGACATGCAGAAAAAAATGATTTTTGTTGATAAAACTCTGTTCAAAGGTGGTTGACATGGAAAGAAAGGGAGAAGCGCCGGTTTTCGTGAAAGTTGAGGATTACAAGGATGTTATTGACATCATTGAGCTGCTGAGAAGCAAGATAAACGAGGCTAAGGAGACTCTCGGAAATCTTAAGGAGATGAAGAACCAGGAAGATTCCGAACTTGAAAGGTGGAATGCAACTTTGCACGAAATTGAGAGAAAGATAGACAATATTGACAAGACTTTGCTGGATCCTCAGGGTGCTTGGTAATGCAGAAGAAGCAGGAATCGCAGTCATTTTATGTACGGGTAAAAGAGCCTGAAGAGCTTAAAAGGCTGCTTCTTGAAGCACTGAAAGACACAGTGCAGGTTCTCAGGGGCATTGAGCAGCTGAAGCATGCAAGGAAAGATATCCTGCAGCAGACTGAGAAGCTGAAAGCGGATGTAAGGGAGATAAGCAAGCTCAACGGCAAGCTGAAAGTTGCGCTGCCCGCTTCGAATTTAAGGGTTGAGCCTGAGAAGAAGGCTGTTGTGAATAAAGTTCATAAGAAAAAGCACGATAAGAAATCCGGAAAAAAAGAGGAGAAAAATGCTGCTGTGAGGAAAGAAGTGAAGGCCCAGCAGCCCAGGCCAGAGCCTCCAAGGAAGCTGTCAGAGCTTGAAAAGCTTGAGTCTGAATTGGGCATGATTGAGGACAGGCTCAGGGGATTGAAGTAGATTTTTGATTAATTTTAAATATTGATTTTCTTATTCCTGCTTTTATGGATGCAAAATACAAAAAAGCTGATAGCATTGCAGAGTTTATTGACGCCATCAGGATAAGGGTTGAAGTTTTCATAAAAGAACATGGGTCTGAAGCAGGTTGGGAGCCAGACGAAAAAGACAAAGATGCCACCCATTTTATTGCCATTGTTAAAGGAAATATAGTATCAACTGCAAGGCTTTTAGAGACTGCGAAACAGGAATTCAAGATAGAAAGGATGGCTACATTGAAAGGCTACAGGAAGAAAGGCGTTACAAGAGGCTTGGTCGGGTTTGTTGTAAAAGAAGCGGTAAAGAAAAAGCCAAAAAGAATCTGGATGCAGGCGCAAGTTCAGGCTAAAGGGTTTTATGAGAAATGCGGGTTTAAGGCTGTTTCCATGGCATATGACCTGTACGGCATACAGCATCTTGATATGGAGTATAGGTTTAGGTAACATTTTTATATTGAGTTTTAATCCTTTAGGGCAGATGCGGGAGTGCCGGAGTGGCCAAACGGGACAGTTCGTTTGACATTGATGCTAAACGAGTCCTAACTCAAGTTATGAGTGATGAGGCAAAAGCCGATGAAATACTCTATTGGCCATCTGTTAGCTTAGTGCTTACGCAGGTTCGAATCCTGTCTCCCGCATTTTCATAATCTATTTATACAGAAAAGCTATTTTCCTGCCATGCAGGTCAAATCAAGAAGATTATTGACAATCTCAATTTTCATTGCGGCATTTTTCTCGATAATGCAGTTTTCAACTCCCAACATAATAGGCTTTGACGGCTACTGGCACATAAAGATGGCTGACATCATAAGGAATGACGGGCTTGTTTATGAATTTCCATGGGCAAGGGAGACAATACTTGCGGATGATTTTGCTGACGTGCATCTTCTGTTCCATCTGATGCTGGTTCCGTTTACGCTTTTTGGGCTGATGCTTGGCGCAAAGATTGCTGCTGTTTTGATGGCTTCTGCATGCTTCATAGTGTTTTACTGGTTTTTGGAAAAGCATAACATAAAATATCCCGCTTTCTGGACGGCCGCCTATCTTTTTTCCTCTGTATCTCTGACTTACAGGTTCATGCTGCCGAGGCAGATGCCGCTTGCGGTAGCATTGATTTTATTATCTGTATATTTTATTGAAAATAAAAAATACGCTTACCTCGGGATTTTGTCGATGGTGTTTGCGTGGCTCTACAGCGGGTTTGTAATCGGGCTTTTCGCTGTTTTGGCTTATTTCACCATTGATTTATTTTTTTCAAAAAAACTGAAATGGAAAATATTGGCATATCCGTTTGGAGGGGCTGCAGTTGCGCTTATTGCAAATCCCTATTTTCCTGGGAATATATCCTTCCTGTATGACCAGATAGTGAGGGTAAATCTTGCAGCGAACCTTTACAATGCAGAATGGAAGCCGTGGACCATCTTGGAGTTTCTTAAAAACAGCTTTGTTCCAATAATTTTCATTTTTTCATCATTTTTTATAATTTTTAAAAATAAAAAAATAAACTCTGTGAAATTGTTCTATCTTTTGATGTCGCTGTTTTTCCTTGCCTACACATTCAGGACAAGAAGGATGTACGAATACCTTGTGCCTTTCTCTGTATTATGTGCGGCATTTTTTTACAATGATTACATTGAGAATGCACAATCAAAAAACAAATTCAAATATATAAAAAATTTAAAATACGCTGCTGTAATTGGAATTGCTGTCCTGGCTGCCTTAAGCACATACGGCACTTTTTCGCTTATAAAAAACAGCGACTTCCTGAATGATTTTGACGGCTGCTCAGGATGGATGCGGGACAATGTTCAAAAAGGAGCAGTTGTCTTCATCAATGCTTATGCGTTTCCGTATTTGTTCTTAAAGAACTCTGATTTGATATATACCCACGGGCTTGACCTGACTTACTCTTACCTGCATGACAGGGAAAAATTTGAAAAGTACATGGGCATCCTGAAAGGCACTATAAGGACAAATGTTGACTGGATACAGGAGGATTATGCTCCTGATTATGTCTTTTCCGGAAAGCAGGAGCAGGACGTGCAGCTGTTCAATTACATAATAGCGAACAAGAAAAAATACAAGGCAGCCTATGAGGACAGGAACTGCGCTGTGCTGGAAGCGGTATAATTTTTAAATGGGCAGTTTATCTGGTAAAAAATGATTCAAATCTGCGCGGTCAACGGGTACAATGAAGTGGGAAGGAACTGCACTGCAGTGAATGTTGACGGAGAAGTTGTCATAATAGACATGGGGCTGCATCTTGAGAATTACATAAAATACACAGAAGACGATGACTTTGTAAGCGTGTCTGAGAAGGAGCTTGTGAAAGTCGGCGCTGTGCCGGACATCAGCAGCATAAAGGACTGGAAAAATGACGTAAAAGCGATAGTGATTGGGCACGGGCACCTTGACCATGTAGGCGCTGTCCCGTATGTCGCGCATAATTTTAACGCGCCGATAATATGCACGCCTTATACAGGAGCTATAATTGACATAACGCTTAAAGAAGACAGGATAAAGCTAAGCAACAAGATAATTTCATTGAGCTCGAATTCTTCATACCAGATTACTGATAAAATAAAGGTAGAGTTTATCCATGTCACTCATTCTATTCCGCAGACTGTGATTGTCGCGCTGCATACAAAGTACGGAGTGATAATGTATGCCAATGACTTCAAGTTCGACTTAGCTCCTATACTGGGCAAGAGGCCGAATTTCAAGAGGCTGCAGTCTATAGCGGGTGAGAATGTCCTTGCTTTGATTGTGGAATCTACCTATGCCGATACTTACGGGAAGATGCCTTCTGAGAATGTCGCGAAAGAGATGCTCAAGGATGTGATGCTTGGCGTGGACAGCAGGGACGGGGCTATGATTGTAACAACATTTTCATCGCATATGGCCCGTTTGACTTCAATCCTTGAGTTCGGGAAAAAGCTCAACAGGAAAATTGTCTTTATGGGGAGGTCGCTTGCAAAATACGTCCATGCGGCTGAAAGCATCGGCCTTGTGAATTTCAGCAAGCAGGCTGAAATCCTTAAGTACAGCAAGCAGGTAAAAAGAAAGCTGAAGAAGATAGCTCATGAGAAGGACAAGTACCTTCTTGTCGTTACAGGGCATCAGGCAGAGCCTCATTCTGTACTGAGCAAAATCGCCTCTAAAGAACATGAGTTTAAGCTCGAATCCAATGACATAGTAATTTTTTCATGCAGGACAATTCCAACTCCGACAAATATAGCTAACAGGGAAAAGCTGGAAAGAACGCTTAAAGCCTATAACGTGCGCATCTTCAAGGACATACACCAGTCAGGGCACGCTGCAAGGGAGGATTTACGGGATTTGATAACAATGCTGAAGCCAAAGAAGATAATCCCTTCGCATGGGAATCCTTTACATAAAGAAGCGCTGGCAGAGCTGGCTGAAGGGATTGGCTACAAGAAAGGGGAGACTGTGCTGCTGGTAAGGGATGGGCAGAGGGTAATAATTTAACTTATATAATATAGCCCCTTCCAAACCACAAAAATTATAAACAAGGCAGAATTCTTGCGGATAGGGGGTTGAACATGAAACTTACTCTTGCTGAGCCGAAATACCTGAAAGAAAGCATCTCTGTAATTTCTGATCTTGTGAATGAGGGCCGCTTTAAAATTACTAAGGATGCTATAGAGCTAGTTGCTATGGACCCTGCCAATGTGGCTATGGTCATCTTCAAGCTTTTGAGCAGCGCATTCACGGAATATGATGTAAAGAAGGATGTTGAGATTGCCATCAATTTAAGCAACATGAAGCAGATACTGAGAAGGGCGGGGCCTAATGACATGCTTACGCTTGAATTGGTAGACAATGGAAAGCTAAACATACAGCTAAAAGGCAAATCCACAAGGACTTTCGGGCTTCCATTAATCAACCTTGAGGAAAAGGAGCAGAAAGTCCCAGACTTGAAGTTCCCTGTAAGCATAACAATGGACACTACAGAATTCAATGAGGCCATACAGGATGTTGATGTCGTTGCAGAGTCTGTGTCATTCATAGCAGAGCCGAAGAAGTTCACAATAAGCGCTGAAGGCGACCTAAGCCAGGCAAAGATAGAGATAAAGGAAAGCGATAATGTCAAGGTGAAGGTTGAAGGCGAAAAAGTAAGGGCGAAATACAGCATTGAGTACCTGAAAAGGATGATAAACGGCTCAAAGATAGCTGATGAAGTTGTAATTAATTTCAACAAGGACTATCCTTTAAGGCTGGATTACAAGGCATTAGACAGGGTAATGCTCTCTTTCATACTTGCTCCAAGAGTGGAGAACGATTAAAAAAGATGGTCAGTGCTATCAAGGTTATTCTTAGCGGCATAGGCATACTCATACTTGTTCTGGCCGCAGCCACTTTCTTTTTCGGGGATAAAAGCCGGCTGACAGAAGAGCAAAAAGCGATGATAAGCAGGTGCAGCCAGAATCCCGATATACGGGGATGTGAAAGCTTTGTAAGGACAAAGCCGCTGCCAAATGAGCTGGCCAGGGAGATGGCAAAAGATGCGCAAAATGCCGGGCAGGAAGTTTTGGAAGGTGAAAATGAGTCTTTGAACCTGAACATTTCTTCTGAATCCAATCTGACTGAAAGTTACACGAACAGCACTCCGGCTTTGGAAGATTCTGAAGCGGCTGATGATGCAGCATTGAATCCAGCCAATTCCTCAAATCAGTAAATTATATAAATTAAAATGCAGCTGAAGCCTGAATGGATGCGTTAGTGCCTTTTGTTTCAGGTTGGATGGCAAATTTCCTGAAGAACAAGGATGCCTTTACAAGAAGGATTGAATCCATACAGGACAAAGGCGACGGCAATTTTACAATAAGCTACAAGGACGGCAGGGCGGCAGAATGCCTTATTCTTCCAGATACGCAAGAGCTTCTGCAGGCGCTTGACAGGGAAAAGCACTACATCATATGCCTTCTTAACAGCAGGAAAAGCCTTGATTTCCTCATTGCAAACTGGAAAAGCCTCATAGATTTCAGGAGCATGACAATATATTTTGTAAACCCGCTGTCGCAGCTCGAAAAGAAATGGATAATATCCCCTTATACGCACAACAGGATATGCGATGATGCCTCATTGAAGCTTGGGCTTAATTCAATGTTTGAGACTGTGGAAGCAACGGATGAAGAAAGCCTGAAAGCGAGGCTAAAATAGCAGCTTCAGCAGCTGGCCTGCAAACCCTGCAAAAATCGGGATGATAAGGTTGTCGTCCATTTCATCAAGAAGCGTTTCTGTGAATGTTGCAGCTATCGCCATCATTATAGGGATGTAGATATTCAGGGAATAGGCAAGGCTTACTGCAATACCAACTGCAAGATTGACAAGAAGCCCTGCGACAAAGCCCACTAATGTCTTGTTCCTGAATATCAGGGAAGTGCCGTATCTCTTTCCTGCAAGGGCTGCCGCAGTGTCCCCAAAAGTGGTCATCAGAAGGGCCGCTATCGCTATCGGGAAGTCAAAAACAGCAAGGCATATTATGGTGCCGGAAAGGAAATAAATGACCCCATACATCCTGTGCTCTTCCTTTGGCCTGATAAACCTTGAAAAGAATGGCATCTTCCATCCAATCTCCAGCCTGAAGTATTCCAGCGCCAGAAAAATGACAAGCAGGGCAGTTATCATGAGAAGGGCTGTCTGCTGGCCAAAGCGGTTATTGACAAGCACGTAAAAGGCAATGACCGCAAGAATGGTCATATGTATCAGCTTCCTGCCAATCTCGCTGAAAAAGTCCCATTTCATGCTGTTTTTAATGGCAGCTGTTTGTTTATATAGTTTTCCCAAACATAGGAGACACGGCCAGCTTAAGGCCGCTTTGAATTTATTTTGCGAGGCAGGTCCAGTGTTCTGATTCGGCGGAATGGTTTTTCTCAATAAGGTTAAGGCAAGCCCGCCTTTTGTTTGAGGCTGAGGCAGGGCAATTGTTCTGGAGCCAAGGCATTGTTTTTTTTAATAACGCAAATTCGAATGGGTTTGCGGAAGTGTAAAAATTTGCCACGATAAATCATTGTTATTAGTCAAAATTTTTACACTAAAAACTATTCATTGGTTCAACAATAAAAATATTCAAAAAAACAGCCGAGATTTGAACGCGAGCCTGCTCGAACTTGCAGCAAAGGCGAAGCGTTCTCGCAGGCAAATCTCAGGCGGCTTTGCCTTAACCGAATAAAACCTGAGAGCAAAACGGCGCCTTAAGTTGACTTACCATATAGGATACCAAAAATCGGCTTCGGTGAAAATGTAGCTGGTGCCAATGTGCGAGCCATGCTTAAAGCTCATTAAGCATGACGGGGGGTGCCCCATTCGGGGTGGCATGCCTGAGAAAAACTCATAAGGGCGAGCAGGCACCAGCCGAACGAAGTGAGACTTTCACCGAAGCTCCAAAAATCAAAATATATTTAAACTTGAAATCAAGAAGGCGCCGCATGGAAAGGTCAAGGGCTATTGAAGCGCTTTTTGTCACGCTTATGGCGTCATTGATATTGATTGTAATGGGGCTGGTATACTTCATGGTCACGCTGTGGATTGTCAAATTGGGCTCAAGAATGGCAGGATTAAGCCCTGATGCCAACTGGGTTGTTTTTTCAGCATCCATTATCGTTGTCGGCATAATGATGGGCTCTGCGATAAAGAATACATAGAATTCTGCTTTTATTGGGAATGGTACGGCAGCCGGGACTTGAACCCGGGTAACAAGCTCTTTTCGCGAGAGCGAAAACATGCCGCCCTCGTGTGGGAAGCTCGTATCATAGCCGCTAGATCACTGCCGTATGCTGCGTGTGAATCTTTAGAGGTATTTTAATCTTATTGAAAACTCATAGATGGATAGGCTAATCAAAAAGCATATGCAGTATTGGAATTGCATCAGCTAAAAACCGCAAAAAATACTCCCTCAACAAAAAACAAATCAGCAATAAAATAACGAAAACCGAACTAATCCTCGGGCTAAAGCTTTGCGAAGCAAAGTCACGAACGAAGTGACTTGACCCGAAGTTTTTATCGTTCGGTTTTCGTGGATTGAAAATTCCTGCGGAATTTCCAATAAGAATAAAACACTAAAAACCGAAATTATTCCTTCTCTGCCTCTTCCTCATTATACGCAGGAACGGCCGCCTTGCTTATTATCATGACGTCGCCCACGCTTTTTACGAGCTGGTGCGGCACTATAACGCCTTTAGCGCTGCCCAGTACTTTGTTGAGGAATGAGCTCTTTGTGGCACGGACGCGCCAGCCAAACACCTTGTTCTGCGTTAAAATACACTCTTCAACATCGCCGAAATAATCGCCAGAGTCTGTAAATACCCTCATATCGAAAGTCTGTGTTATTCTTTTCATCTTGAGCATTGATATCACCGCCTCTGCCTAGAGGGTATTAGTATTTAAAATTTTGTATTTTGTGCCACTTGGGAGTTTTAAAAGCGGTTTTTTGTGATAAAGGGTTAGCAGCCAAAGGTGAGCCCAAGTTATATTCCTAGTAAAAAAGGTCAAGGGGGTGCTCCTGCACGAAAATCAAGGATTTTCGGCACAAGAAAAGCGGCGCTTTTCTGTGCAGGAAAACAAAGTTTTCCTTGCACCCCGGAAAGCGGTTCAAAATTGTCTGTTGCTTTCCGTGGACTACGGGAATGACCGATACTTCGACTAATACGTAAATTGGGCGAAAGCTGCTAACCCTTCTTTTTTGATTATCGTCTTTTACAAAGGTTTTAAATTGGGCTTTGCACCACTCAACCATATGAAATACAGCAACCTAACCATAATCGGAACGTCCCACATAGCTGCCCAGAGCCTGAAAGAGGTTGAGGAAGCTTTTAACAGGGAGAATCCTGATATTGTGGCTGTGGAGCTGGACAGGGCAAGGCTACATGCCCTGATGAGCAGCAGGAAGGAAAAACCCGGCCTTTCCATCATAAGGAAGATAGGAGTCAAAGGGTACCTGTTTTCAGTGATAGGGGCGTGGGCTGAGAAAAAGCTAGGGCAGATGGTTGGCGTTTCTCCTGGAAGTGAGATGAAAAGGGCGGTTATGCTTGCCAAAAAGAGCGGAAAGAGGGTTGCACTCATAGACCAGGACATACAGATTACGCTGAGAAGGTTCTCAAAAAGCCTTACCTGGAAGGAAAAGTGGAATTTCCTGGCTGATATAGTGAAAGCGGCTGTTTTCAGGAAAAAGGAGATAGGGTTTGACCTTACTAAGGTGCCTGAGAAGGAAGTCATTGAGAAGATGATGGCCAAGGTAAAAGACAGGTATCCAAATGTATATAAGACACTTATAGAAGAAAGGAACAGTGTGATGGCAAAGAATCTTGCCAAGATGCTTGCAAAAGAGCCCGATAAGAAAATCCTAGCTGTTGTTGGAGCAGGGCATGAAGAGGAGATAATAAGGCTCGTGGAGAAGCAGGAAGTCGCTGGGGATGTGAAGTATACTTTCGCATTCGGATAAAAGGCTGCGCTCGAAATGAAGGTTGCCATCTGATTTGTGAGCACCAGGTTTAAGCGCATTCAGCCTGAGGGGGGACGCCCCGAGTTTGGTTAATAATTTCTTTTTTCCGGGATTAGCATCTTCGAAGGCGTGTGCTGAAGCGGCGTAATGAGGCTGCGTTCCCGCAATTGGTTGCGCCCAATTGACATGTAACGAAAATCGAAGATTTTCGGAACATCCCGAAAACCAAAGGTTTTCGATATGCAAGAAGGGGCATGAAGCCCC
>JAGVYR010000026.1 GCA_018303185.1 Candidatus Woesearchaeota archaeon | reverse complement strand
GTTTATAGACGACAAACTAGTATTTATATCTTTTGTTTTAGACGAGAAATAAATGCCAGAAAGATTATTAAACACGGGGTTTTTCAAAGTTCTCTATAACCTTTTATCCTTATTTAATAAAAAAATAAAGCCAATGTCAATCTTTTTAAATGAATCTTTGTTCTTCTGAATAATGGAAAAATTAATCCTCAAAAATAAGAACAAAGTCTGGTTCGAGCGCGCAATCTTCATATCATGGTACTGCAGCCTCGGAGACTGCACTTACTGCTACATGTCAAGCCAGAAGAGCCTTATCAAAAATCCTGAAAAGGCAAAGAGAAGCGAGGCTTCAATTCTTGCGGAAGCGCTTATATGCAAAAAGCTCGGCTGGAAAATCGGCTTTTTAAGCGCGGGCTATGGCAGCTATACTGCCGAAAGCATCCTTGGCCTGTGCAAAAAGATTCATTCAATATACGGAGAAAAGTTATGGCTCAACATAGGCGTGCTTCCCGAGCCCACAATAGCAAGGCTTGCCCCCTACCTTGAGGGAATATGCGGCGCTGTAGAGACGACAAATGAGGCAGTCCACAAAAAAGTGGCGCCAAACAAGCCAATCGCCCCAATAGAAAAGATGTTTTCGGTATGCGAGAAATACAATTTAAAAAAGGCTATGACTTTCATTGTTGGTTTAGGGGAAACAGCAGAGGATTTTTCGACATTAAAAAACTTTATAACAAAAAACAAAATTGACAAAATAACATTCTATGCCCTCAACCCGATAAAAGGAACTGCCTTTGCAGATTCAAAAGGCCCTTCAATGGAATATTACCTTGGCTGGATAAGAAAAACAAGGCAGCCTTTTCCAAAAATTGAGATTATAGCCGGGCCATGGGTGAACCGCGTTGAAAATATAGGCAGGATGATAGAAGCGGGCGCAGACGGAATAACCAAATTCCCCGCAATAAGGCTTTTCAATTCAAGGTTTGCAAAAAAGATTGAGCAGGAAATAAGCAGCGCAGGAAGGGATATGGAAGGCACTTTCACAATACTTCCAGAAATTGGCATTGATGAAGAAATTGATTCGCTTGACAGCACCCTTTTTGATGACGGATTGAAGTTGGAATTAAAGGTAAAGCTGGCGGAATATGCCGGGCAGCTGTCAAAAAATAGGTATCACTGATTTATTTTCTGATGGTAACTTTTTTTTGTCATCTATATCATTGTTATAAATTATAATAAGCCTTTTATTTTTTATTTATTGCTTTTATTTTTTAATGCTGATCTGTTTTTATTGGATGCTGTTTTTAATGCGCTCTTGGAAAGTATGAATTATCCCAATTTTGCCCATATCGTAAGGCCTAGCTGCTATCGCTCCTAGCTTTAAGATATTACTCATACCTCAAGCATACTCATTGCATATGTAGCCTTACTCATACCTCAAAGCATCCACTGGCCTTAATTTAGACGCCCTTATCGCAGGCATTGTCCCTGAGGCAGCCCCGACGCAGAAAGCGAACATAATGCACCCTAGCGTAAGCCATATGGGAAATGCGGGCTTCAGGAATGAAAAGCCTGACGCTGCGGCTATAGCACCTCCTGCGCTCGAGATGAGGAACCCCAGAAACACTCCGGCAGCCCCCCCAATCATGCCAACAAACCCGGATTCAATGACATAGATGAACATTATGCTGCTGTTCCTTGCGCCCACAGCCTTCATTATCCCAATCTCCTTTGTCCTTTCAAGCACTGCAGTGTACATTGTGTTAGTTGTATTCACGCCGGCAACTATGACTGATATAAGCGCAATAAGGGCAAGTATAGCGTTCAGCACAGTTATAACATTGGTGAATGTCTGCAGCGCATCCTCGAATGTCTGCACGAAAAAGTCCTCCTTGCCCTTTTCCTGCCCCTTGTGCTTCCTCAGCCTTTCATTTATCCTGTCCGCCAGCGCTGAAGGCTCTGTGCCTCTGCTCGCCTTTATCATTGCCCATCCGAACCTGTCCCTGCTTTCAGGGAACATGCCCTCAAAAGTGTCATAAGTCAGGTAGATGTTTGTGTCGTCCTGAGGGTTTCCAATCTCCTCAAAAAACCCGACAACCTCGAATTTCTTTCCGTTGACTTCAACTTTCTCGCCAAGAACTATCGGGTTTTTGAATATCTTGTCAGCAACCTCATAGTTATGCCCCAAAACAATTTTATCAAGGTCGCCTTCCTTAAGCGCCCTGCCGCTCTTAACCCCGACAGTGAAGGATTCCTCTATGAACTCCCATTTTTTTGGGTCAATTCCTGAGCCGAATACAAACTTGAGCTGCCTGTCTTTTTTTATCTCAAGCGTCTTCACATACAGCCCAGTTATTTCTTGCACTCCGTTAATCTTGTCTACAAAATCAACATCATCCTTTGATATGAAAAAATTTGCATCGGTCCCAGGAACTCCTATGCCCCTTGACTGGAGGAAAAGCTTGTCGACGCCTGCCTGCTCACCTATCACATTGACATAATTCTGCAGCCCCACGCCGAAGCTTACAAGCGCATATATTGCAGTCACTCCTATAAGTATAGAGAGTATTGTTAGGCTGCTTCTCATCTTTCTCTTCTTTACGTTAAGCAGCGCGTATTTAACAAGCTCAAAGTTGAATTTCATTTCGCAAACCTCAGCGAGTCCACGGGATTCTTTCTTGACGCCTTATAGGCCGGAATGATGCCTGCAACAAGGCCGACAGCCACTGAAAAGAGCAATGCTCCTGATATGAGCACCATGCTGGCCTTTGCCTGGATTAGGTCAGAGCCAAGTGCCAGCCTTCCTGCAAGCGCAAATATCTGGGAAAGGGCTGCGCCCATGAGCACTCCTATCAATCCGCCGACAAACCCCAAAAATCCCGATTCTATGAAAAACAGCGCGAAGATTGCCCTGTTCCTTGCCCCTATTGACTTCATTATCCCAATTTCTTTGGTTCTTTCAAGCACTGCAGTATACATTGTATTTGCAATCCCTATGCCGCCGACAATTATTGATATGAATGCTATTATTGAAATGAAAAGCTGGACGCCAAAAAGCACATCATCAAGGCTCTGGAGCGCGCTTTCCGGGCTTTGCACTGTAAAGTCCTCTTCCCCTTTCTTCACGCCCCTTTCCCTTCTCAAAAGCTCCTCAATGTCCCTCTTTACATTCTCTATTGTACTGAGGTCTTTTACCTTCACTGCAATCGCATTTACAGAATCATCAGCCTTGAACTCATCAAGGATGACGTCTTCATTCATGACTATCGAAGTGTCGAATATGAAGCTGCCCTTCTTCTCAATTATGCCTATGACTTCAAATTCCTTCCCGCGAAAAATTATATTGCTTCCTAGCCTAACGGGCTTTCCGAACCTGTCCTCATTTGTGAAATCGCTGCCGATTATTGCCTTGAACCTGTCCCCGTCTTTCAGGAGCCTTCCCTCGCTTACCTCTATGTTCAGCATCTTCTCAAACTTGCTCCTGTCTTTCCCCTCAGGAACGTTCCATGCAAACACTATATCCTGCTTGTCATTGAATTCCATCGCTCCCGTGACAATATGCCTGTTTGCGGCAATATCCACGCCCGGGATGCTTTTTATCTTGTCAGTCAGGTCTTTTGTCAGAGGCGTAACGACTGCCTGCCCCGGCGGCCCTGCGAAATTCAGCCCGGAAGCCTGCACCGCCAGCACGTCAGGGCCTATAAAGCCGAACTGCCCCACAATAGCCTCCCTCAGCCCCTCACCGAGGCTTATTAATGAGACAACTGCGGCTATGCCTATGAAGATCCCAATCAGGGTAAGCCAGCTTCTCAGCTTCCTGTGCCTAAGGTTTTCAAGAGAATAGGAAAAAAAATCAAGGTACATTTTCCATTACTTCTTCCTCTTCCTGTAGAGCCTGTATCCGATGAGGCCTGCTGCTATAATCGCTATGGCTATGGATGTCCCTACAAACCCGTTGCCTTCTTTCAGCCCAAGCTTTTTCGCTTCCGAGGAAGTGTACAGGCTCATGCTAAGCTCTATGTTGCGGCTGTATTCGTTGTTGTTCGCGTCCTTGTATTCCAGAGTCAAGGGAAGCTTTATAGATTTTTTGCCTTTCTTCTCGGCAAATATTTTGAAAGAAGCAGTCTCAAAGTCATCCGAGTCTATATTCCCGAGATACACTTCGCTGTTGGATATTATCCTGAATTCTTCGCTCTCTGAAAGCTTAAGGTTTGCGAACTTTATATCAGTCACTCCCTTGTTCACAACCTTTACAGTCACTTCTCCGGCAGTGTCTTCCATGAACACTTCTGAATCATCCAAGGTAACTGTTACATCCGGCTTCGCGCCTATTATTATCCCGACAGTCTGCTCCTTGGAATAGCTGTTTCCGACTTCATCAAGATAATCTATCTTGATTGGAAGATTGTATACCCCTGAAATTGCCTCAGGCTCTGCCAGCAGATTAAAATCAAAATTCTGGCTCTTTCCTCCATCCATCTGGTAGGCGCTTTTTTCATTTGACGAGCCTACTGTAACAAAAGGCATATCTGTCAAAGCAAGCTGGACTTTTATCCCCCTCAGCATGGAATCTGCCTTGTTGGCAAGGTTTATTGTCAGCTTTCCTTCCTTGCCCGGCTCCAGAAAACCGTTGTCAACAGATGCCGCATCAACAGCAAGTATTGCATCCGGTGTTTGCACATCAACCTTGAACTCTTTGGGACCTATCCATGCCTCTTTGTTCACTCTGAATCTTATCCTGATATCATTCTCCCCCTCAACAGCCTGCTCGTCCACCTTCAGCCTGAATTTTACAATTGCCCCGTTTTCATCCCTCTGCCTTGACTGCATTGTGCCTATATCGGCTATCTTATCCCCAGAATATAGGGAAAACGGAAACTCAGGCAGGATTTCCACCTGCACATTTTCTGCCATGCCGGTCCCATTATTGTCCAGCTTGAAGCGCACATCCACAAACTCGCCGGGCCTCACAGGATCAGGCTCCTGGCTTATGAGCCTTACGACTATGTCATGGCTTGCTGACAGCTTGTCTTTCGCATAAGCTGCAGAAGCGCCCATAACCACCATCAGTATAACCAAAACCGCTTTTATAATTTTCATTTCTTACCACCTTTTAATTTTTTGATTAAAAGGCGCCGGAAAACTATGTTTTACTGGCACCCTTATTGTTTTTTAATGACTTTACAATCTGCCCGTCTTTCAGAAATTCGGTGCGGTGGGCATGCTTCGCAACCCCTATGTCGTGCGTAACCATGATTATTGTCTTCCCTTCTTTTCTGTTCAGCTCTTCGAGAAAATCCATGACGGTTTCCCCTGTTTTCGAGTCAAGATTGCCAGTAGGCTCGTCTGCCAGAATGACATCGGGATTGTTTGCCAGGCTCCTTGCTATCGCAACGCGCTGCTGCTGCCCTCCTGACAGTTCAGTGGGCTTGTGGTCCATCCTGTCTCCTAACTCTACAATATTTAGGATTTCTTCAGCCCTCTTTATGCGCTGTTCCTTTGGAATATTCTGGAAGACCATGGGCAATGCCACATTCTCCAATGCGGTTAATGTCGGTATAAGATTGAACTGCTGGAAGATGAACCCTATCTTCCTCCCTCTCAATTGCGCAAGGTCGGACTCAGACATCTTTGAAATGTCCCTTCCGTCAAGATAGATGCTTCCTTTTGTAGGGATGTCAAGGGAGCCTATCATGTTGACCGCCGTACTTTTCCCAGATCCCGACGGCCCCATTATCGCGACAAACTCGCCTTCCTTCACTTCAAGGCTGACGCTGCGAAGGGCGTGCACCTCTGCCTCTCCCATCTTGTAGGTTTTCCAGACATCCCTAAGCTGTATTATCGGCTTTTTCATTTTTTCTTGTGTTTTTTGTTTTATTAAATCTAATTTTGATTCATTGTATCATTTTTCGCTTTGTTTCATTGTTTTCCTTTCTCAGCTCTTCAATCTCCATTGCTATTTGCATTTTTTCGCTTTAGCCCCATTGATTTCATAATTTTGCATCTTTTCCCTGAATCAGCTGCAAACAGCGCACAATTTGAAAGTATCCCCTGCCTCAAGCTGTGTAGAGCCGGTCAGTGTGCAGCCGCTGTCAATATACAGTTGGCATTTTCCGTCTCCACTCCATCTTTCAATTGCGATTCCGCCGGTATCGCCGGAATTCACGTTCCTGACAGTCAGCCTGGCTCCGCTGGTGTTTGTAGTGCCGATGCCTACGCTGCCGCCGCTGTCTATCCTTATTTTTTCAGTTGCGCTGCCAGCATCAGTATAGATTGAAATATTACCGCCCTGCCCTGTCCCTCTCCCTGCAAATATTTGTATACCTCCACCAACGCTTGAATATTCATTTCCTATGAGATTGATATATCCGCCTCTTGTTGTTCCCAGAGTGCCGCCGCTGCCAATCTGCAGCATTGCATTGTCTGTCCCGTCTGTAGTGTCCATTGATATCTGGGCATCGGTGCCTCCGAAGCCGAGTGTTGCTGCCGGGCTTGTCTTCCCTATCCCCACATTGCCTCCCTCATTCACTTCGAATATGTCTGTTCCTCCGTTGTTAGCTCGAACCCTGAACACAGCAGTGTCTGTGGTATCAGAGTTATCATCTATGTCTATCGTAACACTACTCCCTGCTTCCAATATAAGCTGGCTGGCACTGTTCCTTAAGTTTGCATTGATAACAGAATTATCCGTTCCAGCGCCTTCTATCAGCAGGTTGCCGGAAATGTTTGCATTTCCATTGACTTGCAGGGTATTTGCAGGTTCAGTCGTCCCAATCCCGACGTTGCCTGCACTATTAACTATAAAGAAATTCCCATTATCATTTATGGTGTCAGAAACCATAAAATTACCTACAACTTCTAAAGTTGCATCTGGTGATGTGTCGTTGATGCCGACATTCCCGCCCGTAGTCACAATAAACCTTGACGTGCCTCCTGCCCTTGCGTCAATAATCCCGACAGTGTTGCCAGTCGTAGTTACAGCCTGGTCGAAGATTGCAGTATACTCGCTGGCTGCATGCTGCTTTACGTTCATAGCAGACCGAGAGCCGCTGTTATTAATCTGAAATTTTGCGACACCATTGACAGGAACCTTTCCTACGCCGACATTCCCATTAGTCGAATCAATAAACAGCGTATTCTCATCAAAGCTTACATTAGCTGCTGAAGTGGTGAAGTTAATCTTCCCTTCATCTGTAATCTTCAAGACAGTATTCCCTGAAGTATCGGCAACAGCAAGCGCATTCTGCCCTGTGACTGCCCCGACAATATTGATGCCCTGCGCAACCTTTAATGGAGAGCCGCCGTAAAGCGTTCCCTCAATCCTTACATCTCCCTGAAAGGTCGCATTTCTCCTGTACCCGGTAACATTCAATTCCCCGCCAAGTGTTGTATTCCCTGAAACATGCAAAGTCGAATTCGCATTCAGATTCCCAATGCCTACCCGGTCAGTCAGGGTAGCCAGCCTTACCAAAGTGCCGTCATCAATCCAGCCGGCATTATACACTGTAGCCCCAGAGCCTCCGGTCGCAACAACATTGCCCCCAACATAAATGTCGGAAGTGACGGTTGTATTTCCGGAAACATAAAGCTTCTCAGATGGTGAAGAAGTCCCAATCCCTACCTTATCCGTGACAGTAGTCAGCTCAACAACATTCCCAGAGTCTGTCCACCCTCCTGCAGATGTAGTCTCTGCGCTTAAAGTAACCCAGGAGCTTCCGTCATAAAAGAACAAATCGCTTCCATCAGAGTAAATATCTCCTATCCTTGGGGAGGAAGGAGTGGCTCCTGTAAGAATCCTTATCGAAGGTATGGAAGTAGTAGAGCCGGCTATTGTAATGTAAGCAGTCCCGTTCTCAACCCCCACTCCTACAATCCCGGAGCTTCCATTCACAAAAAGTATGTTGCTTAAATTGACAGCCCTTCCCCCGCTCCCGGAGCCGACCTGCAGCAGGTAATTTGGCTCCGATGTGCCTATTCCAACTCCTCCCGTCCCTACGATATACAGCCTTGTGGTATTCGCAGTCATCAAAGACAGTGTTGAGGCATTTACAGAGAAGTCCGCATGGTACCTTAGCTGCGAAAATCCGGTTATCACTGCTGCAGAGGCTAAGGGCGCTGATGCAAGCAAAACCACAAGCAGAAGCATTGAAGCATTTTTTATTGATGATTTATTTCTTATTGTATTTTTATTGGATGAAACATAATTGCTGTTTTTTTGAATATCAGAGCTTAATGATGTTTTTTTGTTTATTGAAAAAATCCCTTTCCCTGCCATTTTTCTTTCTAACGAAGCCAAATTATTATTCAATGATTTTTTATTTATTGAAACAAAGCCCCCCCTTCCGTTACCATTAGCTCTCTCTATCATATCAGCACCCACAGGTTCACTCCAGCTTTCTTGATGCGCCTGAACTTTCCGTCCAGAGTAAGCTCAAGCAGGTATTTCTCGGCCGTATTCCACGATATCTCGTAATGGGTGGCAATCTCAGCTGTAGTCACGACCCTGTCCGCCTTGGAAAATTCCAGGATGTCCTGCTTTATTTTATGTAATTTCATACTATTTTACATTATATTTAACATAGTTATTAACATAATGATTAACCTACTATTTTTAATAGGAATAAACCTATGAAATCACATATTTATAAGCTTTTCCAAAAAAATGAGGAAGGAAGCAAAGCCCTCATTGGTTTTTGCCAAGCCAAGCGCCATTTGTTAATGGTTTTTATTGGTGTTTTTCCGGTTAAGGCAGAGCCGCCGGAGATTTGCCTGCGAGAACGCTCGCCTTTGCAGAAAGTTCGAGCAGGCTCGCGTTCAAATCTCGGTTGTTTTTTTATTGCTTTTATTTTTGAAATATTGGATATTTTTAGTGTAAAAATTTGGACTAACGGCAATGATTTATCATGGTAAATTTTTACACAATGGAATTCCACCATTCTTATGAATGGTGGTTCGGCAAACTGAACCACGAATCCCATTGTGGAATTCCGTGTGCTCAAAAACCACTGGATGTTAGGCATTCAGCGGCATGCCACCAATCTGTGATTGGTGGTTTTTGACACTTCCGCAAATTCATTTGAATTTGCGTTATTGGGAAAAAACTGTTCCGCTGATTCGGAACCAGTAACTTGCCTCAGCAGAAAATAAAAAGGTCCCTTAAGTTAGCCTTGCCGAATAGCGGCAGCTAAAATGCGTCTTTCAGCGACTCATAGCCTTCCAGGTAATCCTCATAGCCAACCGGGGATTTTATTCCCAGATCCGCCAGCAGCTCCATCGTTTCTGATACTGTCAGGTTCAGCTCTTTCGCCGCCTTTCCTAAGCTCATCCTGCCTTCCCTATAATTTTTCAATATGAAATATATCCATCCGTAGTCTATTAGTTTTCTGGCAGCGTAAGACCTATCGCTGTCTTCCCTGCCGGACAGCCGCCTTATAAATCCCAGTTCCCTTTCCTTCAGCCTCAAAGTTACAACCTTCGCCATTTTATCCTCCTTCAATCTTATTTTTAGCGTCTTTGATTATGTCGTATCCATACCTGCCATATTTCTCCAATGCCTTAAGCTTTTCCATTGCCCTTTCTTTGCCCAATTCCCCTTTTTCGTGAGACCTGATTAAAAAATGGATAGCTGTGGCAAATTTTACGCCCAAGAGCCTGCACGCCTTGATGCTTGGCCAGTCATCAGTGGCCAACATGCACTTTTTTTCCTTTGCCAGCGCCAAGGCTTCAGCCTCCCCTCTTTCCATATTGAAATCCTTCATTAGCTTGTCGGCTTTTAGCCGGCTTGCTTTCGCCACCTTGATCTTTTTTTCTCCGATCAGCTTCATTATCAGCTTCGAATCAAAGCTGTCCTTTTTCACCGCGGTTTCTTCCCTCACCGCTTCCGGGAAAATTATTTTCAATTTTCCGGCAACAGCCTCCAAAAGGCCTATCTTAGCCATCAAAATCGCCGTTGAGCTGTCAAAGACTATCTGCTTCATGTGTATTACAATATAATACATCCGTATTATTTAAAGGTTGCGCTTTTCAAGGAGGGAAGGCCAGATTAAGGGCAACATCTGCTTCAGATGCTTTTTTGGCTTTTATTGGGTTTTCCGGTTAGGATAAGCCGCCTTGGATTTTGTTTGTTTTTTGAAGTGTTTATTCGGTTAAGGCAGAGCCAGAGGCTTCGTTGTTTTTTTGATATTTTTATTGATTTTATTCGGTTAGGATAAGGCGCAGGAGATTTGCCTGCGAGAACGCTCGCCTTTGCTGCAAGTTCGAGCAGGCTCGCGTTCAAATCTCGGCAGTTTTTTTATTATTTCAGTTTTTGAACCATTGAATGTTTTTTTTGAATAAAAACTGTTCCACTGATTCAGAACAAGTAACCCGCCTCACTCCAAAACAAGTGGCGGCCTTATCCTAACCTGTGCAAAATATACTCAGCCTCAACCAAATGGCGGGCTTATCTTAACCTTTATTGAAGAAAAACCATTCCACTGTATCAGAACACATAACCTGCCTCAGCCTCAACCAAATGGCGCCTGCCTTAACCTTGCAATCTCTATGTAAGAAACCTTTAAAAATAACCCCATATTCAAAACCAAAATGGCAAAAAACAGCAGCGAAAAGACAAAGAAATTCATGGTTTACTTCATGGCGATAATAATGGTAAGTTCAGTCTTCGGAGTTGTATTTTTCGGCTTCTCAGGCGCAGGCTCGCAAACAAGCAAATACAAGGGATACAAGTTCATTTTCAGGGGCGATGCATGGAGCACGAAAGCATTCAGCCAAACTGCCTTATTCTCATACCTTCCGCAGGACGTTGAAAATGTCAATGTAAGCCCTGATTCAATAGGGCTATTAAAGCAAAAGCTCCAAATTGACACGACAGCGGATTCAAACGGCACTTTCATCCAGGAAATCTCGCTTGCGCAGTTCCAGATGGGCGCTTCAATGCAGCCGTACAATGTTTACATAAGGAACGGCTTCACATCAAAAAACGATTTCAATGCCCCCGTAATAAACTGCAGCATCGCCACTCCTTTTGTCCCGGTAATATACTTCAAGGAAGGAAAGGATACAAGGGCATACACAGAGGGCAGCTGCATAATAGCAGAATCAGGCAACGCAGTGGACTTCATAAGGCTCAAGGACAGGCTCCTTTACGGAATGTTTGACATAATATGAACAAGGAAAAAAGAATTGAAGAGCTCAGGCAGAGCCTGGAGCACGGCACAATAACCCGAGAAGAGTTTGATGGCCTGAAGGAGCAGATAGAGCAGGAGAAGGAAGAAGACGATGAGCATTATAATCCCCATGAAGAGCGCCCCATTGATTCTCATAATCCCCATGAAGACGCAAAAAAAGGCTCGGATATCTACATCATTATAGCCTTGATTGCAGTCATAGTAATACTTGCCGCAGGCTTCGTATGGTTCAGCTATCTGAAAAACGGGCAGCCAAAGACAATAGACGACTTTCACGCTTTAAATCTCAATGGCAAGCTTAAGCCTGAGCAGGGCTATGTTTACAATAATGCTTATAGCTTCATAGCATTCGATGGCACATGGTACACGCAGTTAAAATCCCCGAAAGGCACAAGGATTTATGACATGGCGTTCAGGTTCGGCCCGAGAGACCTGGAAGGCATCAATATTGGCGGATTTTTGGACAAAGAAATATTTGACAATTCCAGCTTCTATTATGCCACTTTCAATCCCAACGGCACCCAATTCAGCCACGTTGCCCTTGCTGTCGCTGATTTCAACCAGCACATGACGAACGTTTTTTTCAAAAATCCGGTTGCAGCTTGCGATAGAAACCAGACAGAAGGCCCCTGCCTGACAAGGCCGGTAATAACATGCGAAAACAGAAATTACATGGTGCTTTATGTGAAAGAAGCGGATGAAAACAGGACTTACTATGACGGAAACTGCATGGTGGTTGAAGGCTCCGGGTTCGGCCTTGTCAAGGGAGTTGACCGCATCCTTCTTAATTTATACGGAATAATGCCGCAATAGCGTCAAAGCTGGCTTTGCAGGAAAGTGAAGGTTAGCATCATCATTGCGAGGCTTTTCAATTGACACGGAAAAAGAGTTGAGGGGGATGTCCCACAAGGTTTTAGGAAAACCTTGGCCAAAACAGGTATGGCTTACAGCCATGCGCCGCAGCTAACTTGTGAGGTGACAAGCTGCGGCATGGAGCTGCAAGCTCCATCTTGCGCGTCAACCGAGCATAACCGGT
>JAGVYR010000025.1 GCA_018303185.1 Candidatus Woesearchaeota archaeon | reverse complement strand
CAATCTTTTCACTCATCCCATCCGTGCTCTTTAGACCAATTCTATAACTGTCGACTTCAGCCTCAAACAAAAGGCAGGCTGTCTTAGTCTTTTTTTAAGCCGCCATCTCCGGCCACACCCTCTTGACAATTACCTTGTACACTTCAACCACTGCAAGCACGCTCGCCCCTACAAGGAACACAACCATCCAGTCAAATCCTGTTAATGGAGTGGTGTGGAACAGCACTTCAAGGAAAGGCGTCTGTATCACTATAATCTGCATCGCAATGGAAGCAAGTATTGCCCACCAGAGTTTCATGTTCTTAAACACTCCAACCTTAAACAAAGACTGGAATTCTGACCTGCAGTTCAAAACATTGAACATCTGGAATACCATCAATGTAGCAAAGGCCATTGTCTGTGCATATTCAAGCCCCTGATCAGGATGGTACATCTGGAACACGGCCAAAGTCCCGGCTGCAATCGTAATGCCCACAAGGCTCATCCTTATCAGCAGCGCTTTTGAAAGTATGCTTCCTTTCGGGTTTCTTGGCTTTCTCTCCATTATGTTGGGCTCTGCAGGATCAACGCTTAAAGCGAGCGCAGGCAGCCCGTCTGTCACAAGATTTATCCACAATATCATCAAAGCTGTAACGGGCAATGGGAATTTCAGCATTATCGCGATAAATAAAGTCAAGACCTCGCCGACATTTGAAGACAATAAATACTCGACAAACTTGCCTATGTTATCATAAATGCCGCGGCCTTCCTCAACAGCATTTACAATAGAGGCGAAATTATCATCAGTCAGTATCATAGCAGAGGCTTCTTTAGCGACATCCGTTCCCGTTATGCCCATCGCAACCCCGATGTCCGCTTTCTTAAGAGCAGGAGCGTCATTCACTCCATCCCCGGTCATCGCGACAACATGGCCTTTCTTCTTCAGGGCATCAACAATCTTTATCTTGTGTTCTGGATTGACGCGGGCATAGATAGACACTTCCTCAATCACTTTATTCAGGCTTTCCAGCCTGTCCAAATCCTGCCCTGTAACACTCTTCCCTTCCAGCCCTATCTGCGCTCCTATCGCCTTTGCAGTTATGGCATTATCCCCTGTAATCATTATTACCCTTATTCCTGCCTTCCTGCACTTTGCAATCGCTGCCTTCACTTCATCCCTTGGGGGGTCAATCATGCCCTGCAGCCCCAGGAAAGTTAAATTCTTTTCAACCCTGTCCTTAGACATTACACTCCTGTATGCAAAGCCCAATACTCTTAATGCGTCATTTGCGAATTCCTCGTTTACAGAGACAATTTCCTTTTTCATGGAATCAGTGAGAGGTCTTACCTTGCCGTTTTCGTAAATGGTAGTGCAAAGCCCGAGCACAACTTCAGGAGCCCCTTTCACAAATGCCAGATTCTCCCCTGAAACCTTGTTTATTGTGGTCATCATCTTCCTTTCGGAAGTGAAAAGTATTTCTTCCTCTCTTGGACATTTCCTGTCAAGCTCTTCCTTGTTCAGGCCTGCTTTCTCAGCGCTCACAATCAATGCAGCTTCAGTCGGGTCTCCAATAACATTCCCGTCAGTCAGTGAGGAATTATTGTTAAGGCAGCCTGCCTTCAGCAGCATTTCAATTTCAGCAGGATCAAATTTCCTGTTGTTGTAGAGAAATTCGCCTTTCCTTTCATAGCCAGAGCCAGTAACATTTATTACCTTCCCGTTCGCATATATCTTCTGCACAGTCATCTCGTTCTTTGTCAGTGTGCCCGTCTTGTCTGTGCATATGACTGTTGTTGCACCAAGAGTCTCAACAGAAGGCAGTTTTCTCACTAAAGCATTCCTCTCAACCATTCTTTTTGTGCCCAAAGCGAGCCCGATAGTGACGATAGCAGGAAGCCCTTCAGGTATTGCAGCTACCGCTAAAGCAACCGCGACAATGAAGAATTCAAGTATTCCTCCCCCTTCCAAAACCCCGCCTAAAAACACAATGGCGCTTATTATCAGTACAATCACTCCAAGCATCCTTCCCAGCTGGTCGAGCTTTTTCTGCAAATGGGTTCTTTCAGGCTCGACTTCCTGTATCATTGTTGCTATCTTCCCTATCTCGGTCTGCATGCCGGTTCCTGTCACAATTGCCGTCCCTCTTCCGTTGGTTACAACAGTCCCTGAGAATACCATGTTAATCTTGTCAGCCAGGGCCGTTTTCTCGGCAAGCACTTTCATTTCCTTTTTCACAGGAAGGCTTTCTCCCGTTAAGGCAGCTTCCTGCACTTCAAGATTGACTATGCTCAGGAGCCTTGCATCCGCAGGAAGCTTGTCGCCTGTTTCAAGCTTTAGAATGTCTCCCGGAACAAGGAATTTTGCATCAATATCCTTCTCTTTTCCGTCCCTGATTACTGTGGCTTTAAGGCTGGATAATTTTTTTAATGCTTCAATGGACTTTTCAGCCCTGTACTCCTGTATAAACCCGAAAACTGCATTAAGTATCAGTATGCCGCCTATCACAATGGATTCAACAGCCTCGTCAAGAAATATCGAAATGACCAAAGCTGCAATAAGTATGTAGACAACGACAGAATTGAACTGTTGGAGGAACATCTTGACTGGAGAAGCTTTCTTCCCTTCCTTCAGCTCATTAAAGCCGTATTTATGCAGCCTTTCCTCGGCTTCCTTCTCTGTAAGCCCTTTTGAAGAGCTTTGCAGCTCTTTCAGTATGTCGGCTTCTTTTTTGTCGTGGTATGTCATCTTAGCTTAAGTAGTAATCCTGCTCCTCGTCAATGCCTGTTATGTCGTCTATGGGCAAGCCTTCGACATACCTTATGTTTTTAAGCTTATTCATTTCCCGTCCCAGGAAGCTCTGCAGTTTTTCTATCTACATCACCCTTTTCAGTTTCTTTCAGCTTTGATAGGAAGTACTGTATGCAGTCAGGTCCGCAGAAGCTTGCTTTTTTCCTGAAGTCTTCAGGCCCGAAGATTAAAGTGTAATTATATGTGCTGTAAGGCTCAATGTCTGAAGAGCATGTTGCACAATAAGAGCCGTGCTTCTTTTCCAGTTCTTTTATTTTATTTTTTATTTCCTTCCCAATGTCTATTGTGCTGTTTTCTATGCCCTGCTTCAGCTTCACCAATTCATAATGCTCCATGCTGTCCAGAAATTTTTTGAATTGCTGCATTTACACTGCCTCCTCAAATTCAATGAACCATTTTCCGTTTTCATACCTGAACAGGATATTGTGCTTCTTTTCAAGGTTTAACTGGAAAAGCAGGGGCATCGGGATTGTTGTCTCAAAGCTGGAGCCTCTTTTGTACAGCTTTCTCTTGAATTCTGCCATATTATACTTATTTTTTTACCTACTTTTTTAATGATTTATTTATTAACTTTTCTATTAACTTTAATACAATGTTTCTTACTTAGAATTATACTTATATATAAAGGTAGCGGTTTTGGTATACTGGGGGGATACTTTTAATTCAGAAATTGAATAAGCCGCCTCGCTTTGGAGGCTTCATATTGCCGCTGGCATTTCCATTCTTTTTAGTTTCTGCAATCTTCTTTCTGTCTTCTCTAGTTTTTTCTTGGTGGCAATTTGCACATAAAGCCTGAATGTTAGAAGGTATATCTTTTCCCAGAAGTGCTAATGGCTTAATATGATCAAAGTGGCTTCGTATATTAACTGGCAACTTTTTCCCATGATTTCGAGAACAATTCTTACCAGCACATTTCCCTCTTTGCCTTTGTAAGATTTTATCTTTATCTGAAGAATAGAGTGTGCCTCTCGTAGTATTTTGAGGCTTATTGGGACTACTAAATCCTCCAAAACCAGGATTAAAAAGTTGGTTACTTTTCCCTTTTTTTGGTGGCTTCCCCCAAATATCAAAATCCATAACTGAGTTTATGAATAATTATATTTAAAGCTTCCTCAAAAAAACGGCTCAATTACAAATTATAGGCACGGACATTAATAATCGTAAATAAATAACTGTGCCTATATCCAGCGGACTTTAACTATCATTACGGATATTAAAGTCCGCTCGTATAATTTATAATCAGAACAAAAAATTAAATAATCTAATCGCCTAACCGCTAACTATGAAGCCAAAAAACAGCTTGGGCAATGAGATAGAAGAAGCTCAGAAAGACCCGGAATTTATCAGGGAAATAAATGAGTTTATCAAGGCTACCACAAACATCTATAAGTTAGGCAATATTTCTAAATAACTTAATCCCTCAAACCATCCCCTTCAAAAACACCAAAGAGGCTATGAAGAATGCATACAGGAAAAGAAGTGAAAACCCTTCAGCGCGCTTTATGCTCCATCCGCTTCTCATGTATATCAGCAAAATTACGCTCACAGCCAAAAGGTAGGGCAGGGAATAAAATATTGTGAAAGGTATGACTTTCAAAGGGCTGATTACAGAAGCTGTTCCAAGTATCAGCAGGATATTTGTTGTATTTGAGCCGATGACATTGCCCAGTGCAATATTCCCAAATCCTTTCCTTGCAGCCGCAACAGTAACGCCAAGCTCAGGCAGTGTCGTGCCCATTGAAAAGATAGAAACTCCGATTATGGTTTTTGAGACGTGAAAAGCCTCCGCAAAAGCTATTGCCCCATTGACAAAAAACCTTGCTCCTAAGACAACCGCCACGCCGCTTATCATCAGCACAAGAAAATCCTTTACAAGCCCTTCCTTGAACAGCTCCTTCATTTCCCTGGCGCTCGTTATCCTTACTTGCTTTCCGTTGACCCTGACTCCGGAAATCAGGCGGCTTCTTATCGTGGCGATGTATTTCATCTTGAAAAAATAATTCAGGAACTCCCACAAATGGTACTTTCCCTCTTCCCTTGAATCAACTTCCATCAAAAACAGGATATAGCCGGCATAAAGCGCAAGCAAAACCAACCCTTCAATCCTTGATATCACTCCATTGAAAACAAGCACGTAAAGCAGCCCTGTGGCAAAGAGCATGATATATCCGTCCCTTTTGAGCATCTTCTCATTTGTCCTTACCACAGCAAAAATTGCCGCAATTCCTGTAATTGAGGCTATGTTAGCTATGTCCGCCCCGACAATATTGCCCATTATAAGGCCGCTTTCCTTCTTAAGGGAGGAGAAAATTGCAGAGGCATACTCGGGAATTGAAGTTCCGAGCGCTACCAAAGTCAGCCCAATGACAAATTCGGAGACACCCAGCTTTTTTGCGATAGTGGCTGCGGCTTTTACAAACTCATCTGAGCCCTTCACAAGCATTATGAGCCCAAGAACAAACAGTGCTATTGTTACGTAAACCATTCCTCATTTCTTTGAATAATGGTATTTAATACTTTTTAATTGAAAAGCATTTTAAACCCGGGTATCAGCCTTATTTCATGAGATTCGCCATAATAGCATCAGAAAAAGACCCTGCAGGGCTAAATATAAAGGATTCTTTGCTCGGATTGTTTGATTTTGAAGAGTCTGGAGATAAATTTGGAGGCAACAGTGTTTTTTTATTGAAAAATAACTCCAATGTTTTTGAAAACAATGAAAAAGAATCTGATGAAAGGGGGAAAAATGGGGAAAGAACTGAAAAAATAGGCAATAAGCAAAAAACCAATGGAAGAAAAAACGAAGATAAAATTATTGAAAAAATAAAAAGCGGGGAAAAACAGGAAATAAAGCTCTATACAATCTCTTCTGACTTAATCTGCTCAGAGAATCTGGACAAAAAGATTGAAGCTGACATCTTCATCTTCGCATCAAAGCACAGGGCGGAAGCGGGAATAAAGACATTGTGCTGCCACTGCATCGGCAATTTCGGAAAGGCTGATTACGGCGGAAAGGAAAAAAGCGTCTGCCCTGCTCCTGCATTTTTGCTCAAGAATATTTTGATTGAATTGGAAAAAAACGGGAAAGGAATAAATCATGAGATAGCCATTGAAGCAACCCATCACGGCCCTTATATGGAGAAGCCCGCTGTCTTTGTGGAGGTAGGCAGCAATGAAGAGAATTGGGGAAATAAGGAAGCCGGGAATATAGTGGCAAAGGCAATAATCAGCGCATTAGAGGATTTTTATTTTTCAAAAGGCGGTGAAAATATTATTGAAAGAAACAATGAAACGGAAAGCAATGGTGAAAAGGCCAATAATAAAAAAGGCGATGAAAAAAATAACTCAAAAAACAATGAAAAGAAAACCAATAAAGAAAGCAATGAGAAAATAAACCTAAAAAATACTGAAAAAAAGTCAGCTCTCATTATAGGCGGCTCACATTACAACCACCTTGCAAATAAGATTATGCTCAGCACGGATTACGCTGTCGGCCATATCTGCGCAAAATACAATCTGGAAAACCTTGATATTGAATTAGTCAGGCAGGCAATGGAAAAAACCATCCCGAATGCTTCTCTTGTCCTGCTGGACTGGAAAGGGCTGGGGAAGGAGAAGGAAAGGATAGTGAAAATGCTGGAAGAAAACAATATAAACTGCCAGAGGAATGACAAATTCTTTGATTAAAATGTTCAAAAGATACAAAGAAAGGCTCAACTTCAACAAGGAGCTGCTTTTCAGCGAGATTGGCGCCTTTATAATAGGCCCATTGTCAGCCCAAATCGCTTCTCTGTTCACAGCAAGCCGCGCAATTATAGCTTTCGGCGCATCTTCAGGAGATTATTTAGGATATACTTCGGCATATGCAATATCTTCATTCTTTGACAACAGGAAACTGTATTGGGACAATAAAAAAAGAAAAATAAGAAAATTATTCTATAAGCACATTGCAAAGTTCATAATAGGCGCCGCATTCGTTGATGTCGTCTATTATTCCGCAAGAACGTATGTGACTTATTTTATACTTGGGTTTGGATTAGCGCCTTACAAGGCGGCATTTTTTTCCCAATTGAGTACTATGCTTCTGTATTTCGGGCTGATGAACATAATGGGCTCAGTGATGGGAATAATAAAGAAGAAGGCTACTTCCTGAAAGGATTTGGGATTCTTGAAAGGTCCTGCAGTTCCTGCGTCTCATTAATATCTTCATAGACTTCAAAGCTTTGGACAGCGAATCCAGTTATCTTGCTGCCATCATCGGAATAAACAGGAACCTCCATAGTAAAAATCAGCCTTGTTCCAACAGCCAGCGTCACTGCTATAAGAAGCAGCGCCGCAATACTGATTTTCTGGTTCATTTTTGCCTTTTAAGCGCCCTCGAATATAAATTTTGTTGTTGCATCCACATGAGGTAAGCCGTCATGCAATGGAAACTTCCGAAACCAGATGTCAGTGTGGCTGCATTTATGGCAATGACATCAAAGCCCGCTTCCCTCAGGTTTTTGTTGGTATATCTAAGATGTGTTGAAGAAAGCACTTCCATGTTTCCGAGCGGAAGCACATTGGACCCCCACCCATAAGTTCCCTGCTGCTCTCTGTCTGGGACACTTATTACCCTTTCAAAGTTCTTACGGGCCCAATGATACCCATTTACAAGTTTTCCCCCAATTCCTTCACTTACCCTGCTTTTTTTCAGCATATTCACATTTGCCAAAAGCACGCCATCTGCAATCGGCATCATGATTGTATCAAGGTGCATCACATTTCCGCCGGCATATGAAAGGCTGGAATCTGATATGTTTGGCATGTAAAATACAAACAGCCTGTTGACTCCGGATTTTTTCAAAATGCGCATTATCTCTTCCTCAATTCCTTTTCCGCTCTGGGCGCTTACCCCAAAAAGCATAGTGCCGCCTACATATCTCACATCGCCGCCTGCAGCGTATGAGAGGGAAGAACACATAGTAATGTCACCACCTTCTGTCGTGCTTCCCAACTCATGGATGTAGTTTTTCTTGCCCAATGCAATCTGCATTATGTCCGGTTCCTGCCTTCTTATTGGCATCGCCATCTGTGCTTTGACAAGGCCATTGGGTGTGCTTATGACCGGATCTTGAGTAAAATAAATTGATGTTTGAGGCATGAGCGTTTCAAGCAGGCAATATACTTCCCGTTTTTTGCTATACTTCATCTCCCTGAATCTTCTTCCTGATTCCAGCCCAAGAAGCACTCCGGAGACCAGGGAATCCATCATAGCAGTTACTGATGCGTCGATGGCTTTTTTTACGCTTCTGTCCAAAGGAGCCAGCTT
Source organism: Candidatus Woesearchaeota archaeon (assembly GCA_018303185.1). GTDB lineage: Archaea > Nanobdellota > Nanobdellia > Woesearchaeales > GW2011-AR4 > JAGVYR01. Next base: position 4,252 of record JAGVYR010000025.1, on the reverse strand, counting down.
ATTCCTGATTCTATAAAATTCATTAAGGATATATCTCTTGATTTCATGCTTTTTGCCTTCAAGCAAGCTTCTTAAGTATAGAATTTCTATGCCTTTACCTCTAAGGACAGAAACCATTTCCTTATGTTCTCTGATGCCATCTTCCAGCCACAACTCAGGAGACCGTGGGTCTTTCTTCAAAGACGGGTCAAAACCCCAATGGTCAGAATTTTCAACTGCAATCAGTGTTTCCAGTCCCGGTTCATGGGATAAAAAAATTGACGGTTTTCTGACTTCAGTTTCGCATCTGTATATTGGCTGTACTTCTGATTTTGCCATGGGCATAGGAGAGAGTATCTGCTTTTAAAAGTTACTATTAAAGAATGGTTAATAATTTCAGAATAAAAAAGAATTCAGAAATATAAATTTCAAAAGAAGGAACCATAATTACTTCTTCTTCTCTTCCTTCTTGGGAGGAGCAGCAGCTTCCTTCTTCTCGCCTGCGGTGGCGCCTGCAGCCGGAGCTGCTCCGGGAGCGGCGGCAGCGCCTGCGGCAGCTTCAACAGGCAATAGCTCTTTGATCATAGCATCCGGGATGCCGGCTTCAACCATCTTAGCCTTGATTTCAGAACGTGGCTTGCCTGCCATTTCTGCCATGATTGCCTTGGCCTTGGCATCAAATTCTGCCTTCCTCTTGACCATTTCCTCGGCAAGCCTCTTTTTCTCCTCTTCAAGGTGCGCTTTCTCTTCAGCAGTCAGTTCAGTCTTCTCTTCTCTTATCTCCTTGTCAAACTTGCCCTCATTCACGTCTTTGATTGCCTCAACAGCGGGCTTTCCTTCTACAAGAATGCCCATTGAATTGCACGTTCCTATGACTTCCTTCACTTTTTCCTTTAAAGTTTTGCCGAGCAGCGCGTCTTCCTTCATCTTTGCTACCTTAATTATCTGCTCAATAAGAACATCAGCTACCTTGTCAGCTTTCGGGTTTCCGGAGCCTTTCTCTATGCCTGCTTCTTTCTTCAGAAGCCCGGAAGTCGGAGGCGTTCCGACAGAAATCTTGAATTCTTTAGTGTCAGTATCAACTTCTACCTTGACAGGAACCTGCATTCCCTTAAAGCCTGCAGTCTTCTTGTTTATTTCGGAGACAACAAGGCCTATATTGACCCCTAATGGCCCTAAAGCAGGGCCAAGCGGCGGAGCTGCTGTTGCCTTCCCGCCTTCAACCAAAACATTGACTTTTTCTGCCGCCATTTTTTTCAGAAACCTTGGTTCATTTAAAAGCTTTATTGGAAAAATCGGTCTTAAATGTAGAGTTTGCTGCAGCCGATTTTTACAATTCCGCAAATTCGCTGTTCACAAGTATAGCGAATTTGCGTTATTCTTCCTTTTCATCCTCTGTATCCCTTCTTATCACTTTAACCGCGTCAAGCTTCACTGTTATTGGAATCGGGACAGCAGCCTCAAGCAGCTCAACAACAACATCTTCCTTTGTCTTGTCAACCCTTGTGACCTTTGCCTTTTCTCTCTTGAAAGGCCCTGAGATGATTTCGCAGATGTCCCCTTTCTGGATATTTACTTCCTGCTTAACCTGCTCAAGCATGTGCTCAATCTCTGCGTATTCAACCGGCTTGTCAAGTATGCCTCTTGCGTAGGGAACATTGAAAGCTGCCTGCTCGGCATCTGCCTTGCTTCCCGCTTCAAGGAATATGTATCCGCGCATTCCGTGCGGCCTTATTACTGCATACACTTCAAGGCCTCTTTTCTTGGCATTGCTGGACACGAAGTCCATTACCTGGTCTTCCCTGTTTGCCGTCGTTCTTAACGCAAATATCTTGCTGCCTTCTTCCTTCTTTGGCTCTTCCTGATGCGGTTCATCCATTTTGTTTTCCTAACTACTCCCGTTTTTTTCGAGGAACAATATTAGAACATATAGTGGGATAAAATGCCTGTTTATAAATGTTTTTGTTACTGAGGCTTCGGTGAAAATGTAGCTGGTGCCAATGTGCGAGCCCTGTCTATGGCTCATCAAGCCTGACAGGGGTTGCCCCCTGCGGGATGTCAGGCGAGTGAAAAGCTCATGAAGGCGAGCAGGCACCAGCCGAACGAAGTGAGATTTTCACCGAAGCCTGTTACTGCACAAATATCAGCTTGGCCATCGTTATCAGAAAGCCGATAAGCCCTATGACTATCATTCCCAGCCCCGAAGCCTTGACTATTATCTTGAACTCTGTGGAATCGGGCCTTCTTGTAACCCTTAAAACGCGCCTGCACTCGCTAAGAAACATCTTCACTTTCCCCATCTTTGTGCGCTCGTATTCCATCTTAATCCATGAACTCGATTCCCAATTCGGATTCGACTTCTTTTTTCTTTTTTACTCCTGCCCTGTTGGATGCTCCGGTAATCTGCGTGCTTTTTACCCCTGTAACAATGAGCATAGTCCTTATGGTGCTGTTCATGTCCTTATAAATCTGCGCACCCCAGATGATTCTTGCGTCAGGGTCAAGCCTGTTGCTTATTGTTTCAACCACTTTCCTTGCCTCATCCAAAGTCATATCCTCTCCGCCGACAACATTTATCAAAGCCCCGTTGGCCCCTGAAATATCCGCATCAAGCAACGGATTATTAATGGCCTTTTCAACTGCCTCCTGAGCCCTGTTTGCAGTGTCGCTTTCTCCGACTCCGATTAATGCTACACCGCCTTCTTTCATCACAGCCCTTATGTCTGCAAAATCAAGGTTCACAAGCCCTGTCTTGGTAATCAGCTCTGCAATGCCCTTTACAGCATTCGTAAGTATCTCATCAGCAACCTTGAAAGCAGTATGGAGTGGCAAATCCGGAGCAAGCTCAAGCAGCTTGTCATTAGGGATGACAATTAGTGTGTCCACAGTCTTCTCCAGCCTCTCAAGCCCTATGATTGCGTTCTCAAACCTTCTGTTTCCTTCCATAGAAAACGGCAGTGTTACAACGCCCACAGTCAGGCAGCCAAGCTTCTTTGAAACTTCAGCTATGACAGGAGCGCTTCCCGTGCCTGTGCCCCCTCCAAGCCCGCATGTGATGAACACCATGTCCGCGCCTTGAAGCGCTTTTTTGATGTCAGCCTCATTCTCCCTTGCTGCCTCCTCGCCCATTCTGGGGTCTGAGCCTGCGCCCATGCCTCTTGTAGTCTCTCTTCCGATTAGAATTTTCTTGTTTGAAGTGGTGTAGAGCAAATCTTGCGCATCTGTATTGATTGCAATTGTTTCAGCCCCCACAATGCCTACTTCAGAAATCCTCTGTATAGTGTTATTGCCGGAGCCGCCGGCCCCTATTACCTTTATAGTGGCTTTCTGCCTTGCGAGCATCTGCTCAAGCTCGGCATCTATGTTTTCATAATTTCCCATATCCCCAGAATTCTCCTTGATTTCCATAGAGCGCCAGACACTGGTCAATAAATTGAGAAGCTTATATTTAAAATTATTTATTTTTTTACCTTGACAGTGCTAAATTCCACTTCTTTCACGTTTTTCACTGCCTCTTTGACCTTTTCAATCATGCTTTTCTGTATTTCCTTCCTTATTTCGCTCTTAACTTCAACAGAAGCCTTGCCAGCTTCTACATTGACGCTCTCTGCCTTAAGGCCAAACTGCATCTTCAGCATTGCTTTTACCTTCTCAGCGTCATCTTCCACTGCCCTGTTCGCCTTGATTTCATAGTTAAGCGCCCTTCCAGCCAGAGGATGGTTAAAATCCACCATAATCCTTCCGCCTGAAACCGTCTTTATAGTGCCAAGAATCCCGTCAATGTTTACCTGCAGGCCCGGCATTGGCTGTATGCCCTGCTTCCTGAACTTGTTTGCTGGCAGGAGCTGTATCATCTTGCCGTCCTTGTTGCCGAAAGCATTCTCCGGCTTAAGCTCAACCTTAAAGCTTCCAGCTTCCTTCCCAACCAAAGCAGCATCTATACCTTTCAAAACCTGCCCTTTGCCCACGCAGACAATAACAGGGCCGTATTCAGTATTTTCGTCAAAGACTCCGCTGTCTTTTGCCAGCTTCTCATCTGTAGTGTCAAAAATGGCATTGCTTTCTTTTAATCTTCCCGTATATTCAATCTCCACAAAGTCGTTTTCCTTGATTGGCATTTCAGGAATTTAGCGACAGCGCTTTATATATAAAGGTTTCTGATAGAATCCTAAATCTCCCCTTTCACAAAATCCTCAACAGCGCCTATGGCTTCTTCAACTGCCATCTCAGTGGTGTCTATCATTAAATCGTACAGGTCAGGGTCGTAATAGTC